>JBBRHV010000013.1:0-45866 GCA_038222225.1 Candidatus Omnitrophota bacterium
CTTATCGGCAACCGCCCCTTCGATATTGGTCAGGGCTTTCTGAATATTTTCGATGATCGCTTTGTTGGATTCTTTGGCCAGGTCATCGGCCCTGGTATATTCGAGATTCTCTTTATTCAATTCATCCATCTTCAGGTTAATACGTTCGTGCAGCTGTTTGACCAAAGGGTGTTTGTCAGTGGAGTCGATCAGGAGCTCATCGAGCCTGTCCTGCAGTTCAGCGATCTCGGCGGACTTGATCTTTCCCTTATAGACCTTGAGCTGTTCTTCAATAAACTTGATGGCATCCGAGGTCTCCTGCTCCTGAATCTCCTTATTACGGCTGATAAAAATATCCGTGATATTTTCAACCACGGCCTGAGTCGAGCGCGGATCTTTTCCGACATAGGACAGATACAAGACATTATGGCCTTTGAGCATGATCGAAATACGGTCGCGGATCCCGAGGACCAAATTCTCAAATTCCTGAGCGCTGCGGACATCCTTCTCCATGCCCAGCCGTTTGACCAGTTCCACCATGCTGTACCAGCCCAGCATCGACTCTTTGATATTGGAAAGCCGGTCTTCCACGGTGGTGGAGACCGCCAGCTTATCAAACAGCGGATTATCGGTCTTGCCCTCTTCCACCAGAATGACAGTGGAGGAACGGTACTGCGGAGGCATAACGTTGCCGGCGCAGAGACCCATGGCCAAACCGAGCATGCCACCGACGATTAAAAATTCCTTACGCCGTATGAACATGCGGACATAATTTAAAACTTGCAAGTTGCTTTCAGTTGTTTCTGTCATTCTATTCCTTTCTTAAAACCTAGACACTAAGACATCCCATCGGGGACTTATCCTGAGGAATTCTACGAATTCCGCAGGGCCATGGCACTATGAATACTAGCCGCGCCAACCTACGAAGTTACAACCTACGAAGTTGTTTCGGCACAATACGACACTGAGACACTAAAAACAAAATATTTAGAAATAACTGGAAATATAAAAAAACCGGAAAAGATAAAAATAAATGAAAATATATAAATCAACTTAGTCTGATCAACCCCACTTTTTCACCTTGATTTTTATTTCCATACATTTCCCCATATTTCTATCGCTCGCCTTTGTGTTTCAATGTGTTTCAATGTGTTTCTATATATTTCCATTTGTTTCAATCTTTTCCAATTCCCCGGTCTTCCCTCATCCTTCTTCCTTCTTTCTAGTGTCTCAGTGCCTGAGCGCCCGCGTATAAAGTTTATGCCGCAATCCTCACCATCGGTGAATCCGAGATCACTTCCTGCATAATCTCCGTATCAATTAAACGCCGGTCTTTGACATAACCGGTCAACAGCGCGCTGTCGCAGATCTGGTTGACCAGGCGCGGCACGCCCCGGGAAAACTGCGAGACCATTTCCAGGGCCTCATCGGTAAAATAAGCGGTGTCGGACTCACTGGCCAAATGCAGCCGGTGGCGGACATAATCGATGGTTTCCTCGCGGGTCAGCGGCACCAGATGATAATAGATGGCGATGCGCTGGCGAAGCTGTTCGAGCCGGGGCAGCGCCAACTTTTTGCGCAATTCCGGCTGGCCTAAAATAATGATCTGTATTAATTTTTCATGTTCGGTTTCAAGGTTGGAAAGCATGCGAATTTCTTCCAGCACCGAGGGCGTCAGGTTTTGCGCTTCATCGATGATGAGCACCACATTTTTGTCCTGCCTCAACTGGTCGATCAGATAATGATTGAGCTGGGCTAAAAGCCGGGCCTTGGATCCGGCCTGATACTGCACATCCAGGTCTTCCAAAATAGTGGTTAAAAGGTCTTTGCCGCTGATATGGGTATTGGTGATCAGAGCGCTCTCCACCGAAGAATCGAGCTGATTGAGCAGGGCGCGGCAGACGGTGGTTTTGCCCGAGCCGATGTCGCCGGTCATGACCACAAAACCTTTTCGCTGCACCACCGCGTACTTCAGGATCGACAAAGCTTCGGTGTGCTTATCGCTCTCGTAAAAAAACCGAGCGTTGGGCGTCAGATTGAACGGAATTTCCTTAAAACCATAAAAGCCTTGGTACATATGGATTCCTTATTTTAAGACACTAGCCGCGCCAACCTACGAAGTTACAACCTACGAAGTTGTTTCGGCACAATTATCAATATCCCCTCGGCACCGGATTGCTGATCACGCCCACACCCGATGTCGCTCCCGCGGCCTGGCCAATCGGCGCAGCCACCGGCGAGATGACCCGCATGACTTTGGTCAGGAATGTCGGGGGAATATAAAGCACATCGCCCGGATACATAATGTCATTTTCCCGCAGATCGCCTTGATAGAGCAGGGCGTACACATCGATATATTTTTTCTTGGGCTTTCCGGCATCCGTCGGAGTGATCAAATGGCTCTTCTTGGTGATCCCGCTTAATCGGGGAAGGCCGGCCTGCATCAAAGCCTCACGCACGGTAATGGTGTCCCCACGCATAAAGATCTTTCCGGGCGCAGCAACCTCTCCCACCACATAAACAATTTTACTGTTATATTGAGTGATCTTGACCGTGACTTCCGGCGAAACGATATATTCCGACAAGCGGTCTGAGACCACCTCTTCCGCTTCATCTTTGACCAGACCGCTCAACACAAGGTCACCCACAAATTCATACTGGATCTTCCCTTCCATATTGATGGGATATTCGCCGCTAACCTCCGGATGACGCATGACCGTGATCATGATCACATCCGTCGGGCCCAAGGTATAGGTGCTGGCCGTTTCCTGCCCGGAAATAATGGCCGGATGATCCGGCATTCCTCCCGGGATCAAGCCGGTTCCAACCATGGCCTGAATCTCTTCCGGGCTTAATCCGGTTAAATCCTCTTCACTGAAAGTCGGCAACACTGCCGTTGGAAGCGTCTCGGTTTTCACATTGACCGCCACACCGGCCTGGGGATCCACCGCCACGTTTACCGTCGGGCTTGCCTTCGGATCCGCCTGCGGATTTGCTTTCAAATCTGTTTTCTGAGCGCCTGCGGTGTCTGCCTTTTGATCAGGAGTCCAATTGGAAAAATTCTGCGCGTACAAGGGCTGGGCCGCGCTTACCAGAACCACCAGCGTCAGAACCGCCAACACTCTCAAGAGCGGAAATCTCGGTTGAACACAATTCATAAAAAACTCCTTATTAAAATTACATTTCAAATAAAGTTTCGTGAAACAGCTGAATCGCGTTGACTTCGTCAGAAGAATACACCCGCCACCCACGCCAGTCTCTTTTTGCCTTACGGATCTTGCCGGTCTTTTCCCACCGCGCCAATGTCTTTGTGGTGACTCCAATAATATCTGCCACTTCCGTAATTGTCATTCGTTGCTTTAAACCCATCGAAATTCCTCCTTCTTCTATTACGCTGTGAAATCAACCAAAATTTTTCTCTGAGCTACCGCCAAAATTTGTCAATTGAAGCCTATACGTTAGAGAAAGCAAGACATGTGCCAAGCTCGGGAGTTTTCCAAAAACACCGCAATTCAAAGCAATCGTTCCGTAATTGTGCCATTTTTTCAGTTTTCTGTCAATCAGAGAAAGTTCCGGTTGTTACTAATGTTTATTTGAATGAACATCTTTGTCCTGGACTGTCCTAGTAAAAATTGCAACCCCATGTTTATTAACAACTTATGTCTGGATTACATCTTTACATCTTACTACATGTTTAATAAAAATACCATTTTTTTGATGATTATTACAAGAATGTGCCGCCTTTTATTTGCCAAACAAGACTCGCCTATGGTATACTTCTTGCATGTGAGCGTCCTTTCGCGCTCGAGAATGCTTCGGCAGCTGAAGATAAATATCGTGAAAACAACCTGGCATCTTCTCTATATATAAGGCTCAACCCAATGAATCTTAGGCAGTCACAAGTACAAGTTCAAAAACAGATCCTCGCTCCCCTGATGCAGCAAAGCATTGAAGTCCTGCTTTTGCCCATGATCGAACTTGAACAGGCCATTGAACAGGAACTCGAAACAAATCCCCTGCTGGAATTGGATCAAACCGAGACCGAGGACTCAAAAGAAGCCAACGCCGAATCCCCTTTTGAAACAGCCCTACAGAATGAGCTGAGCCACTTAGTCGAAGCCAGTGACCACCCCTTTTTCAGCCACTTCACTGAAGAGCATGCGGAAAAACCGATCAAATCCCTGGAAAGCCTGGAGACAAAACTCCTGCAGCAGCTGCACTCTGATTTTTCCGATCCCCTTCAAATCAAGATCGGAGAGCTCATTATCGGCGATCTGGATGAAGACGGCTACCTCACGGTCAGCTGTGAAGAAATCGCGGACATCCTAGAACTGAAAGAGCTCACTCTGATTGAAGAGGTTCTGCGGGTCATCCAAACCTATGAGCCCGTCGGAATCGCGTCACGCGATCTCAAAGAATGCCTGATGACTCAAGCAAAATTTCATTTTAACGGACACGCGCAGCTTTCACTGAAGATCATTGACCAGCACCTGGATAAACTGGGGCACAAACGTTATCAGGATATCGCCCGCGCCCTGGGGGTCTCCGTCGATTGCGTGCGCAGCAGCGCTCAGCTGATCACCGCCCTGGACCCGAGGCCCGCGCGCAATTACCGGCCGCTGCCGTCGAACCATTACATCCGGCCGGATATTACCATCCGCAAGGACCACGAAGACAACGACCGCTTGATCGTGGAGATCAGCGGAAAAGGGATCCCGCGCCTGCGCATCAACTCGCTCTACCGCGAACTCCTCAACCGCAAAAACTTAAGCGATAAAGAACGTTCCTTTATCAAGGAAAAATTAACCGAGGCTGTACATTTTATCCGCAGCATTGAACAGCGCGGAAGCACGATCAAGCAGATCGCGGAATTCATTTTAGACCAGCAGCGCGACTTTTTTGAACACGGGCACCGGTCCCTCAAGCCCATGGCCCTGCGGGATGTGGCCTCGGCTTTAAACCGCAATGAGTCTACCATCTGCCGGGCGATCCACAACAAATACATGACCACGCCCCAGGGCATTATTCCCTTAAAATATTTTTTTTCCCAGGGCGTGGGGCGCTTTGACGGAAGAGGCGGACGCGCGGTCTCCAACCGCAGCATCAAGGAAGAACTTCAGGACCTCATTGAACACGAAGACAAAAAAAATCCCCTGTCAGACCAGGAGATCATTGAACAGCTCAAATCGCGCGGAATCACCGTTGCCCGCCGCACCATCACCAAGTACCGCAAACAGCTCAAAATCCTGCCCAGCCATTTACGGAAAAACTAACACCAGACACTAGCCGTGCCAACCTACGAAGTTACAACCTACGAAGTTACAACCTACGAAGTTGTTTGGCACACTACGATACTAGGTCCACTAGCCGCGCTAACCTACGAAGTTACTCAAGCCAAAAGGCCCGTTCTTCCACAGAACTGCGTTGCTCTTGAATATAATCCTCAACAAATTCGCGATACTGTCCAACATTCATATTTAATAAATCCAGAATCTGACTCTGCCTTCCAAGAATCAAGTCCCGATATGAAGAAAACTCCCATTCCAAAGGGGCATCGACATATCCGGCGGTTGTCGGATTTAAATGAACATACCGCATCACATGCTGAAGTTGCTCCTGCATTTGAACGTAAACTTTTTTAAACCGACCAACCCATAACGGCCCTTTACGGGAATGCCGAATATTAAAATAACGGGTATAACTATTTTGAATGTTTTTCATATAGGTACTCAAGTCAGTCTCCTCTTCACAGGAAACCACGCAGTGAAAATGATCTACCATAACGCAATACCCGACGAGCTCAACGTATTGATGTTCTGTATTGAGCTCAACCTCATGCCCGCGACTTTGAATACGCTGAAATTCCGAAAAACTCAGGGACTGTTTATACCGATAAAATCTCAACAGCTCGACCATCCTCAAACAATCTTCCACGCTTGAAAAAATTCTAAACCCGGCAATACTCCGATTAAAAACATGATAAAAGGAAACCTCTTCCATAAGAAACCTCGCTCCAGGGGGACATGGCGGGATAAGGTAGGGGGCATATCTAGAAACATTCTACTACATAACCTGCGAAGTTACAACCTACGAAGTTGTTTTGGCACAACACATATTACGCTTTGTTTATTGCAAAACGATCACAATAGCGGCACAGGATATCTTCCCGGTCATCTTCCCGCGACGCGTCCTGTGTATCTTCCATCCCTTTCTGAACACGCTTAAATTCTGCGCTTTCACACAAGTCTTCATAACTGTCCGACAGTAAATTTCCTAATTTATGCCGCAGGCCATAATCCATGCAGCAGAGAACAACATCCCCGTTCGGCAGCAAGACCTGAGGAGCAACCCCCCGCTCACAGATCAAGGCCCCCGGCTTGCGCTTTGTCATTTTTTCACCTTTGATCCGGACATGATTTGCCCGGGTACTAAAAGGTACCCGCCAATGCGAGCCTTCATTCTCCCTTAACCAGGACTGTGTCTCCGAGCACAGAGTCCATCCCAGATGGACAAAAGACGCCCCCCGGATTCTTTTTTTGACAAAATCCAATTTCCGAAAATACGGTCCGCCCATATTCACCCTCGCACCGGCCTCAACCGATAAAAGATGAACAACAAATCTATTAAAAGGGATATGCACGATCCGCTCAAGGTCCAAAAGACTGACGCCTTCCAGGGTGGAAAAAATATCAATCACATGGCCTCGTTCATACGCATACAGGATCATGTCAATGCAGGCGCTGTTTAAGAACGGCTCAGCAAAACCGGAAAAATGGATCACCGTCTCAGGCGGGACTTTATCAAGGCAGGTCTTAAAATACTCGAGCGTCAATTCCGCGGGCCGATCTTGCGAAAAATACGCCTTGATCAAAACACTTTGCGGGCAGTACGGACAACCTATCCGGCATCCGACACGAGTTGTGATTTCCAAATGAGGAGTCATGTAATGAATTAATCCTATGACACTACAACATTGGCCGCGCCAACCTACGAAGTTACAACCTACGAAGTTGTCTCGGCAGATTATTAGCCGCGCGCATAATCATCCTGCAGACGGGTAATGTCATCCTCCCCCAGATACTCACCGGTGGCCACTTCAATGAACACCAGCGTCTCCTGCCCGATATTTGAAATGCGGTGTTCACTTTCCAGGGGGATATCCAGAATCGATCCGGCGCTCAAAATATAACGGACATTATCGATGATCGCCTCGCCCCGGCCGCGCACGACGATCCATTTCTCGGAGCGTTTATGGTGACGCTGCAGACTCAACCGTCCCCCGGCAGACACCTCCACCCGCTTCACCCAGACGCCGGCTTCCTGATAAAGTTTAAAATACCGTCCCCACGGACGCTCGACAAACGTATCATTTTCATACATACAAAAATCCTTTCATGAAATGTAAGCCACTATGGCATCCCACACAAACCGAAGGTTTGTCTTGGCCATAGGTCCCATGGGGAGACTAATCCTGAGGAAATTCTACGAATTCCGCAGGGCTATGGCACTGAAAACCTTAAAACCAGCGTATAGCGTAAAGGGAAAATCAAAACCAAAGTCAAAACTAAAGTCAAAAACAAAATCAAAATCAAAAATTTCTAAACTCTACGCGATATTCTTGCTGATTTTTTATTGTTCGCTCTTTATGCCTTTTTTATCTCCCTTTATTCTTTTTACTATTCTTTACGCTTTATCCCCAGGGCTCCCTGCGGTCGGCCTCACCCGGAGGTCTCGCCACTCCTTCGCACATTGCGTGCTCAGTCGCGCTTTGCGCTCTACCCTCTACGCTTTTTTTGCGCGCTACGCTTTTATTTTCCGCTTTGCTTGGCATTTGTGTATTGCGTCGTGCGTATTGCGTAAAGCTCCAAAAATTTTAAGACCAACACTGGGACACTAGTGCCTGAGTGCCTTGAAGTATTCCCCCACCGTCTCTTTCAACATTTTAATGTCTTTCCGTGAATGCGCAAGGCTAATCGAGAACGGTTCATCAACATCGGGTGAAATATAAATCCCGCGTGCCAGCAAAAATTCCTGCAGTTCACCGTATTGTTGCCCACCTGAACCAGGAAAATGGAGTTTTAGCAAATGATGAAAACACGACACACGCGCCGTCCCTCCGGATTCTTGACACGCGGCGTTAAGTTCCTCAGCCAATTCCCGGGCGCGATCATCAAGCGTCTTAAACAAAGCGTCATTCAATACCTTGACCGTCATCAGCCCTGCCCGGAAAATAACCGGGGAGATTTGCGGGTCACCGGTGTAAAAATCTTTCGGCACTACGGCCCCTTCAGCGATCCCGCATGCCCCTAACGCAAACCCTCCGCCGAGCACTCCGCCCAGACACACGATCTCGGGTTTCAGCCCCACTTCCCGCGAAACAAGCCCCGAGGCAGAATGATAACAGCTCCGGCGTTCATCAGAGATCAACAGCGCGCCATGTTTGCGACAAAGTTCAGTAACCGCATGAACATATTCTGCTGACACCAGCCGCATTTTTTCGAGGATCAGCGGCTCAACAATGACCGCGGCAATATGTTCCGGCTGATCAGCAAATATTTTCTGCAAGGTCTCAATATCCTCAACGGCAACCCCCGTCACATGAGTCATCCCCAACGATTCAAACACGGACAGCACCCGCCTGGAACAGCAGGCGATGACCTTCTTTCGTTTAACAGCGCGGCAAGCCAGCGCGACGGCATCAAGGAGCGCTTCACCTTCAGATACTGTGAAAAAAAGATCCTGCAAGTTTTGGAATTTTCGCAGCAGTTCACGGCGTAAATTTTCTTCATCGCGACTTGTAGTCCCGAAACCGATCCCGCGCTCGGCGCACTTCTTCACACCCAGGACCACATTGCGGTGCGCGTGCCCCAGGATCAATCGCCCGCCATTGAGGTCAAAGTCAAGATATTCGGACCCTTTGCCGTCGCTGATCCGCGCGCCTGTTCCGCATTTGATCGTCATGCTTGTCCCCTGGAATGCGTAACAATGAGGACGGCGACAACACCCAAAATAAAAGCAAAACCAATCACCGCCCAAATCGCATATTCACTTTTGATCCCCAACAATCCGCCTTTGGATCCCTGTTTCAGCTGGAAGTCTTCCTCCCATTGCTGCTGCGCCTCTTCACAACGCTGCAGCGTGTGCCCCAGATCCAGACACAGGCTTTCTGCGCGGCGCTTCAGGTCATCTCCCTTTTGTTTATTTCCCTGACGGTCATACACCTCCCCCATCAAATAAAACGCAACCGCGCTCTTCGGTTGCAGCTCGATCACCTTATTCAAACAGGTTTTCGCCGAAACATAATCTTTTTGGATCACATAGATGCCGGCCAAATTCTGATATGCCGCAGCCAGGTCCGGGGAAATCTCCAACGCCTTTTGATAATATTCCCGGGCCTCCTTCAAATGCCCCAGATGAGACAGAGCCACCCCAAGATCAACATACGCCTCCGGCTTCGACGGGTCAAGCTGAATGCAGCGCTCAAACAACGGCTTGGCCTGTTCATAATCACCGAGTTCCACATACGTCTGACCCAACAGCTGGATTCCCAAAAAATAATTCGGATCGATCTTGATCGCCTTTTCAAAATACGGCTTGGCCTTTAACGGCGCTTCGTTCAAATTCAAAAAAACGCTGCCCATCAACGCGTTGGATTCCGCTCGATCCGGACCGAGCTCCATGACCTTGTTGGCATACCACAAGGCATTTTCAGCCTGTCCGGCATAATAATAAACAAAGCCCAGGCTGTAGTAGGCCTCATAGTAATAGGGGTCCAAATTCAGCACCGCTTCAAAATACTTGCGCGCCGTGTCCGAGTCCCCGGCATCCAAATATAAGAGTCCGATGGCGTAATACGTCATCGTGCTTTTGGGATTCAGTTCCAGCGCCGCGTCCAAATAACGTTTGGCGGTATCCGGGTCATGAACATATTCCATGTACAGGACCCCCAGATAATGATAAGCGTTCCAGTCATCCGGCGCCAGCTCCATGGCCTTGGCGTATTGGAGTTTAGCCTCCTCCAGATCCTCCTCGGCCATGCTCAAATATCCCAGATCGACATGAGGGCGAAAATACTGCGGATCGATCTCGATTGACTTTTGAAAAAACTCTTTCGCTTTTTCAATATCCCCTAATTCCCGGTAGACAACTCCCATCGCGTCGTAGACACCCGGATTATCCGGCATCAAGCCCAGCACTTTTTCAAAACAGATCTTGGCCTGCTGAAAATCCTTCTGATCATAAAATACAAGTCCCAGCTGATAGAGCGCGTCTTTGTCCTCGGGGCGCACGGCAAGGACCTTTTCAAACATCTCCCGGGCCTTGTCATACTCAGCATAGGCATAGGCATTGACCCCTTCATAATAAAAAAGATCCACCTGGCTCACGTTGGCAATAAACGCCTCAAAGGTCATCGGCACGGACGTCTCCAGCGGCTCTTTGATCTCATTGATGCCCAGCGCAAAATTGATGTTCTGCCCTTCGGTCATAATGAAGGTCACGATCCCTACCGCTTCACCCCGGGCATTCAATAATGGCCCGCCGCTGTTTCCCGGAGAGACCGGAGCGGTAAACTGCAGCCATTCCATGGTCTGCTCCATGCGTTTTCCGGAAAGGGTCCCCTGGCTGAAACTGTATTCAAAACCCAACGGATTGCCGATCGCATAAACACCGGCGCCGATGTTGATCTGATGGGAGTCTCCCATCGGTAAGACCGGCAGATTGTCGGCATCGATTTTGAGCAGACAAAAATCCTTTTCCAGGCTGTAGGCCAAAACTCCGGTGACCGGATACTCGATCCCGTCTGAAAACCGGACCGAGACCTTCTGCGCCCCCTGAAAGACATGATAATTGGTCGCGATCACCCCATCGGAGCGGATCAGAAACCCGCTCCCGATCGCGCTTCCCCCATCCATACGATCATTCATAATGTAGACCACCGACGGGATCGCCTTCTGATACAACGTTTCGGGGGTCTCTTGAGCCGTTGCGAAGGCCTCACCGCCGAATAAACAAACCCCAGCCACCATGATCCTGAGAAAAACACATCTCATCTCTAAAACCCCGCTCCATACCTGTTTAAAATAACGTTGTCGATCCCTGCTGGATCAACGCGTGAATACGCGGCAAGGCCTCTTCCGCGGCCCGTTCCCCCCGCTGGATCAGCTCATCGACCCGGTACAGTTCATACCAGTTAATATCCGCCAGATCCGGATGGATCACAACATCCGCATGCCGCAATGTGCGCTCCGCCAGTTCATATTCCGACGCCAAAAGTGTGCGCACCATGATATCCGAAATGATCGGCTTAAACATGGCACTGACCGCCCCGCGTGCCAACCGGTATTTCAAAAAATTCAACGGCGCCTTATAAAACACCGGCTGCTTTTCCTGGCTTAAAACCTGGCGGCGCATCTCAAGTCCCCGCACCACTTCCTCCGGCGACTGCAGCACATTGACGGCAATGATCTTCTCAACCCCTTCCTTCTTTAACACATTGGTCGGAACCGGGTTTAAAACTCCTCCGTCGATGATCACGCGGTCATCTTCAATGACCGGCTCAAAAATCCCGGGAATCGAAATGCTGCGGCGCACCGCCTCCAGCAGCTCACCCGAATCATAGACCAATTCCTGGCGGGACATCAGATCATACGCCACAATTTTTAACGGCAGCCATGTTTCATCAAAGCACTTCTCCCCCAAATAGCGGTGCAGCCAGCGTTTGATCAACCGCCCGCCGATCACCCCTGAGATCGGCACCACCGGATCGAATAATTTAATCATGGATTTCTGATTGTTAAATTCACCGGCGATCTCCTCCAGTCGATCGGCGTCATACCCGCAGGCCCAGAGGCTCGCTACCAAGGCCCCCATGCTGGACCCGGCCAGGATATCCACCGGGATCCGTTCGCGTTCAAACACCTTTAAGACCCCGATATGCGCAACCCCTAAGGCCGCCCCGCCTCCCAAGACCAGTCCGACCCGCACGCCCCCGACTTCGCGCGAAATACGGGTCACCTCTTTTAGAAAAAAACTGGCCCGGGACGGAAACTTCACCTTCAGGGCCTGATCAAATTCCCCCGGCTGGCTCAGCTCACTCTCGGCGATATGCGACAGCCTCTGATAAATATCATAATCCAGGATGTCCTTGATCTGCGACGTCGACATGCTGCGGCTGCTCGGCTCCCCGCTGATGAGCACCCGGACCTTTTGCGGATCAAATTTTTCCTTCAAGGCCTCTTCAAGCTCATCGATCACTTTGCGGATCAGGCGCAGTTCTTCCTCCCGGTCCCGGCTGATCAAATGCACATAATCCGACTGAGTCAGCGTCTTTAGAACAAGCGTATCCATCTGATTCGGCAGATCCAACACCACAAATTCATAATCCAGCACCAGGGTCGTGACAAAATGGCTGATCTGCGGCAAGAGACTGGCATCATCCGGATTTAAAGCGACTCTTAAAAGCCCAATCCCCAGCGTGGATTTTATGATCGAGCTTTTCATCAGCTCCGGATTCTCCAGGATCGCGGCGATACCGACCCCGTCGGCAATCCACTTCGGCGCGCTGTCGACCTGCGGACCCTCCGGCTCGGCCGGGTTTTCAGCATGCGAGGCGACGGTTACCAGAATGACCTCTTTGCCGGTCTGAGCCCTCAAGGATACCGCCAGATGAAAAGCATACGTCGAGCTCCCCGCGCCTCTGGCCGCGCCGTAGAGCGAGATGATCGAACTGGCGCCTTCCATCCGCTGAGACGAACGGGCATGAAGGCGCTGCGACAGACTTTTGCTAAAGGTCAAGCTGATCTGCGGGATCGCCTTTAAAATAAAATGAAATTCCTCATAAGGAATTCTTAAAATGAGCGAGTCGTTGAGGGTCTCAAATGTCATCGAATGCGTTTTGCCGGTCAAGGACGAAATAATCCCGAAATACATGCCGCGGCGGAAAAACTCCACGTCCTTTTTAGCTCCGCTCTCATCGGGGACATAGGCCTGCACCCGCCCCGAGATCAGACAGTAAAACCCGTCGGCAGGGTCTCCCCGGCTGTAAATGATCTCCCCTTTTTTATACTGGCAGAACTTGGCCCGCGCGGCGATCCGCTGGATATCCAGCCAGCTGAGCGTGCTGAAGATCGGCACATCTTTGATCAAAGCATGTTTTCGAAAAAGAGTCGGTACCGGAATCATACTTAGTAGTATATGTGGTTTAAGGAGGGTTTGCAATTTCTCTTACAAAAACCTTATCGGCTTCAGTCCCGTGAGTGCGGCGTCAAAACCACCAGCGTTTCCAGATGACGCGTCCGGGGAAAAAAATCAAAAGGAATCACCGTTTGAATCTGATACGTCCCGGCCTGAAGGATCTGCCGGAGGTCCGTGATCAGCGTGTGAGGATCGCAGGATAGATACAGCAGCGCTTTGAACGGCTTGCTTTCCGCAAGCACCGCTGCCACCGAGCTGTTCAATCCCGCCCGGGGAGGATCGATCATGGCAACCGTGTTTCGCGGATCCATCCGCGTCAAAAGAGGACCAAAGAGGTCCTCCATCCGGCCTTCCAGAATCTCCATATTTTTGATCCCGTTGAACTCCATGTTGTGACGGGCACAGGCGATCGAATGGACGTTCTCTTCGATCAGGACCACGCCAGCGGCACGGTCCGCGAGACTGACCCCAAAAAGGCCGACCCCGCCGTAAAGATCCAAAAATGCGGTTTGCGAGTCCATACAATCCAATCCCTGAATCACCTCAATCAGAGACGGCAGGATGGACAGATTGGCCTGAAAAAATGTTTCCAGCGAATAAAAAATTCTCTTTCCCATCAGATCAGCGTATAAATACTGTTCCGGCGCCATCCGCAAAGACCGCCGCCCGATACCTCCCCAAACGACGCGCCCGTCGGATCCGGCCTTCACGGTCAAATTGGCATTGCGGTATTTCAACGGCATCTTTTCCATCGCTTCCCGGCGAAGCTCCGGCAGAAACCCGGCGATCGCATCCATCGCGATCGGGCAGTGCTGCACCTCCACCACGCGGTATCCTTGCATCGGATTAAACCCCATGAACATCTCGCCCGATTTGATGCGCAAAAGCTTGAGATCCATGCGCGAGCGGTAATGATAAATGAGCGGTGAAACGACAATCGGCCGGACCATCTCCTTTTTTGCCAAACCGGCTTTCGAAAAAAGGCTGCGGATATAGCGTTCCTTGAGAGAAAGTTCATCCTCATAGGTCAAATCCTGAAATTGGCATCCGCCGCAGATGCCGAACACCGGGCAGCGCGCTTTCACCGTCTTAAAATGAAGACTGTCCTTCAATGCGATCAATGCATCGTTCATATGTGTAGATACTCCGACTAGGTACTGTTAAATAACCCACCGGCTGATTCGCCTTCCCCGCGCAAAACTCACAAAGGGGAAATCCAACCGCTGAAGGTTCACCGCCAATGTTTTTCTGATGCATCCAAGAACTCTGCCGGGTGGTTAAAGACTCTCGGCCTTACGGCCATAAATGAACTTAGGGATTTTGTTTTCCGAATCTAACAGAACGGAGCATCACCTTTGCCTGAGGAAGATACGTTCTGAATTGATCCTCTTGCGCTGCGTAGGTAAACATATAGGCAAAATTCTTATAAAAGGCCCAGACATGAAAATATTTGATTGTGGAGCCTTGCATGCTTTCCATGCCGATCGGAGCACGCATGCCCCAAACAAATTTATAGGCAGGATGACCTCCCATTCGATCTGGCTGCGTTGTCTCCACCCGGATCCCGTCTTTGAACATACCCATCGTCTGCTCGAGAGTGATCTTGGTAAACTGATCCATGGTGATGCCGGGCTTGCGACGTAAATCGGTGACCGTAACGCTGACATTATCCTGAAAGGTATCCAACGAGTCCCGCAAGGGCGTGGCGACCGCGACCACGATTCCCGGATAGCCGATCTCAGCCAGGGTCCAACCTTCCGGGTACTTCATGGATAACTCAAACTTATCGCTATAATAATTTTTGTAGACGGTCCGGTCCGCAAAAACCAGATATCCGGCAATGCCGAACAGAACAACGGCAAATACAGCGACCCAGAAGATCAACAATCTATCGGCTGAACGGTCTCTCATGGCAATCTCCGAAAACCTAAATTTTTCTTTTCATCACCCGGCCGACCGCCTCCACGATATCGGCAGCCGTCAGATGATAATGCTTCATCAGCTGCTGCGGACTTCCCGTCTGTCCAAAGGAATCCTTGACCGCGATCATCTCCTGGGCAACCGGACAGCGTTGCGCCAGAACTTCAGCAACCGCGCTCCCCAGGCCTCCGAAGAGCTGATGCTCCTCGGCCGTGACGATCGCGCCGGTCTCCCGGGCGGCCCGGACAACCGCCGCTTCATCCAAAGGCTTGATCGTATGCATATTCACCACGCGGGCCTTGATCCCGCCCTTTTCCAAAATGTCGGCAGCGCTTAACGCCTCGGCGACCATGATCCCGCAGGCAATGATGGTGACATCGTCGCCGTCCTTCATCAGTTTGGCTTTGCCGATTTCAAACGGATCGCTCTCTTTGCTGATAACCGCCACCGGAGCGCGCGAGGTCCGCATATAAAAAGGCCCGTCGATCAGAGCCATCTGTTCGGTGGCCTTGACCGTCTCATGGACATCCGCCGGACAAACAACCCGCATGTTCGGAAGGACGCGCATGATCGCGAAATCCTCCAGGCATTGAGCGGAAGCCCCGTCCTCACCAACGGTCACTCCGCCGTGTGAACAGACAACCTTCACATTGGTTTCGTTATAACAGACATCCAGACGGATCATGTCATAGGCCCGGTTGGTCATAAAGACCGCGAACGAACAGGCAAATGGAATAAATCCCATCTTGGCAAACCCCGAGGCTGTCCCAATCACATCCTGTTCGGTGATCCCCAGATTAAAAAACCGTTCGGGAAATTCAAATTTGAAATATTCTGCCCGCGTGGCGTCTTCCAGATCCCCCGAGAGCACCACGACCCGCTTATCTTTTTTCCCCAGCTCGACAACCGCCTTGCCGAACCCATCCCGCGTTGGAACTTTTTCGTTCATCGAATCCTCTTTATAGATCCTCTTAAGACTGTTGATGCTCTCTTAAGACTGTTGCGATGCCATCTCAATCTCGGCCAGGGCCAGCTTGAGTTCTTGATCGTTAGGAGCCTTTCCGTGCCAGCGGAAATTCCCCTCCATAAACGAAATCCCTTTGCCCTTGACCGTGTGGGCAATAATCACCGTCGGCCGGCCCTTCGTCGAAATGAAGGAATCCAAAGCGCCGATCAAATCATGAAAATCATGGCCGTCGGCCTCGATCACATTCCACCCGAAACTGTCCCATTTGGAACCCAAGGGTTCCAAATTCTTGATCTCATTGGTCGGTCCGTTTTCCTGAACTTTGTTATAATCCACGATCGCGCACAGGTGATCCAGCTTGTGGTGAGCCGCCGACATGGCCGCCTCCCAAACAGAGCCTTCCTGGATCTCTCCGTCGCCTAACAGACAGAACACATTCAAATCCTTCCCTAAAAGGCGCGCGCCCAAAGCCATTCCGTTGGCAACCGACAGACCATGCCCGAGCGAACCGGTGCTAAACTCCACCCCGGGAACCTTCGCCTGCACGTGCCCCTGCAGCATGCTCCCGTACATCCGGTAGCGCAGAAGTTCGTCTTTCGGAAAATACCCGTAATTGGCCAGCGCCACATAAGCCACCGGCGAGCAATGCCCTTTGGAAATGACCAGGCGGTCCCGGTCTTCCCAGTCCGGCTGCTGAGGACGGTGATTCATTTTGTGCCCATATAAAGAAATCAGAATTTCCACCGCCGACAAAGACCCGCCGGGATGGCCGCATTTAGCGCGATGAACCGCCTCCAAAATTTCTTTGCGCATCGTCAACGCCATTTTTTTTAGTTCAGTCACATCAATATTTTTTGTAGTCACCCCTGGCTCCTTCTAAGGCTAGAAAACACATCCTGGAGAGCGGAAAAAATGGTGGGCCATGCTGGAGTCGAACCAGCTACCCACTGATTAAGAGTCAGTTGCTCTACCGGGTGAGCTAATGGCCCAAATTTCCCACAATATATCTTTTCAAGAAAAAATTAGCGCCTATCCTGAGGACTTCGAAGGACAGCCCATGAATGCTTCGCTGCTCATGAACTTCTGAATCGCTCATATTTCTTTGAATTCTTAAAATAAGACACGTTTAAAGAGCATCTTCTGCGTTTTTAAGGCCGTTTCCCCCTTAAAACCACGACTTGTTATAGCAAACTTTATCTCAGCTGTAAAGCCAGAAAATAAAAAACATGACGCTTTTTTCCGAGCAAAAGATTCGGCGTTTATCCGCTCAAAATCTCCTTGATCCCCTCTTCATATCGGATCATACATTGAGCTTTTTTCATAAAACCGCTGCAGATTCCCGACCGCCCCAATTCCTCACATCCACTGCAAGCCCGGCTATTTAAATCCTTATGAAAAGCGGCATATCCCAAACGCATCGCCAGAAGCACCAGCAGAAAAACTCCGGCTTCCCTAATATAACCGCTTTTCCAAAACCCGACCGGGACCGCCAGCAGGCATCCCAGCAGAAACCTGAGAACATCACGAACTCTTCTGTAAAATCGGCCATACCACCATGGAAATGATACGCCTGCCACCGCCAATAACACACCAAACAACGCCGCCTTCCATGCGCCGTAAGAAACCGGACAGCTAAGCACAATGGTCAACGCCAGAAGAAAACCACTGTAGAGCAGAACACAGCTCCGGCAGACATCGATCTTCCCCCAAGACACAACATCCTGACGGAAACGGCGGCATAACGGCTTATGCGAAAACACAACCGGCAAGAAGCATCGCAGCCAAAAAAAACGCTCTTTAAAAGACAGGTGCACGTTCATGATCCCGGATCGGAATCGCTGTTGGCGGGCAGCTCAGGAAGTTCAAAAATCAAAGGGATTTGATCGCGCTCCTGATAGTCGTTTTCCCGGATCAGCTGCCGGAGATGCTGAATACGGTTCTCCATCGAAGGATGCGTGGAAAAAAACTGCACAAACGGAATCCGCTCTTCCGCCTCATAATCTTTCTTCAGCTTTTCAAAGACACCGACGGCTCCGCCGGCATGCTGATAGCGCGTGATCAAAAATGTCAGGCCGTAGTCATCCGCCAAACGCTCTTGACGGCGGGAGTACTTCAAATCAAATGTGCTGATACTGTTGACCACATAGGACCCCAACGGATTACTATTCGTTCCGGCGGACCAAACGGTCATTAGACCCATAAAAACCGCCATCCGTCCCAGCGCCCGCAGGTGATCATGCTGGCGGTAATGCGAAAGCTCATGCCCGAGGATCATGGCCAATTCATTCTCACTGGTCAGCGATTCCACCAGTGTGCTGGTCAGCACAATGTTGCCGCCGGGAAATGCCAGCGCGTTCATCTGCTCGTTCTCCAGGATGTCCACCCGAAAATCATACTGGGGACCGTCATAGGTCTCAAGCAGCCCGTCCAGAACGCCTTCCAATCTTTCACGCTGCGGCTCCCAGGAAGACGGCGTTTTAATGTGCTGAGCAAAAACTCCTGCCAGGGCGCGATCGACGCGTTCAGGAACATATGTGATAAGGCCATCCACCAGGAGAATCAAGACAAAATAAACAACAAAAAAAAGCGCGCAAAAGACAAACAGCCCCTTCAGGAAAGGCTTACCTTCTCCGCCGGGGGACACATTGACATTCCCAGTCAGCTGACGCGCGACAAATTTCATTGTGATTTCATCCGAATGGCTGTTCCGTAAACCAGCATCTCAAACATGCCGGTGCCCTGCTGATTACCGACCATGCTGCCGATCTTTGCTGTTTCAAAGCGCACGTTCACCACCATATGCGCCCCGTCCGCGGCCGCCGATTCCTTCATCCGCAGAAGCGCTTCTCGCCGGGAACGATCCAAAAGGCTCTCATAGGCGCGGATCCTGCCCCCGAAAAACTTGATAAGCCCAGCATAGACCATTTTAAAATAATCCCCTGAAACCACGACTGCTCCATGAACCAGCCAGGCCTTTTCGACCTCACTGTCCTCAAAAACTTTCCGACCCACAACTGTCGGCATATACAAAAGGGCCTGTTCACGGATCTCCAGACTCGCACAATGCTTCTTCTGAATGTGCTGGCCGATAAAAAAAACTCCGATGATAAAAACGATAAAAATAAGAAAATCAACCATAGCTTTAGCCTCCCGAATGGGACAGTCCACCGAAGGCGGACAGCCCCGCAATCATTTATTCCACGCGTACAGCTGTTCCGTAGGCCAAAAGTTCCGAAGCCCCCTGAGTGATCGATGACGTCCCAAAACGGACATTCACGATAGCATTCGCCCCCATCTGCTGAGCCTGCTGCATCATGCGTGAAACCGCCTCACTCCGGCTTTCCTCCAAAAGCTGCGAATACCCTTTGAGCTCCCCGCCAAAAGTATTCTGACAACCGGCCACGCAGTCCACCCCGACATGCTTAGCCCGCACCGTGCTTCCCTGAACAATCCCATAATGCTCCACAATCGTGTGGCCCGGGACCGTTTCAATATTAGTAACGATCATATTTTCCTCCTTAAAGTTGGTGCCTTCATTATAAAGAACCGTATTACCAACAGCAATCAAAAATTATGTTTTTTTATCCGCCTTCGCATAAAACCACGGCTTTTAACCGTGGATGTCCTCCTGAGGCGGATCAACCCCCAGCGGTTTGATTCACGCCAATAGGCCCCTGCGTGTAGTTTTGCGAGGCAAAACTGCGGGGGAAGTAAATCAGCAGGGAGTAATTTAAATAGGGACCACGGCTCTGCCCGTGGGGCTCCATGCCCATGCCCTCTGCCCCACGACAGCCTGAAACACGGACTTCAAACCAATTCTAGAAATACAGCCGAACTCCTGTATAATATCTAGCGTCTTAAAGGAAACGACAAAAACCCCATGCGAAACATTTATCTTTTTTTAACAACCTTGATCATCCTCTTGTCGGCTGGATCCTTAAGCGTTCCGGCAGCGGCTCAGCCATTCAATATCCTGATGCAGATGATGGAAACTCAGGAAGCCGTCGTTGAAGTCCATGCGATCAATACCGATGTCTTTCAACCCTCTCAGGCCATCGCCGGGATCAACCCGGAAACCGGAGCGATGGTCATCATCAATCGCACACCCGTAGCCCAATACGAACGCAGCGGCTCCGGAGTCATTATCGATCCCAGCGGAATTATCGTCACCAACGCCCACACCGTCTACCGGGCCAACCGTGTTCAGGTGAATCTGGATGACGGACAAACCTTTCCGGCCCGGATCATCACGTATGTCAATGACCTGGACTTGGCTCTTCTCAAAATTGATACCCCCATGCTGCTGTCGTTTGTGGATATCGCCAACTCCGATTCCATCCGGTTAGGACAGGAAGTCGTTACCATCGGCAACTCTCCGATCCTGAAAAAAACGATTTCCGGCGGAAAAATTATCGGCCTCGGAGTCGAACGGACGATCCAAAGACTAGGCGGCCGGCGCACAGGGCTGATCCAGACCAGCGTCAACCTTTACCATGGAGACAGCGGCGGACCTCTCTTTGATGATACGGGAGATCTCATCGGCCTGATGACCGCAGATGAAGGTTCCCGTGATCATTCAAGTTTTGCAATTCCTTCTAACAGGATTAAACAATATCTGCTAGAATATCTCAACGCACAAGATTCAAAACCTTAACCAACACAAATACCGCATGATCTCACGCAGTTTTAAAATATATAAACCGCTCCTCCTTTGGGGAAGCCTTTTCCTGATCGCTGCCTCCGTCGGAGTCGGTCTTCGAATCTACCCCTTAAAGACCTATGTCTCGGATCCGGCCTATAATATGGCCTCCGTGATCATGGTTCAACGGCTGATTGAAACTTTTGAAAAAAATATCCGTTCCCAGAGAAAAGATATCGATAAGGAAACCCTCCGGGGGCTGGCGGTCCGCCAAGCCAATGACCAGGTCGCCAAAGAAAATACACAGGCCCGCAGGACCATTTACAGGATCGCACGGCAGCTTGACGCTCAAAACCCCAACGCCCAAAAATTCCCGTTCCTTCTGGAATCTGATTCTTTCCTCTATTATGATCTGACCCAAAATATCATCAAAACCGGGCACATGGCAGAGATCCGCAAAGGGAGCAAGTATCTCAACCCGAAAATGAATTATCCTCTCGGCCATTGGGAACCCTTCAATCTCCACCCGTACATAGGCTACATCATTCACCGCGCCCTAATCCTCTTCGACAGTGATACCGCGCTAATGTATTCCGTTGCGTGGACACCCATTGTGATTAGCGTTTTATCACTGATCGTTTTTCTGCTGGTCTGCGGACGGCTTGCCCTTTCGTATTGGGCGGTCTTAACCGGTGCCGTTCTGTTTATGACCGCTCCGATTTTCATCAGCCGCAGCATGTTCGGATGGTATGATAACGACCCTTACAATATTTTCTTTCCCTTGATTCTACTCTACATTCTGGTGCATTGGTTTACCGCCCGGAAGCCGAACCCTCTTCAAAGTACGCTGGCACTCGGAATCACCGTATGCCTGTATTCTCTGTTTTGGCAGGGATGGATGTACATCGCAGTCATCCTCACCGCCTCCATGGCTCTGGTGGCCTGCACGGAATTCTTCATGAAAGATCCCAACTTCAAAAAAACCATTCTTGTGCTGATTGGAATGCCGGTTATCGTGTTACTGGGAATAGGCCTCATCTTCGGACCGCAGGAATTTTTTCGTCTCTTTCAAGAAGGTTGGAGCGCCCTCAATGATTTCATGACAACCCAGAAACTTCCCCTCTGGCCGGATCTTTACATTGCGGTCGGAGAATTAAAACGCCAATCTCCGCTGGAGACCATTAATGATACTGGAGGACTTCTGTTTGTCCTGTTCGCGGTCTGGGGGGCCTTAAGCGGTCTTCTCATCTCTTTCAAAGAAAAGAACCAAAAAACATTTTATGCGCTGACTGCCATAGCCCTTTCTGCGACGGCCTCTTTTATTCTTTCGCTGACTGCGATGCGCTTTAGTCTGCTGTGCGTGACACCCTTGGCTATTTTATGCGCCGTGGGAATCCACACCCTCCTGACCCTCTCACATACATGCCTGAAAAAATACCAGCCGACCTGGAAGAACGCACTCATCATATTTTTTGCCGGAGGCCTGCTGACAGGCAGCTGGATCGTATCCGCCGTTAGGCACCAATATCAAAATATCCCTTCTCTGGTTCATAAAATTTATAACGCCACCTGGAATGATTCCATGCTTGATCTAAAAACCAAAACACCGGCCTCAAGCGTCATCTATACCTGGTGGCCGCCGGGCCATTTTATTAAAGCGATCGCAGACCGTGCCGTCACATTTGACGGCGCCAGCATCAACGCGCGCCAGGCCTATTGGCTGGCCAATGTCTTTCTTCAGACGGATGAACGCAAAGCGCTTGGGATCTTACGGATGATCAACACCAGCGCCAACCAGGCCAGTGAGTATCTGATCAACGAAGGGCGGCCCCTGTCTGAAGCAGCGCGCATTCTGAAATCCATCACTCCGCTTGACCGCCAAAATGCCCAGAGCATCTTAAATAAACTTCATTTCTCTGAGTCTTCCATCAAAGAACTTTTAGACTTGACCCACGCTGAAAATCCTGTTCCGGCCTATCTCATGGTCTACAACGAAATCATTGAAAAGCATATCCTCCTGTCTTACACAGGAAACTGGGACTTCGGCAAAGCCGAAGAGATCCGAAAAAACCCTGAACTTTTAAAACGCGTGCCCCCTCCCGGGCAGGAAGACTATTATGAATTTTTATGGAACATTTCAGGAGGGCGGCCGCTCTGCAGCGATCTTTTACGCCAGACATCGCGCTACGGCAATGTGATCCTTCTTGGGCAGGATGTCGAGGTCGATCTGGAAACAAAACACTGCCGGGTGAATTCACCCCGTTACGGAAAAGGAATCCCGCAGTATATTTACTTTAAGGATGGCAACCGCATCATTAAAAAACCCCAGCTAAACCCCACCATGTCCACCAGCCTGATCATCGGCGAGCGTTACGGCCAGATCTTCGGAATGCTCTTGCCGCAAAACCTTGCGGAATCAATTTTAATGAAACTTTTCTTTTTTGAAGGAACGGGAATGAACTATTTGAAATTGATCTCGCAACAGAAAGATGCCACACTGCAGACACAAATTGATCTCTTTGAAGTCGACTGGAACAAATTCCTGGCTGATTTATCAACGGCCGAATAAACAGACCTTCTCTTACTCTTGCGTTAATCCCCCGGGATGCTGGTCAACCGACTGCCCTCCGCGCACAGGCTGTTGCGGTTGAGCGATTCCTTGAATACTCTGGATCTGCGGCACGATCACCGGAATCTGCCCATGAATCTGAACCTGCATGGTTCCGGGAAGACTGCCTTGAACCGGAGCTGCCCCTTCTCCCGCAGCCGGGGCCCCTTCAGCGGCCTGCTGTTGCTCCATTTGCGATGCAGCCATATTCATCAACAAGGGCATGGGAACCAATTTATCCGGAGAGACTTTGCTGCGCAGAACCATTTCCAAATGATTCGCAAATTCCTGGGATCCTGCGGAACGCAGCTGCGTGATGATCTCAACCACTTGGGCATTGTCCCCTTTTTCAGCAAAGGCCATACCCCGTCCGAAAATAATGATGGGATTGGAGGTCACCTTTAAAACGGCATCAAAATACTGCAACGCCCGATCCGGGTCGCCCTTGCCGAGCAAATAAATCCAAGCCAACAAAAGTTTTGTACTGTGCAAATTCGGGTCCAGGCTCAAGGCCTTCAAACACGTCTGTTCGGCGAGGTCCGTTTCACCCAATTCATGCTGAATCCGACAAATTCCCTCATAGGCATTGGCATATTTCGGTTCGATTCCGACTGCCCGCTCAAAATACCACAGACATTGCTGCCGTTCCTCTGGCCCGCCTGACTCGTCATAACAGACCTTTCCCAACGCATAATAGGCCGGTGCGAAATTTTCGTAAAGATCGATCACCTGTCCAAAAATTTTCCGCGCCTCCGGATACTGTCCCTGTTCATACGCTTGCCACCCCGCTTCATAAAGCACGCGAATGTTTTGCGCAGAACTGACAAAAGGCTGCCCCAAGAATAAAATCATTAAGGCAACAATAACTCCTGATTTTAAAAAAGGATTTATCTTCATGGCTTACGGAGATATCTTTCGCTCCCAAAGATTGCGGTCATCGCCCCCCTGCTGATCATACTCCGGCTCTAAAGGCTGCGGATTTTCAACCGGAACCAGTTCCTCTTCCTTGCCGGTAACCTTGTTCCAAAGCCGTGAAAACAATGATTCAAAGCCCTCAACCCGTACCCGCCCGCCGGCCTTAACAGCTTCTAATCCCGCCTGAGACTTATTCGCAGCGGTTGCTTTTCCTATGTTCTGATCTTGAGTTTTCTGCTGTTCCTGTTCTAACTTCCTGCGCGCTGCCGATGACAGGGGCTTCTCAGGCTTTTCTCTCTTAAAATTCTCGCGGCCAATAGAAAGATCATTTACTTCGGAACGGCCGCCACCGTCGTCTCCACCCGCTCCGCCTCCGGCTCCGGTACCACCGCCAATTCCGGCGCCACCGCCGGCTCCGCTTCCACCCCTAGCAGCACCAGTTCCTCCTGTGCCACCAGCACCACCAGAGCCAGCTCCGCCACCTGTTCCACCGCCGCCAGTTCCTCCTGTGCCTCCAGCACCACCACCGGTGCCACCACCTTCGGCCGTTCCTCCGGAACCACCAGCGCCTCCGCCGCCACCAGTGCCAGCTCCGCTGCCTCCGGCACCACCAGCACCACCGCCAGTTCCACTTCCGCTGCCTCCGGCGCCACCCGCGCCACCACCAGCGCCGCCAGCTCCAGCTCCGCTGCCTCCGGCACCACCAGCACCACCACCAGTTCCGCCACCACCGCCGGTTCCGCCGCCTCCGGCGCCACCAGTTCCACCGCCACCAGCTCCTCCGCCACCGGTGCCGCCAGTACCTCCACCTCCAGCACCGCCGCCAACTCCACCGCCAGTTCCACTTCCAGTGCCTCCGGCGCCACCCGTGCCACCACCTCCGCTTCCAGCGCCTCCAGCTGCACCGCCTCCTACGCCACCACCAGCGCCGCCAGCTTGATCTTGAAGAGGATCCTTTGCTGCCCCCTCCCCTTGACCAGTTTGGGCTGCCGGCATATTCGGGTCATTTGTTTTCTCACCTTTTAATGCATCCGGCTTCTTAATCTCGCCGCCCTCACCCTTCAACTGCCCAGGGCCTCCTAAATCATCTCCTTTAAATTCATAATTCCCGATCGTCTTAGGATCAATGACCAATTTCGCGAGTTTCATAGAAATCTTGACCCCATCCTGAGTCGCCTTGTTACCTTCCATGCTGACCTTAACGATCTTCAAAAGATTTCCAGTGGCGTCAATCTCATGCATAAATCGAATCACATCCTCAAGCCGCCCGTCTGCCTCCAGATTGGCAAAATAATACACAGAACCCTTTTTAGCCGTGACCTCCGAAGGCGTTATCTTTGATAAATTCACCGCCGCATTCTTTGCCAAACCCTCAACCGTTCCCAAAAATTCAGCAATGATTTCTTCTCCGGTTTTATTCTCATCGGTCTGATAATCCTTGAAGATCTCCTGCTCTGCATAAATTTTTTCCTGATAAGAAATAAAACGAACATCCTGTTCAATGGCCAGCGTCGCTTTCTGAATATCACCTTCGATTTCACTGAGACGCGATGTGACCGGACGATAAAAAAGAAGATCAAAAAATGCGATCACTCCGGCGGCAACGGCCACATAAAGAACCATTTTTTCCTGATTGGACAACTTGTTAAACACCTCGATCATGCTGGACATCCTCTCACACTATTGAGCCGCCGCCTCATCAACAACCGCCTCTTCCTTTTTTGCCGCTTGATCTTCATCCGGAGCATTCTCCAGTTTAAACACAATATCAAAGGCGGCCGCATCTTTGCCGCGATCCTTGGTAGCGGTTGTTGAACGCGCCTTCGCGGCCTTAAACAGCGGCGAATCTTCAAAGGCTTTGACAAGGTCAAAGACCCGCGACATCGACTCAGATATCCCCTGAATATTGATGGTCCCGTTTTCATCGATAAAGATCGTCTGCAAATAGATTTCTTTCGGCACCAAATAATAAATCTCCTGGATCACATCCAAACTTGTCATGCGCCCCTGAAGAAAATCTTTCATGATGCGTGAACGGTGCGCAATCCGGTCCAGCGTCACAACCTGTCGATGCTTACGCTCATATTCCGACTCAACTTTCTTAAGCTGCAATTCCCTGAAATAAACATTACTCAAAACACCGGCGCAGATCAAAACAAGAATCACCATCCCTAAAATACAGAAAAAGATCAACTGTTTCCCCTTCTCTTCAATGGCCCGCTGAACTTTAATTTCTTGCGGGGTCAAATCAATTTGGAGTTGGCTCTGCACGCAGCAGGCAGCCACAAGGGCCGCAAATGAAAAATGATCCTCCGCTCCCTGCATCAGCCTGGTCTTTAATTCCACCGACGTTTCCATGAACTCATAAAAGGGCAGGCTCTCGACGGTGACCTTGAGCGCCCCCTCCAAGAGAGGAATCATCTGCGCGATGATTTCATTCTGATTGGTCACAACATATCGCACGGGAAGCTTATTAATATCCTCGCTCTCATAGGCCTCTAAGGACTGGGTCAGCTCCTGCACCAAACGCTCTTTGGACGCAGGGTCAGCCTGAATATGCGAAATGCCGATCGGGATGCTTCGGCAGGTGGCGACGGTCTGATTATACTGCACAAGAAAATCCGTTTTCTCCTGAGAAATGTCCAAAATCCCGATCGGGTCCTGCTCCGGCTGGATCTGCAGAACATCAGCATAATAATGCGCCAGGCACTCCGGTTCAAATAAAACCTTATTCACTTTTAAACCGGCGAGCGCCAGCAGGTCCAAATCATTTTTAACGGCATCACGATTCACGATCACCAGAAGGACTTTGGTGTAATTACGCTGAAAAACACCGATCGAAATATATCCGACCAGGATCTCTTCACGGGAATACGGCGTATGCCGCCCTGCCTGCAAATCAATGATCGAATGGATCTCTTCAGGATCAAGCGATGGGATTTCGATGTTCTTGGTGGTTACAAGATGTGACGGTATCACTAAGATCGGCGTTGCCTTCTTTGCGTTCATGGCCAGAACAGCCGCCCGAATACGGTCCGGTATTTGATTCTGCTCACCGGCCAGAATTTTATCCCGGTAAACCGACAAAAGCTTGCGGACCTGACCCGAAACAAGAACATGGCATAAAGACACCTCTGTTTCCGTCATGGAGACCACAATATATGTCGTATCTTTTTTAAACATCATGACCTTCGATCACCTGCGCCTTTAACGATCGACGCCGGTGTGTTGGTTTTTTATGTTATCGCCATTCGGTTATTTTACCATCATCAATACGAAAGACACAATCAATTGCGCGATTTTCTTGGGTGATCGGTAAATACACTTGAATATGTGCCGTCACAAACTCCGAATCCATGACGATCTTTTGAAGCACGTACAATGCCTCGATCTCAGCCACTTGATTGGGTGTCAGCTCAACAAACCCTCTCAGAGCAAAGTTGATATTGCCAGAGTTCAAAAAAATAAAATCATCGGATGTCGCCTCAATACCGTCAGGCCCCTTACGCCCCTCAACCAAGATTTGGGCCGTATGCGAAGACATCCCCAACGCTATCAGCATGAGCCGGGAGGCCGTATTGATATTGACACCACCGTCGCCATAGACTGTAATAAAATCTTTTACGCGCAGAAAGACATCCGGGTTCATGCCTTTCAAAAGCTGCACTTCCGATAAATTTTCAAAGGGGGCTTTTTTGGGTTTATACGGATACGTCAACTTGGCATAATAATCTTCACCGTAAAATCCGGAAATTTCTGTTTCTCCGAGCTCCCGCCAATCCAGAATAGCGTTTGCCAGATCTTCCGCATCACCCTGGCTGAGATGGGCTACAAGCACAAACAGACGCACAAGATCGGAACGTTCCGCCGTGTTGATATTGAGTTTTCCCCCTTCATCCTCAAAGCCATACATCAACGTCCGCTGGTCAACATCCATATCATCATGACGGCCGTATTGAAAATCAATTCCTCCGGTCGAAAGATGGATATCTTTAAACATGAGCGGGTTATTAAACCACTGCTGCTTTGCTGCGGCCGATCCAAACGGATTGCCGGCATACGGACCATTGGCGATAAAATACCTGGCCGTATTCACTCCCGAATGGCTCAACGCCTGGATCTGGTCCCGGCCATTTAAGCGGGAAACCAACGTAAATTTCTGCCTGATGCGCGCTCCGAGGGCAACCGCAAAAGCCGTTAATGCAGCTAAAATACAGAGCGCAAAAATCAAAACAGTCGCACGATGATGAAATCGTTTCAAAATCATAGGTCAATCCGCCGCCGGGACTTCAAACAGCCTCTGAAATTCCCGCGCCTCTCCTGAATCCTCTTTAAATTCAACCTGGACCCGGACATAATCAGGCAGTGTATGGTCCAGGACTCCGTGCTTGCTCAGTTTCCGTTCCGTCAAATCCTCATATGAAAAACGGACACCAACCGCGTTCTTGACGAGCACCGCGGGCGCCCCGAATTCCTTCTTCATGGCCCGCCCATAATAGGCGACCTCTCTGGTGATCTCACCACGGCTGTAACTGAATGAATACCGGACCAATCCCGGCTGTTGCGAGAAATATTCAATGTCTCTCGATCCTAACCGGCTCAACGGAACATTGACGATCGTCGGGATCGTGATGGAACGGTCTCCTCCCTGAAATTCAAAAAGCGAGAAATTCATGGCATGCGTCAGGTCGGTGTTGAGTTTATCGAAAAAGATCAGCACATCTTCGTCCGTGGAGATATGCTGGCTCCGCTTCCAAACATCGATCCCATTAGAAAACGACTGATAGATCGCGATGCTTAAAGCCGCCATTAAGCCCGCGACTAACAGCAGCTCGACCAATGTTAACGCTCTTGTATTGCGTTTCATCATCATAGATATTCTTTATTGAGAAACCAAAGCCGACCTTAAAATTTTATAATTGTGTTCACCCTCCCACCAGCTCACCACGGTCTCAACCCGTTTGAAAGCATCCGAAACCCCCGGCTTCGAAAGCAGGCTTTGGACGCTGAAGATGACATCATGGTTGCGGATCGATACGCCCTCTTGAAGAGCAACCTGCGCCGGAACGGCCTTTCCCAATCGAAACTGTTGCGACACTTCAGCGAGATGATCATCGGCAAGATTGATCGCGCACAAACGGTAAGCCACATGATTCTGATATCTCAGGGTGCTTAAAAAGACCCGGTAGACTCCGACAATGCCGACGGAAAGGACCACGACCGTCACCATCAGCTCCAAAAACGTAAATCCATCCTGTTTTTTATGTGCGCTCATCTTCCAGCATCTCCGCAGATAGGGCCTCTCAACACCGGCACGCAGCCGTCCAAACATCATTGCCAATTCGTGATGTTATCTTCCGTAACTTTTTCATTCTTTCCCCCTGACGACAGATCATAATCCGTGCGGTTCTCTCCCGGAGAACGGTAGATATAAGACCTGCCCCAAGGGTCGGTCGGAGATTTTTCGATATAAGGGCCGTTCCAATTTGTCGGCACCGGAGAGGATGCTGGCTTGCGCTGCAAGGCCTCCAGCCCCTGAGCGGTGGTCGGAAAATTCCCGTTGTCCAATTCATAAAGTTTGAGGGCGGTTGCCAGCGTTGCCTCAATATCGGCTTTGGCGATTGCGACCTTGGCCTGCTCTGAACGGCCGGACAAACGCGGAACGATCATCATGGCGAGCGCTCCGATGATCACAACAACCAGCATGATTTCAACCAGCGTAAAACCCCTTAGGCATTTCATTTCTCGACGCATAACATTCTCCTATTTTAAAATCTTCACGGCCGCTTAAGAAAATCAACCCAACGCTGCTGAAGTTCACCAAGCGAATGAATTTTTCCCGTATACGCTGAACGCAGCGCATCATCAATAGATTTCCCATCGCGCAGTTCCCTGAAAAACCGATGAAAGGAATCCACGCCGTACTCCCGGTATAAAAACCTCACGACCGACAAGCTCTGCAGATAAAAGATCTCCACTTTCTTGCTGTCCTGTTCCCCCCGGATATCCCAACGGTTCAAAAATTCCAAGGGGATGATCTGCCCGTTTGCGAGCAGCGCTTTGCACAGCCGGTCCGCCTTTTCATGCTTACTGCGCTCATACATCTGCGCAACCGCCTCATCCAACCAGACCGGGACATTGGACTGCTTAATGAAATCATGCAGGATCAAATGCGTCACTTCATGCGGCAAGATGGAATCATAGAACGCCTCTTCCTGCCGGTAGGTCACCACCACGCGTGATTTGAACAGAAACGAATCCCGGTCAGAATACCCCGTCGACCAAAGGGGCGCCCCGGTCACGCTGGAAAACGCGTTGCGATCGGCAAAGATAAAGATTTTCGCTCGATCGTCCCATGTCCAAAAATCAGAATAACGGGTATGACCGATCAGCTCACCCACGTTCTGATAATATCCTTCCGCCCGGCTCAGAGCGGTATTGGCCATGGACTGATCATCGCCATTTTGAAAATAAACAATAAAATGTTTTCCCTTGATCTGAAACCATTCCAGACCTCCGAAATCGACCTGCTGAACGGCCGCCGAAGCTGTTGAAATCCCAACCCACATCACGATGCCGCAAATCAAGATCCTCATTTTTAACATCATTAAAAACCTGCCTTAACACACGAACAATTTATACCGGCACCGTATCAGGCTGCCATAATATCCATCTGAAAAATCGGCAAAAGCATGGCAATAATGATCAGGGCAATAAGCCCTCCGACGATAACGATCATAAACGGCTCGATCAGGGTTGTCATCAATCTCACCGTTTCATCAATATCCTCTTCATAGCTCTCCGCCAGGCTTCCCAGGGTCTCAGTCAGAGAACCGGATTCTTCTCCGATGGAAAGCATTTGAGCCATCATCACCGGAATCAGGCTCATCTGTTTTAAGGCCTGACCGAATGAACGGCCGGCCAGCAGCTCCTCATGACATTTGATCAACTGCACACGGATAAAGACATTGGATACCACCGGCACCGAGAGCTTGATCGCCCGCACCGCTGAAACCCCGCTTTCGATCAAAAGCGCGAATGTCCGGCTGAAACGGGCCAGATCAACTTTAAGAAGAAACTTGCCGACCACCGGCAACTTCAAACAGAAATTAGACCACCAGATCTGCGCGCTGGCGGTTCGGGCCCATTTTTTCATCACCAGCATAAAGGCCAGCACCCCCGCTGCGATCCAGGCCCAGTAATGAACAAGGACGTAACTCACGTTCATCACAAATACCGTCGGGGCAGGAAGCTTCTGTGATGTTTCAAAAAGGGTAACGATCTTCGGCATAACGGTTGTCAGAATGAACACCACCGTAGCAATGCCCAGAACCAGCATCACGGCCGGATAGACAAAGGCATTGCGTACCTTTGTTGCCAGGGCAATATGCTGTTTTAAATGCGTGACCAGCGAACCGATACACTGCGGCAACCGCCCGCTTTCCTCCCCGGCACGGATCATATCCGTATACAGCTGCGGAAAGACGTCGGGAAAATCCATCAAGGATTCCGAAACGGAGCGGCCATCCTGGATATTCATGCGGACCGTCTGAATCACATATTGAAAATAAGGATGCTGTATTTGCCGGCCGATCACATCCAACGCCGCTAAAATTGTGACTCCGGCTTTGAGCAAGGACGCCAACTCTCTGCTGAATAACAACAGCTCTCTGGCCCGGACCCTTCTACGACGGACCTTAACCTGTTTGGACCCGGAGCCCTCGAGCACCTGGATCGGCAAAAGGCCGGACTGCGTGATTTTTTCAACCGCCTGTTCGTGACTTTCAGCCTGAACATGCCCGGAAACGGTCTCTGCATTCTGCTGCTTGGCCTTATACGCATAAATCGGCATCATCTTCTCCTTCTGCCATCACTCAACTGTTTTCCCTACGCAGTTCGGCGACTTCATCCTCAATCAACGCCCGGTCCGCGCTTGAAATATCCAGAAAATACACAACCAACTGAAACATCGCTGAAAACGTGTCGTCTTCCACGCGACAAACCTTGGCCAGGCAATGAATGCCCGGTATGCCCTTTTTAAGCTCCAGGGTCAGCTCAATAATGGTCCCCACCGGAAGCGCGTATCCGGAGACAAACCTCAAGCCTCCTGCGCTGATATCCTTGGTCACCGAAGAATGCACAACACGGTCCGTTGTAAACTGGCCCGGATTGACCCGGTCCTGATGCAAAATCGAATAACGGATATTCGCCTTGCAGTTAACGCGTGAATAAATGCGTGAATCATACTGATTCTTTTGTTCAAAGCCTCTCAGATCGATTTTCCTTGTCTCAACCGTTACCGGTTCTGCCGCTTCCTTGACGTTTTCTCTTGGTTCAGGGGGGGCGGCAATAACCACCGGGGTTTCCCGGTCCCGATCACCCGGCTCATCCTGAACCGTCACATTTAAGACCTCTTCCGGCGTGGTCATGCCTTCCACCACTTTCTTCCAGCCGTCCTGCCTCAAGGTCTTCATCCCGGCGCGCACCGCGATACGTTTGATATCTTCCGCGTTTTTACGCTCTAAAATCGCCTTGCGGATATTCTCCTTGATGAACAGCAATTCATAAATAGCCGTGCGCCCATAAAACCCTGTCTGATGGCAGTGATCACAACCCTTGCCGCGATAAATTTTAACGTTGGAGATATCTGCGATGCCTAACGATTGTGTGATCTCCTGCCGGACTTCCAAGAGCGGCGTCTTCACTTCCTCCTTGCACTTCGGGCAGATCAAACGCACCAGACGCTGGGCAACAAAGGCCTCGATACTGGAAGACACCAAAAACGACTCCAGCCCCATTTCAAGCAAACGCGTAATGCCGCTGGCCGCATCATTGGTATGCAGCGTTGAAAAAACCAAATGCCCGGTCAGGGCGGTCCGGATCGCGATTTCAGCGGTCTCCACATCACGGATCTCTCCGACCATAATGATATCCGGGTCATGGCGCAGAACGCTGCGTAAGCCTGCGGCAAAATCAAAATTGAATTTCGGATTCACCTGGATCTGGGTGATCCCCTCCATCTCATACTCAATCGGATCTTCCAGGGTGATGATCTTTCGGCCGGGTGAATTAATCTCATGCAGACAGGCATACAGCGTTGTTGTCTTGCCGCTTCCGGTCGGGCCGGTGACCAAAATGATCCCGTGCGGTTTCTTGACCAACTGACGGAAATTCTTTAAATTGTCCTTCTCAAAACCTAAATGCTCCAGATTCAGTAATGTCATATGCGTCGGAAGAAGCCGGATCACCATACTTTCCCCGCGCGGAGTCGGGATCGTTGAAATCCGCAGATCCAGGGTCTGCTCTTTGGTTTGCACAACAGCGCTTCCATCCTGAGGAAGCCGGCGCTCAACGATGCTCAAATTCGAAAGGATCTTGATGCGGGAAATAATGGACGACAAAAACGGACGTGCCGCCGGAGGAATATTGGTGTCGATCAAAACCCCATCCACACGGTAACGCAGGCGCACTTTGTTGCGGTAAGGTTCAATATGAATATCAGTGGCACGGTTGTGATAGGCGTCTAACAGGATCTCATTGACCAGGCGGGTCACCGAAGCATCGTCGGTCCCGTCTTCAATGTCCTCGACCAGGTCTCCCTGAGCCCGCTCATCCGTGGCCATCGGAGAGGCCTTCGCCATCCGTTCGACCGTTTCAGCCGCAAGCCCATAATATTTTTTCTGTGTCAGTTTCAGTTCGGACTCCTTGACCAGAAAAAGCTTTGGATGCAGCCCTAAATTCAGACGGATCTCATCTTGGGTCCGGACATCCAAAGGAACCGCGCTCGCCAAAACAATCTCTTTTCCTTCAATGCGGATCGGCATGATCTTATAATAGGACGCGAACCGCACCGGCACCCGTTCGATCACCGCCGGATCGATCACCTCCCGCGAGAGCGTCAACGTCTCCAGCCGGTAAATCGAGGCCAAAGCCTCCAGCATTTGCTGTTCCGTCACCGATTGCGCGTTGAGCAAATATTGCCGCAACGGCAAGGGAGAGTTATCCGCCTGTTTCAAAAGATCGGCCCCCTGAGCCGGCTCAAAGACGTTCATCCGGACCAGTTGATCGATCAAAACTTTTTCTGACTGCTTAGACATCAGTTCTCTGCCCTTTTTTAAATATCCCGGCTACGGTTTGACCGGCGCCTTTCCGATCATATAAAAATCAGAAGGTTTTGTTTTATCGTATTCACCGTTGAGGATGGCCTCAACCCCGTCTAACAGCTCATCCAAATGAACATAAAATCCTTTTTTTCCGGTAAACACCTCGGAAACATGGAACGGTTGAGTCATGAAATTCAGCAGACGCTGTGCGCGCCCGTAGATCATACGGTCCACTTTATTAAGCTCCTCAACGCCGATAACCGCGACAATACGCTTCAAACCGTTATATTTGTTAAAATGCTGAATGCCCTGCTGCGCCAAATTATAATGCCGCTCCCCGACGACATCGATCCCCAGGTTGCCGCTGGAACTTTGCAGCGGATCAATGGCCGGATACATCCCGCGCTGAACCAGATCGCGCGACAAAACAATGGATCCGTCCAGATAACTGAAGATCGCAACGATCGCAGGATCCGTCATGTCGTCCGCCGGAACGTAAACAGCCTGAAGGGCCGTGACCGAACCGCCACCCTTGATCGAACGGATCCGTTCCTGAACGTTGCTGACCTCGGAGGCCAGCGTGGGCTGATATCCGGTTTCTCCCGGAACACGGCCCAAAAGCGTTGAAATTTCCTGGCCGCCCTGAATAAAGCGGTAGAGATTGTCCATAAACAAAAGCACGTCTTTATTTTTCGCCTGCAGGTACTCCGCCAGCGTAATTCCGGTGTTCACAACTTCAGCGCGCGCTCCCGGCGGCTGATCCATCTGTCCGTAGGCAAGCATAACGTTACCGATCAGCCCGCTATCGGACAACTCATGAAAAAGCTCATTCCCCTCACGGATACGCTCACCGATGCCGGCAAACACACAGGCCCCGCCGTGCTCTTTAACGATATTATTGATCAGCTCCAGAATAACGACCGTCTTGCCGCAACCGGCCCCTCCGATAACCCCGGTCTTACTGCCCTTAACCAGCGGAAACAAAAGATCAAAATATTTGATCCCGGTTTCCAAAAGGTCAAGTTTAGCAGCCTCTTTTTCATTCAAATCATACCCTAAAGCCTGCGTGATCTGCCGGATCGGCCTGAGCGGAGCGTCAATCGGGCCTTTTTCATCAATGGGATCCCCGACCGCGTTCATGATACGCCCGAAACAGGCGTCCCCCACCGGCACGGCGATCGGCAAGAAGGTGTTATAGCATGGCTGATTCAGTTGCATGTCCAGGGTATCCATTAACGCAACCGTCCGCACCACATGCTTGTTTAAATGCTCAGCCGTCTGAAGAACAACGCGCTCTTTATTAAAATTATAAACCTCGATCACATCAAAGAGCGCCGGAATATCTTTTGTCTCTTCAAAATAAACATCAACCACCGGCCCCTGAACCGCAATAATACGGCCAAGACCTCTACGCTTCTTCGGAGGTTCCGGGACGACCGCTTGTGGTCCCGTCGCTTCGGATGATCCTGTGTTAGCGGATGGCACCCCCGCGGGCTTGGGATCCGGGCTTGAACTTTTCGGATCTTGATTCACCTGTTCTTCTGTCATAGCTTTAACCTCAAAATAAGCGGCTTAACGCCTTGTCATCATGCGGGATGTAAAAACCTCCCTCATGCCTTTATCAATGTCCCCTTTTTTCGCCTTTGCAAATGCGCCCGCAATTCCCTTCTTGTCTTTCTTCATGCGCTGAACGCTGGCTTCCAGCTGCTGCGATTGCGCGGCTGCCTCGGAAATGGAGGTGTCATGCAAGATCTCATACAAACGGCAGACCATCCACATGTCCGCCAAGTAACCGATAATATCAATCGGGTCAGACTCTTCGATGACCCGCTCAATGGAGTCCACAAATTCCGCCTGTTTGGTCAAAAGCTCATCGCAAGGCAAAAGATTAATCGTGCGAGGTTTCTGCAAATTAAAACTCTTAGACCACGGATAAACAACCGCAACTTTTCCTAAGCGGTCATTGATGACTTCACCGATCAAATAATCTTTGATCTGGACCGCAATGTCATACAGCCCGAATTCTTCCAGATTGACAAATGTTTTCATGCCCTGCTGAATATTGCGCAGCTTGTCCACGCCTTTTCGTCCGACAACGATCAACTGGCAATTCGGAATGCGCTCAAATTCCGCCAGCGTATGACGGATAACCTTGGCGTTGAGATCCCCCATGAAACCCGCCTCCGAGCTGATGCACACCAGCCCGGTCTTGGGATTGTCATTGGAAACCAAAGGATGGCGCACCGAAGACAAACTGATCATGCGAAAAAACTCAACAAAAGACTCCCCGAAACGGGCAAAACGATCCTTACGGCCGGCCAATTCATGAAATTTGGTATCGGCCACATCCTTGAGGACCGAAATGATTTCAAGCAATTCCGTGATATCGTCCAAATCACTTTTGATTTTATTCGCCTTACCGCCCATTTGCTCACCTGTTTAAAGATTATTTAGGCCCCTGGTTCAGGAGCTGCCGCGAGTTTAACTTGACCGGGAGTTGACCCTTCCGCCTTCGGTTCAATTTTTATGCTCTCCGTGTCTAAAAGGCCGCGCTCCAGCCTCTCCTTCATTTCAATCCCTTTTTCCTTGAGCAAATTATATAAACCTCCGTCTAAACGAAGGTTCCCAAAACGAAGCACAATCCCTGCCAAAATAGACTTATCCACTTCCAGCTTGAGGGTCAACGGACGTCCAAGCCTGTTGAGGATAACCTCCTCCAGGCGCTTCTTGATATCCGGCTCGATCGTTTCAACCGTTGCGACCTCAGCTTCCGTGATGGCCGCATCCACGATGCTCATGTCGACTTTTTGCAAACCGTCAAGATACTCTTCGATAAAATCATGGTTGACGGCCTTCTTGATCCGGTCGCTGAAAATTTCGTTCATCATCAGAACCGTAAAATCAATCGCCTTTAAATACATATCCGCCTCGATGACTTTGCGCATATCCTCTTTTGTCCGTTGAGCCTTATTAATAATCTCCTCAGCATCCTGACGCGCCTTATTGACGATTTTTTCCCTCTCTTTGCGTGCGACCTCCTCAGCATCTCCCGCCATCTTCGCAACCAGCGCATCCGCCTCTCCCCGGCGCTTCAGCAATTCTTCATTGGCCAGTTTGATCTTGTCGGTCAGTTCGATCTGCTTCTGCCGGACCGCCTCTGTTTCACGATCCAGGCGGCCCAATGCGGTTTCTGTGCTCTTGGACGCAAATCTCCAGAAAACAAACCCCAAGACACCGGTCAGGATCATTCCAAGAACAATCGCCTTAATCATCAGCATACCGAGTTCCATATGACAACGCTCCTTTGTAGATGAACCTTCTCCATCAAATTCTTTTCTTCCTCCGTATCCATAGGGGCCGACAAGATCTTAAAAACCCCCAACAGCAGCGTGAATGAGACCACCTCTAAGACAATCAGTTTGATAAAAATGCTCATTTGAATGACCGGTGCTTTGCTCGGATAACGTCCCAAGCCATCGATCAAATGCTTTCCCAGCCAACCGGCCCCGATGGAAGGCAAACCGACGGCTAATAAAATCAGACATAATAAAATTACGCCTTGTTGATTCATACACGCGTTCCTATTTTCCGAACAACTGAAAGATAATCAAAATGGCGATGATCGAGATCGCCTCCACAAAGATCAGCATAATGACCATGCCCATAAAGATCTTGGATGCCGCCGACGGGTTACGGCTTAACGCCTTGATCACGGCGTAACCCAATGTCGCAATAACCACCGAGGGCCCTAAAACAGCGATCATCATGATCGAAACAATTAAAAGGGTCTCTGCCCATTGCATAACCGGCAACCTTTCGCTTAAACGTGATGGACGGAATCGTCGGATTCCGTCACGATCTCTTCCCCTGCCTTTTTCTTCTTCTGAGGACGGATCCTTTCGATCTCTTCAACTAAAACAATGCAGTCATTAGCAAAAAATTTCACGATGCCGAATTTGATCGGAACCGCCTCACGCCAATTAATAATAATATTGCCCTGTTCCAAGACCCCGATCACCGGATAATGATACGGCAGAAGCTCATATTCTCCCTGATCTCCGGTAAAAAACGCGCTCTCAACTTCGTCCTGATAAAGCAAAGAATCCGGAGTCATGATCGAAATCTTAAATGTTGCTTTATATTTCATCTTAGCCATGACAGGATCCTACTTTTTTTCTTCCTTCTTCTTTGATGTTGCCTGATCCAGAACATCAACACCGACATTGGGACCGCCGTCTTCATCACTGTCCAGGTCTTCCTTTGGACGCCGAGCAACAGCTTCTCTCAGATACTGACGGGCCAGCTCCTCACAGCGCGCCTTCATCACATCATCCATGTCCCGTTTCGCACGCATTGCCTTCATGAATTCCGGGTCATGTTTCATGTAATAATCATAACACTCTTCCTGAAAACAGTTCACCTCTTCGATGGTCATTTCATGCAGGATCAACTTTGAAAAAGAGTAAAGAATGATTACCAGGGCTTCCATCGGAACCGGATGCGACGCTTTTTGTTTTAAGAATTCCGTCAGAATCGCGCCGCTCTTCATCTGACGTTCAGCGTCCTCAGACTGACCGGTTGTTTTCAGCCGGGAGACGCGTAAAACTTCACGGTACTGCAGATATTCCAAACGCAAAGGCCCCGAAAGCTTTTTAACAATCGGCCACTGAACTTTACTCCCGACGCGGGAAACGGATAACCCCATATCCACCGCCGGTTTTTGCCCTTCGCCGAATAACGGTGAGCTGACCATGATCTGGCCATCAGTCATCGAAACAAGATTCGACTGAACATACCCGGTCAAATCCCCTTCGAGCGTTTCAACAATCGGAAGATGCGTCATCGATCCGCCGCCGTACTTTTTGGCCAGATAGGCTGCGCGCTCAACCAGCTTCGAATGCAAATAAAAAATATCTCCCGGATAGGAATCCCGCCCCGGTGCCCGTTCCAGAAGCAGTGAGATCTCGCGATACGCCCAGGCATGCTTGGTAAAATCGTCAAACACGACAAGGACGTGCTCCCCCCGTTTCATAAAATATTCGCCGATGGCGCAGGAAATATAGGGAGCCAGATACAACTGGCCAGGAGGGGCAACGGCGGTGGCCGCAACAATCGTGGTGTATTTAAAACAATCATGATCCAGGAAAAGCTGCACCACACGGCCCAGGGCCGAATGCGCCTTTCCGATGCAGCAATAAATGCATTTGACGCCGGTGTGCTTTTGATTGATGATGGCATCCGTGCAGATCGTGGTCTTGCCGGTCATCCGGTCGCCTAAAATCAACTCGCGCTGGCCGAACCCCACCGGGATCATCGCGTCGAGAACTTTCACACCGGTCTCTAATGTCTTTTCCAGAATCCCGCGCATCAGGATCGACGGCGCCTGAACAAAAATCGGAGCCATCTCATCAGCCTTGATCGGGCCTAAAGAATCCAAGGCTTCCGCCAAAGGATTAATAATGCGGCCGACAAAATTTTTCCCAACCGGCGTGGTGAATGTTTCGATCGTGGCGAGAGCCCTGTCCCCGGTCTTCAGGTTCGTGGCCTGACGAATGATGAGAACCTGTGCGTCCGTTTCCGAGAAACCGATGATGACCCCCATCGTGCCGTAACCGAAACGGATCACCTGCCCGTTGATGCAGTTCTTAAAACCCTCAACAATAACAATACATCCACGGATGACACGGACCGTGCCTTCTTCTTGATATCTTAATTCCGCCATGTGAACAACCTTTATATAATATAGATATTAATATAGAGACATAAAAATTATATCAACATCTATCGAGAAAAACCACGTGAAACCTGAAAATTTTAAAACTAGGAGTCGTCCTCGTCTTTTTTATCTTCCCCCGGCTTGGGAACAACCTTGATCTCTTCCCCGGATGACGGCCCCATTTCTTCTCCCATCTTTCCGGAACGCCGGGACCAGATCACAAAATGGATCGTTGTGAAGGTGGCCACAAAGATGATCGTTCCTCCGATGACCTTCCAGGTTAACGTTGAGCTGCTCCCCTGTTTGAACAATGCTGACGAGATCTGTTGCAAACCGCGCAGGGATTTTAACCGGCTCAACACGTTTTTAACCTTTTTCTGCTCAAATTCCTGGAGCTTCTTGGCGCGGACAATGGAAATCATCTCCTCAATCCGCTTGAAATCAGACCATGCCTGCTCAAAACGGTGCTGGTTGGTGCGGTACAAACCGATGTGCTGCTTGACGGGAAGCTTTTTCCCTAACGACTCCTTGATCAGATCGATCTGCGCCTTGAGTTTGTTATAAAGATGTTTCGCGCTCTCAGCGTACATGGTTTCATCAAGTTCATACATTGCGATCTGAGCCCGCTGATCAAGGTCGATCAATTTGATTTCGGGAAACTGCCAAATATCTTTGATCACAATGTTATATGTTTTTGTTTCTCCGGGCTTAAACTCTTCCTCTTTCCGGATATAAGAACGGTCCTTCTTTTCGTCGAACCGCACATCAAACCCTTGGGCGTCCAGCACATCCTCAGCCCGGATTTCTTCCGGCAAATAATGTTTGTGCTCAACTTTTAACGGTTTTGTTTCATAGGGGTTCTTCACTTCCAATTTCATTGTGACGGTTTTATTCTCCTGGGCGGTTGCCTCAATGGATTTGGATTCAAATCTTAAAAAATCCAGGCTGTAAACCTGGTCGCGTATACTATTCAATTCCGTTGAATTGGCCCTGAATTCCTCAATACGCCGTGCGATATCTCCGGTGAACTCACTCTGTTTCGTTAAAATATAATCCAATTTCTTATGAGTTTCGTCACGGACAAAACTGGCGGACGAATACTCCTTGGTCCCCTCCAGCGTCTTCAGCGTGGAATTGATCTGCTCTTTTAAAAGGTTGACTTCCTCAGGAGCAACTTTCCAGACATCCTTCACCTTGACCTTGAAGGTCCGTGATTCCTTAGGCTTAAATATGAGCTGACCGGAGACATAGAGCAGGTCCTTATCCACATCAAAATCAAGCTGCAGTTGCCCGGCATCCACGACATCCTCCATCTCAAGTTCTTTGGGAAGATATTCTTTGACTTCAATCTCTTTGGTTTCGGTTTCTGAGGCGTTCACCGCGACAAAATTAATGCTGAGTTCCTGGGCGAGACTGTTGAACGGGACAAGAACCATGCAGAAAAAACAAAACATCACTGCAAACCAGGATCTCTCACATACGGAATACATTCTCATGTTTAACCTTTGATAAGACTTATCCATTATTCGGACTCTTCGAACCATGTTTTGACAACAACTTCATTGATCTCGATCGACTCTTTAATAGCGGTCAATTTGGCATTGATCTCATCCAACTTCGAAGTCACTTTTTCCCGGTCCTTGGCCTGATCGGCCGTAAGATCATCAATACTTAACCCGTCTCCCTCCAGGCCGGCTGCAGTCGCGCTTTCCCGGACAAAAGCGGTCAGGGTGTTGAGAATTTCGGAAGCCAATGTTCCGGTCTCCAGCTGACTTTCCGAAATCGCCTGCGATGCCGTTTTCAGCTCATCGATCTTGGATTGCAAGGTCTTGATCCGTTCATAGGTGGATGGAGTCGCACCCTGCGCCCCCAATTCCGTGCGGAGTGCCTGGGCCTCCGACATAGCAGAGGCGGCATTGCCCTTGGCTGCGGCTGCGTCATTACGGATCTGGATCAACTGCGACAATTGCCCAAAGACGGTGGCAGACTTCTCATCGGTCAGCACGCGCGCCTCTTCATCCGTCAGTTTTGTCCCGATCAACATTTCCAGAGTATCAACATAGGCAATGATTTCCTGAAGGTCCCCAAAGACCGTATTGTCGGTGGCCGTATCCTCAACGGTTCCCACATAGGTTTCCAGCTGTCCAACGATCGCGAGAATATTTTCCACATTCGGACCTAAGTTCGGGTCAAACCCAGCGGACTCGATCGTTTCAAACATCGTGTTTCCAAGCGATGATACTCCGATACGGCTCAGGAGCGCCCCGGTATCCGCGGTAGCCGCTTCAACACTTTCAAAAAGGGTCAACACCCCGTCGGCTGTCCCCACACGGCCCATCAATGTCGTGAGGTCCGTGGAAATGGTCGTACTGGTGGTTTCAGTATCCTCGATCGTCTCAAATAAAGTACGGGACCCTGATGACGCTGTCCCAACACGGCTAAATAACGTGCTCCAATTCGAGCTTTCATCCGGCGGAGGAATAATCGAGCCGCCAACCACATTGATCGCGTCCTCAATATCGGTAAATCGGCTGTACATCGTTTGAGCCCCGGCCGGCTCTCCAATATGCGTATCGATATTTGTCGCCAATGCTAAAATCGCCTGGACATTTGAACTTAAATTCGGATCCCCGCCGATGCCCGCAACCATGACGCGGATCTTTTCAATTTTTCCGAAAAATGTATCAGTATTTTGATCATCGCCAGTTTCACCCATCTTTGTGTTCAAAGCAGTTGTAATAACAAGGATATCATTGACGTTATTGACCAAATTCTCCGCTTCGGAAGCCAAAAAGGCAATCGCGCTCCAGTTGACGTTGGAAGCCGTCATTCCGGCCAGATCAGCCCAATTCACCCCGGCCGTACTGGTCATCCCGAGATCAACCCAGTTCACGCCGGTACCGGTCATATAAGAAAGGTCCGCCCAGTTGATATTCGCTCCGGTCATGGATCCAAGATCCTGCCAATTGATATCCGATTTCGTCATGCGGCTGGTATCATCCCAATTGACACCGGCCTCAGTTAAGGATGCGAGATCATCCCAGTTCACGCTGGCAGCGGTCAAAGAGCCGATATCTACCCAATTAACGGCAGCGGTCGTCATCATCGTCAGATCCGCCCAATTGATGTTGGCCTCGGCCAAAGTTGCGATATCCAGCCAATTGATACCGGCATCGCTGAGCGCATCGATATCCAGCCAGTTGATACCGGCATCACTGAGCACATCAAGATCAAACCAATTAATGCCGGACCCTGCCAAAGCTGCCATATCCTGCCAATTGACCCCGGCATTGCTGAGCGCATCGATATCCAGCCAATTGATACCGGCGTCTGTCAACGTCGTTAAATTTTCCCAATTCACACCCGCATCCGTCAGATCATTGATATCACTCCAGTTGATTCCAAGATCGCTCATGGCCTGTAAATCATTCCAGTTGATCCCGGTTTCCGTCAGAATCCCCATATCCGACCAATTGATCCCCGCACGGCTTAAACTATCCAGATCCGTCCAATTGATCCCGGCATCGCTTAAACTCCCGATATCCAGCCAATTAATGCCTGCGTCTGTCAACGTCGTCAAATTTTCCCAATTCACGCCCGCATCCGTCAGATCATTGATATCACTCCAGTTGATTCCTAAATCGCTCATGGCCTGCAAATCATTCCAGTTGATCCCGGCTTCCGTCAGGATCCCCATATCCAACCAATTGATGCCGGCATCCGTCAGTGAACCAATGTTGTCCCAATTCACGCCCGCATCTGTTAAAACACCGATCTCCATCCAATTCATGCCTTGATCGCTCATGACATCAAAATCCGCCCAGTTCACTCCCGCATCACTTAATATGTCAAGATCCAGCCAGTTGATACCGGCGGCACTCAAACTCCCGACATCCAGCCAATTCACATTCGAAACAGCCATTTCAGCAATCCCTAACCAATTCACGGCAGAATTTGACAGCTCATACATATCCATCCAGTTGACTCCTGCGTCACTTAAAATATCAATATCCGCCCAATTCACGCCCGCCTCACTTAGACTCCCAATATCCAGCCAGTTCACTCCCGCATCGGACAGCTTCTCCATATCAAACCAGTTAATACCTAACGTCGACATCGCCTGGAGGTCTTCCCAATTGACCGCTGAATTTGTCAACCGCTCGAAATCCGTCCAATTGATGCCTCCATCGCTGAGCGTCTCCATATCCAGCCAATTGACGCCGCTGTTGGACATCACCTGCAGATCAGTCCAATTGATCCCAACATCGCTTAAAGCATCAATATCCAGCCAATTAACACCGGCGGCGCTTAAACTCCCGATATCCGCCCAATTGATGCCCTGCACGGATAAACTCTCAATATCCATCCAATTAATACCGGTATCACTCATAGCATCCAGATCCAGCCAGTTAATTCCGGTATCGCTTAGAATATCAATATCAAACCAATTGATTCCTGCCTCAGTCATAGCCCCGATATCTTCCCAATTCACCCCAACCCCGGTCAAAACGACCAGATCATTCCAATTGATCCCTTGATCTGTCATTTGCCCGATATCCGTCCAATTGACACCGGCATCGGTCATGTCGCTGAAGCTTGTCCAGTTTACTCCCCGGTCACTCATGGCATCCAGATCCGCCCAGTTCACCCCGGCATCACTCATCGCATCCAAATCCAGCCAATTCATCCCCGCGTCACTTAACACATCCAGATCCGACCAGTTCACCCCGGCATCACTTAACATATCCAGATCCAGCCAGTTGATCCCGGCTTCACTCAAATTTCCGAGATCATTCCAATTGACACCGGTACTGGCTAGGGCGCTTAAGTCCTGCCAATTGATCCCCGCAGCTGTCATATCCGTCAGATCCATCCAATTGACACCCTGATCGCTCATCATGTCGATATCCAGCCAGTTGATCCCCGCAACCGTTAAATCGCCGATATTGGTCCAATTCACACCCGTGGCGCTCATCACATCCAAGTCTGCCCAATTGATCCCCTCGTCGCTCAAATTTCCGATATCAGCCCAGTTGATCCCGGCATCGCTCAGCCGGCCAATGTCGATCCAGTTCACCCCGGCATCACTCATCATATCCAGATCCAGCCAGTTGACCCCGGCATCACTTAACATATCCAGATCCAGCCAATTGATCCCTGCCGAAGCAAGAGCGGCAATATCCCCCCAATTCACTCCGGCATCGCTCATCACATCCAAGTCCGCCCAGTTCAATCCGGCCATACTCATCACGTTCAAATCAAGCCAATTCACGCCGATCGTTGTCATGTCACTCACGCTTGTCCAATTCATCCCCTGATCGCTCATCACATCCAGATCCGACCAATTCACACCCGCATCACTTAACACATCGATGTCCATCCAATTGATCCCGGAGCCCGCCATCATCTCAAGATCCAACCAATTCATGCCGACCGTACTCATATCACTGAAACTTGTCCAATTCATCCCCTGATCACTCATCACATCCAGATCCAGCCAATTCACACCTGCATCGCTTAACATATCAATATCCAACCAATTGATCCCCATATCGCTCATCACATCCAAGTCCGCCCAGTTCACGCCCGTGTCGCTCATCACGTCAATATCCAGCCAGTTGATCCCCGCTTCGCTTAAACTCCCGATATCCACCCAGTTCGCTCCAGCCGTGGTCAGATCACTGAAACTGATCCAGTTCACTCCTTCATCCGTCATCGCTCCCAGATCTTCCCAATTCACTCCCACGCCGGTCATGACCCCCAGATTATCCCAATTGACACCCGCGTCGGTCAGGACCCTTAAACTGTCCCAATTCACCCCGCTG
>JBBRHV010000014.1:0-45510 GCA_038222225.1 Candidatus Omnitrophota bacterium
ACAAGTTTAGAACCAGAGAAGAAGCAAGAAGAAGGATCTTTGAATACGTGGAGATGTTTTACAATCGCAAGCGGGCTCACTCAACGCTTGGTTATATGAGCCCATTCGAGTACGAAAGACAGGCGGTCTGTCTTAACTAAAAGTCCACTGGATTGGGGAAGGTCAGCCTGAGGTTGAAAAGGCTCTTGATAGTTATGAATTGATTAAATAAAAAGGCGATTGGCCGCTGTATATTTAAAAGGTGCCCAAGCGGCGCCCAACGAAAGTGAAAACGTTGTGTGACAGAGGCGGAGGGCCTAAAGAGGATAAAGTGCATGATAGAACATGTTATAGAACGAATCTATAGTAAGTGGAGCAATGGCCTGCCGACAATTTTTCTTTTTAGTTTGGTTTTTGTTTATCTTAGCGTTTCTGAATGGCGCTCAGATCAGATCCTTATTTCTGGTTCAATATTTTCTTTGGGTGTTAGTATCGCCTTGCTTGTCGTGTCTTCTGTGGCATTGTTTCGTCTGTTTCGAGAGAATAAGAGATTCTTTTTTTCGATTTTGTTGGGCAATGCGGTAGGGTGGCTTATTATTGGAACAGTCGGTTTTTTTGTAACTGTAACAGGAGGTTTTTGAAACAGCTGCAAGGTCAAAAAGAAAAGAGAGAAGGGGACAGAATTTTCAAAAGCAAAAAACCTTGCAACCCAAACGGGGCAAGGTTTTTTGCTTTTCTGGGAGAGTTCAGTGGCCCCGTCCGAATCAGGGCAAAACACAGTCAAACACCTTCAAAGTTAATTCTTTTATAAATATATATTTTTCTATTATTTTCTTTCAAGTGCATGTTAATTTAGTATAAATATGTTATATTTGATGTATTAAAATAAATCATTAAACGCATTAAAAAATGTCAATTTTTTCTTCAAAAAACCAATTTTTTAAGCTAATTCGTGCAAGTGTTGCGGCATTCTTTCTTTTGTCATCGCTGCCGATCGGTGCGCAAGCTCAATCTATTGCTGTTTCCGGTATGGTAGCGCCTGGCACACTCATGAGCCTCTCGGCACCATTCCAGGGGCCGGCTTTGATGGGGATCCAGGCCTATCCTCAGGATCCGCTTAAATTTTCTTTTATTTTTGATCAGGGGGTTGAGGCACTAGAACCTGATCAGCTGAACGCCTCTTTTGGAAAGGCGGTGCGTTATTTCTTAGCCGGCCTGGCCATTCCGGAAGAGGACCTGTGGGTCAACTTATCTCCGTATGAAAAAGACCGCATTGTACCGGACGCTTTGGGACACACTGACGCCGGTCAGGACATGCTGAAACAGGATTATATTCTTAAGCAGCTCAGCGCGTCATTGACCTATCCTGATTCTGAGTCGGGCAAAAAGTTTTGGGACAAGGTTTACAAGAAAATCAAAGAACAATTAGGCGTGCAGGAGATTCCTGAGGGTATTTTTAGCAAGGTGTGGATTGTCCCGGAACACTCCGTTGTTTATGAAACAAATAACCGTGCTGTGATCGCAGAAACCCACCTTAAAGTGATGCTTGAGGCGGATTATTTAGCCTGGAAAAATAACACTTCCTTATCTGATTTGCCTGCTGAAGACGGGGTTTCGCAAGAGGTGATGCGCGAGGTCGTTGTCCCGTTATTAGAAGAAGAGGTCAATCAGGGGACATATTTTATGCCCTTACGGCAAATTTACCATGCCTTGATCTTGGCGAGCTGGTTTAAAGACCAGCTCAAGATGAATGCGGTGGCTCAGGTTTATGGGAACAAAAAGAAAATTGTCGGTATAGAGGCTGTCTCAGAAGGGGATGCGGTTCAGGCGATTTATAATCAATATCTTGAGGCCTTTCGTAAGGGCGCCTATAACTATATTAAAGAAGATGTTGTCGGGGATGCCGGCGAGATCGTTGCGCGGCAGTATTTTTCTGGAGGGACTCGTTTCAGCAATGTATCGGAAAGCCGGGAGGATCGAGCGGTAAGTTCTGAGCAGTTTCCGGCGGTGGTGAGTAGAATTGTCGCAGGTCAAAATCCGGTCCAGGCCGATGTTCGTCTTTCGCCGATTAGAAATAAACAGAGCAGTAATGCGGCCATACTTGGGCAGGCCAAAGACCCTGTTTTGGGAACAGCAACGGCGGTAACGATCCGCAAAGACGCGTTTGATCTTAAACGGATCGAGATCATGGGAAGGCTCATGGGGTTGGATTATCTGGTTGAAATGCTGGATCAGCTGTATGAACAGGAGTCTGTGTGGAGAAGGGCTCTGGATCGTTTAAGGAGAGAGAATCATACGGTCAGAGGAGCGATTAGGGCGTTGATCAGTGCCCTCCACCGGGATTGTGAGATCCTTCGTGCTTTTAACAGTGAGAATTTTACGTTTGATCTGTTTGAACAATTTCCTCCGGAGTCTCCTATTGGAAAACTTTACAGCCATATGAAAAGTCTGCCGTCTGAAAATCCGCAAAAAGCTGAACTTCAAAAGACGTTGCGCGAGATTGTTCAGCATCCGGCGGGAGTAGAACATTTTTCGGTATTGGTGGCTGAAGAAGAGAGAGCGTGGCTGAAGCAGGAAAAGGTTGATGGAGTGACTGTTTATGATCTTTTGCAGGCTGTGATTCAGAACCCTCAGGTATTACCATACATTCATGGGTTCTCTGAGGAGGAATTTCAAAAGATTGTTGCGTCGCAACGTGCAAAATTCGAGCAGACATTTGATCTTATTTATCAGCCTTTGAAGGAGAATCTTGAACATGCAAAAGACGGGGAGGAAAGGGCTGTCTTAGAGGTTTATGTCGCGATGTTAGACGATGTTAAACGTCAAGTATTAGCGAAGGCGAAAAAGGCAGGCAATGAGAATTTTTCCTTGAATGGGTATTTGAGTGCATTTACTGCTGCTTTTTCAGACTTCCTTAAAGGGTTTGAAGGTGTTGAACCTTCAATGTTAGACCCGGGGATTCAGAAACTTGTCTCGACGTTCTCGGAGGGTTTGGATATCAGTCTGACAATGTATCGGGAAGGACTGTTGCGCTGGCATTGGCATACGTCTCAGCTCCGTTCGATCATTGCCCGTGATGCACAAGCTGAGATTGCCAGAGCCAAGGCAAAGACCGCGGAATATATCACGGCTTCAGATAAATATTGGAGGGGGCTTCCTCCGGGTACCCGCTTGAGAGCAACCGCTGATATAGCTTATCAGTTTGTCTCAAAGGTTCGCGATGCCTTGGAGAATATGAGTACGACGTCCAATCAGGGAGTAAAAGACACGACCCACAGTTACCGCTGGATCATCATGCAGGCTATTGATGAGACTTTGAAAATGAAGAACCCTGATGAGCAGAAACTTTACCGGCCCCTGCTTCAGGAGATCGCTCATTCCATTATCAAAACAGCCGAAATAGAACTCTCAGCAGTTGATAGAGACCAGCCGGTGGACCTTTTTATTCGCGACTTTCTGACGCCTTCAGGATACCGAGAACTTTATAATCATTTTGAAGGGCAATTGCGCAATATTATTATAACAAAAGGATCCCTGACATCGCATTATGTCTTTTTGGCCGCGGCTGATGGGGTGGGTGTCATTATTGTGGACAGTAAGGATCTGCCTAAGGATATCAGTGACGGACAGGAAATTTCAGTTTCGGTCGATGAGCAGGGTAAAACATTTGTTGATGTTCTGGATTTAATGGTAGGCAGCGGCGAAACAGGCGGTACGGATATTCTTGCAAAGGGTAATATGTCCAAGGCTTTTGGCGGCGACCCCGGATCGTATGTCACGGCGAACGCTGACACTGAAAAAGAGGCCCAAAAGGCTGACCAAAATTCTGCCCGCGGACTGGGGCTTGTCCGTTCGGAGAACCAGCTTGAGGATGCCGATATTCCCAGCCGTGGGTTATATCGAGAAAGATGGCGTGCTATGGCGCGCGCGCTTTCAGGAAGGCCTTTGACGATCCGTGCATTTGACTGGAAGGATGACAAGAAGACGACCATGCTGGCCCATATCACGTTTGCAGGGGCAAAAATGTACCTTGATGATGAGATGGGCCGTGAGATTTTGAAGGAGCAGCTGCGTGCGTTGATTGACCTGAGGAATCAGGGATATGAAAATATCCGGTTTATGTTTCCGATGGTGGAAACCATGGAAGATATTAGGGCCATCAGGCAGATTATTGCTGAGGTGCTTGCGGAAGAAGAATTCGCGGATCTTAAGGGTAAGTTGCCTATTGAGTTGGGGAGTATGATCGAAACGCCAAAAGCATTGATGAATTTAGGAGTGTTTCTTCAGGAAAAAGATATTTCATTTTTCAGCATCGGAACCAACGATTTGATTTCTGCGCTTTACGGTGTGAATCGATCAGACCCTGAAGCAAATAAATATTTTGACCTCATTTATCCCAGAATTTTGAATGAGGTCGTGTCTGTGGTTCGTCAGGCTTCTAGCGTAGATGGAGGAAAAAAGGTGACGATTTGCGGAGAGTTGGCTTCCAAGCAACGTTTTTGGATTGTCCGGTCGATTCTACGGGATAGGGGCATTCATTTTGGCTTGAGTATGCCGAGTAATGATATTCCGGTCTTTAATGGCGTCATGGAAATGCTAAGAATGAAAAGTATAAGAGCGCTTCCAGAATTTCGTGCGCTTGAACAAAAGCTTGGGGAAATCAGTAGCAGTGTTGATCCAGGCAGTTTGGATGACAAATACCTAGAGTCGATGAGCGCCGAGTTAAGGGTCGTCAATACTGCTGTTGAAGAGGCTTTGCGAAAACGTGTCGCCGCTAAGCTTGGGCTTGAACTTTCAAAGACGCAAGCTGAAAAAGGGACGAATAGCAGCGTCATATTGCCGGAAGAGGCCAAGGCAGGAGATAAATATGGTGGTGTGGATTTCACGGGGTACCGGACAACAACGACTGTGTATCACCAAGACGATCCTCTTATGGTTGAAGGCCCGCCTTCTCAAGGAGGGGGGATCATGACTTTAGGGGGAGACGGTTTTGCCGGCTTCAGCTTTGATATTCTTACGATTGTTCCTTATCTGCCCAGCATGAATTAAAAAAGTGCCCGGTGTCAAACAGCAAAGGGGACATTTCCCAACCGAGGACAGGGCGAATCATGAATCAGAAGGGACCCCCTTTTTGCCTTAGCAGAGCAGGTTGGTGATTCAGGTCAAAAACAGGAAAGCGCACAACGCGAGCAGGAACTCTATAAACGAATCGATGAGGTTCGAGCCATTTATTCGAATAAGAAAGAAGAGCTCAAAGAAGAATTGCAGCTTCAGCTTGAGAAGGTTGAATGAAATGGCAATTCCAGAGCTCAGCGTATTCAAGCAATCAAATCACACGCACAGCAGCAAGAAGCGCTTAAACTCGCCTTTCAGGAAGTTTTGCGCAAGCATCGAACGAACGGAGTGCTACAAAAGAACCCAATTCCGGCATCTGACGTTCAAATCATCTATTTGGGCTCGTCTCAGAATCCCGGTCCTGAGTTTAAACTTCAAAAGACATGCCCGTTGCGTCGCAGGCGCTGCGGAGGATAAGTGTCGTTTTAAATTCTATGCGTTCAGATCCTTCCTGAAAAAACACTTAATCTAATTTTTCCACATTCTTCAATATGTTATAATTGTCATGTTCAAATAAAGATTCTGTCTATCGCTGAGCAGGCCCCCTTTGGGGGGCAGACAGGCAAACGGTGATTGTGTAGAAATTTTGCTTCAGGAAGAGATCGGCATTCGGAATTTTGAAATTTTCTTTTTCGTGGAAAGGGGTAGGGCATGGGGTTGTTTGTTGCGATAAGCGGTATGGTTTTGGTCGCGGCCATTCTGTTTGTTTTATCATCGTTAAGGCCGCCGGATGAGCAGGTATTTGAAGAGAGGGATATGTCAGGAGAGCCTGGAACTTTGAATGACCAATATCAGGAGCAGTTGTCGAGCCGAAAGCAACAACCTCTTCAGCCAGGGTTTAAGCCGACGCTTCGGTCCGCACCGCTTGAGCGGCGGGCATTGTTCAGGACCGTTTTTGTATGTATATTGATTATTGTATGGGCAGTGCCTTTTAAAAGCTTTATTGCCAAGTCTCCTCCGGCTAAAGCCATGAGGAGGGCGATTTTTGGCTTGGCTGAAGATCAGTATCGGGAGGTTTGCCTGGGACATTTGCAGCCGGCCCTGATGGCAGAGATGTTCAGACAACAGCAAGCCGAACTTGAAGGGGACATCGGTGATCCCTTGGCGTTTGAGGAGTCGATGTATTCGGTAGTGAACCGGGCAGGGTTTCTTTCTCTGAAGGCATTGGTGGCGGCATGTAACGAAGCAGATAAACGGTATAATAAATAGTTCCGTAATCTCGTCTTACGACTTCAAGGGAAGCGGTAGTAAAGAATTGATCTTCCGGGTGCGTTCCACCTTCTTGTCCGTTAACGCTTACGCTGGATCATTCAGCAGTTGTTGATATCGTTGAAGGACTTTTGAAGGGGCGGTTTCAGTCGGCACCAGAAAAAGTCCCATATTGCGGAAGAAGATCCCCACCGACGAATAGCTGTAAAAGATCGATATCGGAATCCCCAAGATCAGCGGTGTTACGATCGCTGATACCCACCAGAACAAGGTTTGGTTCACTGCATAGGCGATACTTGCCCATACGAGCGCTACGATTGTTGCGGGCCAGTGTGCTGAAAAAGCTTCATGGAACGATGTTTTTTTCAAAAGTCTTGCCTGGCTTCCCCAGGCGAGTTTTCGGCCGGTCAGGTTTAAAATGACGTACCAGGCGTGGAAGACCATGCGTAAGGGAGCCAGGAGCGTGGAAAAAACAGTTTCCAGTAAGATGCTTATTCCTAGACGCCACACTCCGCCGAACTGCGCGCTCTTTTGAGGATTAAGGGCGATCAAGATCAGGCTCAGTATTTTAGGCGTGAAAAGAAAGAGCCCTGTTGCTGCGAGAAGCAGGAACGATAGCCCGCGGTATTCGATGGTCCACATCGGGAACAGGCTTCGTTCAGCTGTGAAGTAGATCGGGTCTTTAAGAAAATTCGCAATGGCGTTGGCGGTCATGAGGATCAACAGGAGAAACCACAGGAGCGATGAGAAGTAAAAAAGGTTTCCTTGCAGAAAGAGGATCTTGTGCCCGCAGCGCACTCCATGCATGGATAAAAGGCGCAGGTGCTGGATGTTGCCTTGGCACCAGCGTTTGTCGCGTGAAAGTTCTTCCAGGAGATTGGGCGGCAGTTCTTCATAACTGTTTTCAAGCTCGTGCGTCAGCCATACTCCCCATCCCGCCCGGCGCATGAGCGCGGCTTCGACAAAATCATGGCTCAGGATTTCTCCGCCGAAAGGCGGGCCGCCGGGGAGCCTGGGCAGGGCACAGTATTTCATGAACGGTTTCATCTGGATAATGGCATTGTGTCCCCAGAAGCCGGATTCATCCAGTTGCCAGAATCTCAGGCCAACGAAAAAAAGAGGCCCGTAGACATGGCTGGCGAATTGCTGCAGGCGCGCGATGAGGCTGGTCTGGTTCATGGCCATGGGCGCGGTCTGCAGAATACCGATGTCAGGGCGCGTTTCCATTGTATTCACCATCCGGATAAGCATCTCGCCATCCATGAGGCTGTCAGCGTCAAGGGTGATCATGTATTTGTATTGCCATCCCCAGCGACGGCAGAAATCACTGACATTTCCGCTTTTTTTGTGGATGTGCAGTTTGCGCCTGCGGTAGAAAATTTTGCCGAAACCGTGCACATCTTTGCAAAGTTTGGCCCAGTAGAGTTCTTCAGCGATACCATGGGCTTTGCTGGTCGAATCACTTAGGATATAAATATCAAAATGAGGGAGGACGCCGGCATGTTTGATCGTGTCGTACATCGCGCGCAACGCCGCGAAGATGCGCGGCACTGTTTCATTGTGAACGGGCATGATCAGGGCTATTTTTGTGTCCGGGGCAATCGGACTGGGAGAAGAAGGAATGACGAGCAGATCGTCTTGTTTGTTCAGAGCGAGATAGAATCCGAAAATGATTGTCCAGAAATTGACAGCGATCCATCCGAATAAAAAGGTGAAGACCGTAATGATGGTCCATTTCAGGGGAGAAAGTCCGTTAGGGCTTAAGATGGTCGTGATGGTCATGGTCCCGATAATGGTTGAAATCAGGACTAAGCTGAAAAAGAACGATCTTCGAACTGCCAGGATCGAGGAACAGTGTTTGTCGCGGTAAAAAGCGTTCTTAGGGTCAAAATCTTTATAGCCCATAGGAGTGCGTCGGGGGCCGGGCCGGTAAGCATCGCTAAAGATTGCGTGATAGCGTTCATCGGGAGAGATACCGTTGTCTTTGATCGTTTCGAGCGTGGCGGTTAAGGCAATGGCCGGCCAGGTTTTTTTATCGAGAGGGTCTAATGCGGCGGCAAGGCGCCGGATAATTTTTTTTGTGAGATCGCTGACGGTGTTCTCTTCAAGCGAGAGCAGCCGCAGATAAAGGGTGATCCGTTCCCGGATGAGGCTTATGTGTTGGCCGGTTGGCAGAGCCGTTTGGTTGTTTTTTTGTCGGTCGATTGGCATGGTCGTATATTTTTTGACTGTATTTTTACGGGAGGTAGGTGTAACTCCATGTTTCAGATATCGCCACATTGCCTTCTTTTAAAAAGGCCCGCAGTTCCACCGCGGGTTTGTGGTTCGGGAGTATTTTATCCATGAGTCCCTGTTGATCAAGGTTGACATGGATCACAAGACGCCAGCCGTTGGTAACGGTGTTTTTAATGACCTGGCTGAATGTTACCGTGTAGTCGTTGAAGATTTGGATGTCGGAAGAGATATCTTTTGTAAAGAGCGCCGCTTGTGAATTGTCGGGAAGAAAGTCAATAATGAACATAACGTTTTCGGGTTTTGGTACGACCCGGGTTGATTCCACTGAGGCTAAGGCGGAGCGATTACGGTTGCCGGCATGCCAGGCCAGGGTATAGGCATATTCAAAGGAATCGCCCGGTTCAAAGGATTTTTTAATCACCCAGTAGGCGCCGATATTGTCGTTGTATTCATTTTCAGTTGGTATTTGCAGTAATTCCAGGTGGCCGGGATTCCAGTCGCTGTTAGGGGTGACCCATACGCTCGGGCGTTTATCATAGCGCGCTTCAAGATCCTGATAGTGGTCAAAGTTGGTGTCGCGTTGGATGAGGCCGAACCCAAGCGGCTGCCCGCCGCCGAAATTGTTGATAAGAAGGTTTTCCGGATTGACCAGGGAATGCCAGGTCCATTCACCGGAGACGTTTTTAATCAGCAGTCCGTCGGAATCGTGCACTTCAGGCCTAAAGCCGTCACCGGATTTTGGTCCTGCGTTTTCGCCGTAGGAGAACATGGATGTCAGGGGCGCCAGGCCTAATTTTCTGACCTTTTTGCGGAAGAAAAGAACGCTTTTAACCTTGACCAGTGTTTCTTCACCCGGGCGTACCACGAAGGAGTAGGCGCCGGACAGACTTTCACTTTCCAGCAGCGCGTAAAAGGATATCTCTTTAGCGTTGGCAGCGGGATGGATGATCCAGAATTCGCGGAAGGAGGGAAACTCCTCACCGGTGGATTCGGCGGTGTCGATGGCAAGTCCGCGGGCGGATATTCCGTAGGCCAGGTTTTTGCCCAGTGCCCGGAAATAGCTGGCCCCCAAAAAAGAAACGATCTCATCCGCGTAGGCGGGTGAGTTGATCGGGTAGTGCACCCGAAATCCGGCAAAGCCCGCAGCATTCTCGAGTAAAAGTCCTTTGTTGGTGCTTTGGGTATAATCAAAAAGATCTGGGGAGAAAGGCACCCGTGTTGTGGTGTTTTTGTCCACAGAGTTGATGACAACCGGTTCTTGGTAGATGAACCCCGGGTGGAAAAATTGCACGCTGAAAGGCTCAGCGGCCCAGAGGCTTCTTGCCGGGTTAAAACGCAGATCACGCCATTCGTCGTAGCCTATTTTTTTCAGCGGTTCGGGAAGGCTGTCATCCGAGGCATTAAAAGGCTCTTTTGAGAGCTCCTGCGCTTTTTTGACCACAGTGTTAAAATTTATTTTCGTTGATGGGGCGGCCAGGCAGGCTGTGCCCCAGAGGCCAAGGAAGACAAGCGAAAGACAGACGGTTTTTTTGCAGAGCATAAAAGTTCTCATAAAAACAAACAGCATATTTTTAGGGATATTTTTCACAGATTAAAATCGTCCTAATATATCATAAAAAGGAAAGGATAGCCATGCATCAGAAGGATTTTCATATAGTGCGCTTTTAGCAGTGAACCCGGTCCGGAGAACGCCTTTACAGGGGACAGAATGATTAGGGAAGAGGTGTTTTTCTTGTTGTCTATTTTCTTTCTTCTTCATTTTTATGTGCCTTATCGATATGTTATAATTCTCAGGAAACAAATGAATGAACAGCATCTTTTTTGCCAGATCGAGAAACGTGGAGGAGGGGTTATGAATTCAACACTAGATGTTATTTTAAACCGCAAAAGTGTCCGTCAATATACCGGTCTGTCTGTCAGCAAAGAGGATCTGTCCCTGCTGGTTCGCGCCGGCATGGCGGCGCCTTGTTCATATAATAAGCGGTGCTGGTTTTTTATTATCGTAGATGATCTTGCTGTGATCAAGAAATTGGCTGAAGGACTCCCGAATGCCCAGATGATGCTGATGGCCAAGCATGCGATCATTGTGTTGGCCGACTTAAAGCTTTCGCATGGAGGCGCGGAAGTCCCTTACTGGATCCAGGATTGCAGTGCGGTTGTTGAAAACATCCTTCTGGCAGCTGAGGCCATGAATTTGGGCGCTTGCTGGACCGGGGTTTGTCCCCGAGATGAGCGCATGGCCTTTGTGCGCAAGACGTTGGGGGTGCCGGAGCATGTTGTTCCGTTCAGCGTGATCGCGGTCGGGCATTCCACCGGTAAAGAGAAACCCCAGGACAAGTTTGATCCCGACCGTATTTTTTGGAATCAGTGGGAATGAATTATGGAATAACCAGGAGCCGTCCTTAGAGTCTGCTATGAAAATTTTAAAATACATTCTGGTTGGGCTGTGCCGTATTCTTTACAGCCTCATAATTCTTTTTCTGTTTTTTTTGCTGGTTGTTTCCCGCCCGAATTTTATGTTTGATAATATCGAACAACTGCTGAATGCTCGATTGCCCCCGGGCATGAGCGTGAGCGGGTCCTCACTTTCCAAAATAGAACTTTCCCTCAGATCAGTGGCCATCCGGGACATTCAGTTTACGTTCAAGAAAGCAGAGACGGTGTATAAGGTGTCAGCAGAGGCGTTTTTCCTGCCGGATATGTCTTGCGTGGTGTCCGCGACGGAATGCCCGTTATTCATTAAAAACGCAAATATTGAAAGCGCAGATGTCATGATCAAGGGGGTTGAGGGGGATTTCATGGTTTCATTAAAACCCGGAGAATGGCTGGCTCAAGGTTCTGCGGTCATTGAGAGCAGTACATACAAAGAATATACAGTTGATCATATTTATTCGGATGTCAGCATTACCGGTCAAGCGGTGGCGTTTGAGCGGGCTTCAGCGCATGCCTATCGGGGATGGCTGACGGCAAAGGGAACATATCAGTTTTTGCCCAAGGAGAAAATCGACGTGGCGGTGGATTTTCAGGGCATTGACACGCATTTGATGGATGGTGTGAATCTTAAATTGAAGGGCGTGCTTGCCGGGAAGGCGGTCTACACAGGCACCTTAAAGAGGATCGACAGTTTCACGGCAGAATTCCGCTCGCCATCGAGTGAAATAGAAAAAACTTTGTTCAAATATTTGATGGGGGATATTAATAACAGTTTGGCTTTTTTGCCCTTTTCAAAAATTCTGGATGGCATGGATTTTATTCATCTTGAAAATTTTCAGGGAACGGTTCATAATCTTGATCAGGATAGTGTTTCTATCCAAATGAACGTTCGCAGTAAAGAGCCGAATTTAAACCTGAACCCGGACATAACCATTAATTTGAGGTAAAAAAGTGAAAATCAGAATTCAGAGGTATTTTTTTCTGCTGTGCGCTTTGGTTGCGGCAGGGTGTACGATCAAAGCGGTGGGGGACCCCAACCGGCCGATCACGATCAATGCCCATATCACGATCGATGTCAAGGGCCTGAAGGATACGGCAGTGAATATTGAAGATTTTGTCAGTGGCCAAACGGCTGAGCTTCCAATCAAAGGAGAAAAATAATGAAACGATTTCTGTCTATCATGCTATTGGTCGTGTTGTTTGCGCCAGTTTCTTTTGCAACCCCAACCTATGCGGCCGAGTACAACTTAAAGCAGATGACCCCGAAAGTCGAACAGGCGCTGCTGAACCGCAAAGCCAGATTCGAGAAGCTTGAGGCCTATAAAGCCACGGGCGTAATCGGAGAAAATAATCGGGGTTATGTTGAACTCCTTGGCAATGACCCGCAGGTTGCGGATATTGTGCAAGGGGAAAACAAGGACCGTCAAGTTATCTATCAGGCCATTGCAGAGCAGAACAACATCGCGTCCCAAATCGATGTGATCGAAAAGGTTTTTGCCCAGGTGCAGCATGAAAAGGCGCAAGCGGGATATAGGATCCAGACCGCCGATGGAAAATGGAAGAACAAATAATATGTTTTTATGGCGGATGTGACACCTGGGCGAGCTCACTCATCAGCGCCCTTTATGGCGGTTTCTTTACAATTTATAAAGTCAGGGAGACATATGCGGAAATTTTTCATTCTCGCAGCAGTGGCTGTAGCCGGATTGGGTTCGATTGTTTTTGCAGATGAAGAGGCGCCCAGTCTTCCTTATGTGAAATCATCAGAATACGGACAGTTTTATGCTAAGAGTGTTCCTGCTGAAGAGTACGATTGGGAGAATAGAACAAAAGGTAAAACCTTTGTCTACTCGGTTGGCGCGAAAGAAGATACATTGCTTTACACATGCGATTGGTTTGCACAGGAGTTATTTTTACTGGATCACTCGGGTTCTTTGGTCCGCTTGGGGCCTTGGGCCCGCGGCCATGAACCTAAGAAGGAAGATCTGGCGATAGGATTTTATTTGAACGGAGAGACGCTAAAGGAATACTCGGCATTAGATATTGTCAATACGGCTTATGACGATAAGGCAAGCATCGGTATGAGCGTTTCGCACTATCGGGTTTTTCAGGACATGATCGGTTATCGATGGCTGGGAGGGAACAAATGGGCGTTTGATGTCAAAACGTATGAGGGGAAGATCTTGTCTTTTGATAGTTTAACAGGAGAGATAAGGTCTCAGGAAGAAGAAAGAGTTGATGCAATAACTAATAAAATTCAAGATTTGAAAATCGAATGGTATGTGAACAATAGAAATATGCAGGATCAAAGTGAATATCATTATAAGCTCACCTTCGATGAATTAAAGGACTGGGGGAAAGACCGCGTCCCGGAAATTCCTGAAGGTTATACAGTCTCTGTCGGTTCTTTTTTTGAAGAAGTGAAGCTAGAGAAGACGAAGTGATTGTGGCGATAAAATCCTGTTTTAGAAATCAGAAATACCGGATCGTTTTTTATTGGGCGGCGCTGTGTTGCGTGTGTTGCGCGACGATCTTGCTGGTACTTTCGCCTTCGGATATCAAGCGGCTATTATTCGGCCCTTCCGAAAATGACCTGGCCATTCTGAGATTCCATATTGAAAGCCAATTTGAAGCCACCGGCGACAGCATCAAAGTTTTATTGCCGGCGAATTATGATCCTAATCAGAAGTATGATGTGCTGTACATTTTACCGGTCACATCCGCTTTTTTGGATCAGTGGTGGCATAACGGGATCATTGTTGCCGCCCAACAGGAGATCGCCGATCAATATGGCGTGATCTGCGTTTATCCGGAATTCAAGGCAACACCGTGGTATGCGGACAATCCTAACAATCAAAAGATCAAACAGGAATCTTTTTTGATCCGGGCGGTTGTTCCCTTTGTGGACCAACAGTTCTCGACTTTGCCAAGTCCTGAAGGCAGATATTTGCTGGGTTTCAGTAAGTCCGGGTTTGGGGCTTTCGCCATGCTGTTGAGGCATCCGGATGTCTTTTTAAAAGCCGCAGCCTGGGATGCGCCGATGCTTTTTGAAGATCTGGATGTCCAAGGATCGCATTTGCGAAAAATCTTTGGAACGGATACGAACTATGCGTCATACTATATTCCGGAGTTGCTTCAGAAAAATGCCGGTCTTTTCGCAGAGAGGTCCCATCAGCTGGTTTTGATGGGGCACAGTTATCTTAAAAAGGACATTGAACAGCTCCATCAGTTTATGAACAAGTTTGGCATTGCCCATGTGTATGATAATGCCACAAAAAGGAAGCATCGCTGGGACAGCGGCTGGTTGCCTGAAGCTGTGAAGATTTTGCTAAAGGAAAAAAACGTTCAATACTAGGGGAGTCCATTAGTATTGATCATGAAACATATTGATCAGAAGGGAAGAGATGGAAAATTACGATTATGGCATCATTGGTAACTGTACATCAGCCGCTTTGGTTTCCAAGGAGTGCTCGATTGATTGGCTATGTTTCCCCTTTTTTGATTCTTCTTCTGTTTTTTCGAAAATATTAGATGAAGAGAAGGGCGGACATTTTAAGATATCAGCTTTAAATATCAAATCGGTCACACAGACCTATATTCCGCATACGCCGATATTAAAGACCAGATTTGAGACCAAAACAGGATGTTTTGAGGTCCGGGACTATATGCCCAGGTTTGTCAGCCTGGATGGGGTTTTTTATTGCCCTTCGGAGATCCATCGGGGGATCATGCTTATTGATGGGAATCCTGAAGTGTTGGTTGAGTTTGATCCGAGGCCGGGGTATGCTTCTTGCGGCGTTAATCTGACGGATGAAGATGAATATATAAAAGTCAAAAGTCAAGGCGGAGAGTATGACAGCTATTATCTGTATACGGATGTTGATTATGACAAAATCATGAAAACGAAGTCTTTTGTTCTCAATGAAAGCAAGTTTATTGTCTTGGCTTATCATGAAAAACTCAAAAAAATCACAGGAGAGCGGATCTTTCTGGAGTATGAAAAGACTAAAGCCTACTGGATGGATTGGAGTTTTAGTAAAATACTCCCTGAGCAGAATAGAGATTTTGTCTTGCGGTCTTTGATCACGCTTAAGCTTTTGATGTTCCATCGAACCGGAGCTGTTATTGCCGCGCCGACGACATCGCTTCCGGAGATCATCGGTGAAGGGCGCAACTGGGACTACAGGTTTTGCTGGACCAGAGACGCCGCCATGATTGTTGATCTTTACATTAAGACAGGGGACATGACCTCAGCGAACCGCTACATCACATTTATCCTGAACAGAATGCTGCTGAAAAAAGACCAAGCGGCGGTCATGTATGGGATCAACGGGGAAAGGGATCTGACGGAACGGACCCTTGATCATCTTTCAGGATATATGTCATCCAAGCCGGTTAGGGTCGGGAATGCGGCCTATAGCCAGGTGCAGAACGATGTTTACGGAGAGTTGATTGAAACGTTGTATACCTATTTTATACAGGTTGCGCAGGTTGATATCCATTTTAATGAGGAGATATGGACGACGGTCAAATCACTGGCAAGAAAGGTCATGGAAATATGGAAAACTCCAGATGCCGGGATTTGGGAAATGAGAGGTTCGCTGAAGCATTATGTGCATTCAAAGTTGATGTGTTGGGTGGCGCTTGACAGGGCTGCCAAAATCGGGGAATTTATAGGAAAGACGACAAATGTCAAATTATGGAAAAAAACAGCTGATGCGATCAAACAAGATGTGTTAAAAAATGGGTGGAACGAGAAGATGGGGGCCTTTACAATGCATTATGGTTCGGACGCTCTTGATGCGTCTAATCTTTTGATGCTCCATTACGGTTTTCTTGAAAAGGATGATCCTAAGATGGTCGGTACCGTCAAAATGACGTATAAGCTTCTTGTTAAGAACAGATTTGCTTTCAGATATCTTAACGAGGATGACTTTGGTTTCCCAAAAAATTCTTTCATCGTGTGTACGTTTTGGATGATCAACGCGTTATATATTATCGGTGAGAAGAAGAAAGCCAAGGGCATGTTCGATAATATCGTTTCAAAGGCGAATCATCTTGGGCTTTTTTCAGAAGATCTTGATGTCCATAGTGGGCGGCTGACGGGAAATTTTCCTCAAGGGTATTCGCATTTAGCTCTTATTCAAACGATGATGCTCTTTCAAACTCAATATAATTGGTCGGATGTTTGATCAGTTTATATTTTAGGTGCCTTATGCCGAAAACCGAAAAAGCGCTAGAAAAATTAATTTTTGAATATTCCAAAACCAGAACCCATCACCGGCCTTTGGACGGCGAATGCGGATACAATCACATCTTAGATGTGAATTTGGTCGATGAATGCCTGAAATTATATGACGCAAAGCAGTCGACGATCAGGATCCTGGATGTGGGATGCGGAGACGGGTTTGCGTTGGCCCAGCTTAAAAATGAAATCGCCAAAAGAGGATTAAGTGAACGCTTTGAATTTTTTGGTCTCGGTCTTAACTCCTATGAGAAAATGTATATTCCCAAAAAGAATTTTATTAAGAAGGGAATTTTTGACTATGTTCTCGATGTCAAACCGTTTGATCTGATCATATCCGTGTATACATTCCAGTATGTCTGGCACAAGCTGGAAGCCCTTGAACATATTTATAATTTTTTGATGTCTGAAAACGGAAAAGCTATCCTGCATTTCCCGGGATATCTTTTGTCCTTCTCAGAAAACTCATCCGGACTTCTTCAGAGCGAGGAAGAGGGGAATCAGAGGTTTATGGACTTCATTGACCGATGGAATTCTTCCGAGGAGAATCCGCGGTTAAAATACAACCTTATTCCCTATTACAGCGACGATGAAGACCAGTATCTATTTACCAAGTTCGGCAATTTGCAGTTTGAGAAAAACAATTCAAAGGCCATCGATTTTAAAGCCTATCTGGCGGGTTTCAGTATTTATGATGAAGGCTTTATGCTGAGCGAGCTAAGCCAGAAACTTTCGTACGTCTTTTCGATTTATAATGTAAAAACGCCGCACACCTCCAACATTCCCGGGCCGGATTCATGGACGGTCAATCTCGATACTGTCAAGGATTCGCATCTTTTCCGGGCCGTGACAACGCATCAGGAATACAATGGAAAGACATATAATTTTGATTTGGGAATCCATTCGCTCAAATCCAAAGTGATTGTCGGCATTTATCCGGCGGCAAAGGAGGAGATGGGGGGCGCTGCCATACCCTATCAGGCTATGGCCACCGCGCTGCGGCATGAAAAGGTGGGGGCGGTGGTTCGATGTAACGGGCTTTATGACAGTATGGTCGATTTCTATGAGTTTAATGATTTTTTCGTTCGCCTGTTCATGAATTATATTTTAGAAAACGCAAAGGACATTTGCGGCGTTTCTCATCCTGACATCTATCTGATTGGATATTCCTCCGGAGGGAGCGCGATAGCGTCGATTGCCTCTGAATATGAATCGATTAAAAAAATGCTTTTGATTGCGCCGTCCTATGATGCCGACCGGGCGGTTTTACAGGAGAGCATGAATCATTATAAGGGCGAATTGTATGTTGTTGCCGGCGAGCAAGATCAAACTGTCCTGCGGTCTCAGGCGGCCTGGTTTTATTATCAAGCCGAAGAGGCGAAGTCAAAAAAATTCGTTGAATTAACATCCTGTGAGCATTCTTTTAATGGTTTTTATAATAAAGAGGTTGTATTGAAGGCTCCGTTTTGGGCATTTAATAATTCTGCAGATTTTCCCAGCGAAGAAGTGATGGGGGAGGCCTGAAGCGCGGGGGAAGAGGGAACTCTCCCCAACAGCGGCGGGAAAGTTTTTTGAAAAGGAGAAAGCCGATGAGTTTTTTAAGTATGTTTTTTAAGTCGAAGACCTGTGCTGTGTGCGGTCAAGAAGTCGAATTCTCGATCGTGTTTTGTTATGACATTGATCGAAGGCTTATTGAGCACAGGCGTAAACGATTTTGTATTGGGCACGGTTTGGAGGAACTTGGGCGGGTTTTGGGTGGATATGCAGGAAGAGTGGTAATCGCGGAGCCGGTTGTGAGTCAGAGGAGCGGGTTATTTTTTTATCAACCGGATGATTTGGTGGTTCATGACTATTCACAGGAGGATAAAGAGAACGTCGAAAAACTAATTTCGGATATGGTGGAGGACCCGCACGGTCCTGTTTTAAAATGGATTGATCAAGATGTGGTTGGAGATTGTCAGGAGAAGCCTCTTTTTAAGGGGGATCTTCAAAAGGCCAACATCATGGACATTTCACAGATGGTCATCCGTTTAGAACATATTTTAAAGGACGCTGCTGCAAAATTCAGCAAAGGTGAATTCTGGATCACAGAGCCCAGGGGTCGGGCTGGTATATATGTTATGGATGATGTGGTTTAACCGTTTAGAGCCGTAATGTTCCGTTGTATTTTCCCGCGCTTGTCCTTGATTAAATAAACGAGTATGTATATAATACAACTCACTTATGCGGCGTGGGTTGTCGCAGAGAGCTCGTTCCTTTCTAAAATATTAATAGAAATATTTTTATAAATGACTATCCGTTTCTTTAGAGCCTTACCATTCATGCGCATGCCTAAACTCAAAGACATCCTTTTCTGGAGTTCTTTTTTAATCCTGATTTTTCTTTTTGTCCTGACCAAATATCAAGGGCCCAAACTGATTGAACATTTCTACACTCAGGGTTCTTACGACTTATTGAACAAAGGCTTGGGGATTTCCGGCCAGCAGAGTCTGGATTTTTATTTGGGGGTGGCAGACAACCGTCTTTTAGGGCCGTTGAGCTCATTGGCTGCGGGCGCTGCGCTGCTGCTGTTTTGCTGGAGGTTCTTGAAAGAGGCCAAGGGATGGGTGTTTGGCCTGGTTGTCCTGGTCTATCTGTTTTTGACGCGGCTAGAAGTTCTTTTTTATCCGCCTTACGGAGACGCGGTCGGTGGGATTTTTACGGATGTGATTTGGATCGTCCGCCACCATTTCAATGTGTATGATTTTTTTGTGCATCAAAAAAGTTTTGGGATCGGCGGCTACAAGCAGTATCCGGTGTCGTTGTATCCCAGTTTTTTAGCCTTTTTGATTATGATCACGCCGACCACGAAAGCGTTTTTAGTCACGACCCATTCGCTTGTTTTTATTATGGGGGCGGCGATGGCAACGTTTTTTCGCAAGCTCTCCAGAGAATTGTTTGATAAAGAAGTTTCTCTGCTGCTGGCCTTGTCTTTGGTCGCTTTGCCGCTTTTTCAGGGCATGGCTGAGACGATCAATATGGAGATGGCCTCGGCATTCTTTTCGCTGCTTGCGGTCTATTTTTTGATCCGGGAACGCATGGCGCTTACCGTTGTGATGGCGGTTTTGGCGTTGCTGGTCAAGGCCACCGGCATTACCACCTGCGCCACTGTTTTTTTTGGCTGTCTTTTGATGTTTATGATCAGCCCCGAGAAAACAAATCGGAAAACGGCCTTGCTCTGCGGGCTGGGAATTCTGGTGTTTGCCTGTGGGATGACGGCTCTTCGTATATACCTGATCGGGCCGCAGGAAAATACGACCAATGTCGCTCATCTCTGGATCGGCCTTCGGAATTTAAAGGGTCTTGCGGTATTGAAAATGTATGCGGTGGCGGCGTTGGTTTTTGTAGTGCGCTCGGTGTTCTGGCTGCGCAGGGATTGGAAAGAGCCGCGTCTGTTCAGATTCTTCTTTAAAGAACATTATGTTGTTCTGGTCATGCTTGCCATGTGTACGTCGTGGTTTTTGCTATATATGAATTTTTTGGTCATGATCCATCGTTATAAATTGCTCTTGGCGCCTTTTTTGATGATGGCCATGGCCGCGACATTTTTGCCGTTGATCAAACGCAAATCCGCCGTGAAAATTCTTTTGGCCGCGGGCATTCTTTTTTCATTTTTTTGTTCGCATGGATTGCTGTATCAGAACTCACCGGATGTAAGCCAAAATGAATTTGAGGGCAGCTTGGAATACCGTAATGAATTAAAGCTGCAGATGCGGCTGGCGAAGAAAGTCGAGGAGCAGTTTTCCGAGTTTTTAATCGGGGCTCCATACCTGATGGTCCAGTCCATGGATTTTCATGAGATCGGTTTTGTCAATAAGCCTTTGAATATGATGGTTTACGGGCACATGAGCATCAATGAGGGGATTAAGGTTTTTCGGGGCCTCTCGGAACTGGATATTTTTAGAACGATCTGGGTGGGATTTCATAAAGATTATTTTAATAATGATTTTTTTGATTTTCCGGTTGGTCCTGACGATAGAATCTTATATGAGATGGAGGTCGGGGACCAGAAGGGGTATATTTTTTTGGGCGGCTTTGCGATCGAGCGCCGGCTGCGCATCATCCAGCGGGCGATGGTGCTGATCGAACTGCAGAAGCAAGGCAAGCTGCCTCCGGAACTGGAGAAAGACCTCCGGGCGTTCCTGAATATGAATTAGCGGTTCAATCATAATAGGGCCTTTGCGGCTGTATTTTTCGCAGACACTTTTCCTTCCCTTATTCTTGATTAAATAAAAGAGTATGTATATAATACAACACACCTGATCCATAGGCGCAGTTAAGATTTAACTGTAAAAATAAAAATATTAATAGAAATACATATATAAATGCCCAGTCCTTTCTTAAAAGCGTTGCCTTCGGTCCGTCTCTTGAAAATTAAAGATGTCCTTTTTTGGAGTGCCTTTTTCACCCTCAGCTTTCTGTTTTTTTTGATCAAATATCAAGGCCCTGAACTGGTTGAGTATTTATACACGCTAAACTCTTATGAGCTTCTGAACGCGATCTTAGGGACTTCAGATCATCGAAGTCTGGATTTTTATCTAGGAGTCGCGGATAATCGTCTTTTGGGACCGTTGAGTTCATTAGCCGCCGGAGCTGCGCTGTTGTTGTTTTGCTGGAGGTTTTTGAAAGAGGCCAAGGGATGGGCTTTCGGCCTGGCGGTGTTTGTGTATCTATTTTTGACGCGTCCGGAAGTCATTTTTTATCCGCCTTACGGCGATGCTTTGGGGGGGATCTTTACGGATGTGATCTGGATCGTCCGGCATCATTTTGACCTGTTTGATTTCTTTTTTAAACAAAAAGGCCTGGCGGTCGGCGGATTTAAACAGTATCCGGAGTCGTTGTATCCAAGTTTCTTAGCTCTTTTGATCCTGATCATTCCAACGGCCAAGGTATTCCTGGTTACCATCCATTCGTTGGTATTTCTGATGGGTTCGGTCATCGCGGTGACATTCCGTAAGATCCTCAATGAACTGTTTGACAGAGAGACGGCGGTCCTGATCGCGGTGTTTCTGGTATCATTGCCGCTTTTTCAGGCCATGGTCGAAAACATCAACATGGAAATGGCATCATTATTTTTTTCGATCCTGGCAGTGTATTTTTTGATCCGGGAACGGGTGGGGGTTTCGGTCGTGATGGCAGGGGCTGCGCTGCTGGTTAAGGCGACAGGGCTCACCACGTGTGCCACGGTTTTTGTGGGCTGTTGCGTGTTGCTTTTGATCGGTCCTGAAAAGGCAAGCCGGAAAAAAACAGCGTTGTGCGGGGTAGGGATTCTGGCTTTTGCGGGTTTGATGGCCGCGTTTCGTATCCATGCTTACGGGGCTCAGGCCAATACGAACAATGTGACGAAGCCCCTGATCGGCCTTCAAAATATTGAAGGGTTGCTGATCCTTAAGATTTTCTGCGTGACGGCGGTGGTTTTTTTGATTGAAGCAGTGTTCTGGTTCCGTCGGCACCGCCAGGAGCCGCGCATATTCCGGCTTTTTTTAAAAGAGCACTTTATTGTTTTTTTGATGTTTGCGATGACCGCGGCTTGGTTCGGCCTATATTCGAATTTTCTTGTGATGATCCACCGTTATAAGCTGCTCATCGCGCCGTTTTTGATCGCGGCGATTGCGGTCACTTTTTTCCCGTTTATAAGAAACAAAGCTCTTTTGAAGGTTCTGTTGGCCGTGATTGTTTTGTTCTCGTTTTTTTGTTCACACGGATTATTGTACGGGAATTCTTCCGATGTCAGTCAAAATGAATTTGAGGGAAGCCTGGAATACCGAAATGAACTGAAACTTCAAATAAAGCTCGCCAAGAAGATCGATGAGGAATTTTCGGATTTTTTGGTCGGATCGTCTTATTTGATGGCGCAGGCCTTGGGCTTTCATGAGATCGGGTTTGTGAACAATCCGCTGGATGTTATGGTCTATGCCCATTTTTCGAGTTCTGAAGGGATCAAGACCTTTAACGGGATCGCTGAATTGGATCTGCCCAAAACGGTCTGGGTGGGGTTTTATAAGGATTATTTTAATGATGGTTTTTTTGATTTTCCGGTCGGGCCCGACGATAAGATTTTGTATGAGATGGAAGTCGGCGATCAGAAAGGGTATGTCTTTTTAGGAGGGTTTGCCATTGAACGGCGGTTGCAGATGGTTCAACGCGCGATGATGCTACGTAAACTTCATAATGAAGGGCGCCTTTCTCCGGAATATGAAAAGATGTTTCGATCGGTCTTTTCGGAGAAACGGAATCGATAAATGGATTTATGAGGGATCAGGTGAATGAATAAGCAAAATGTTTTAGTGACCGGGGGGGCGGGGTTTATCGGCAGTCATCTGGTGGATGCGCTGCTCGCTTATGGATACCGGGTAACCGTATTGGATAATTTTTCCACCGGGCGCAAAGAAAATTTATCGCATCAGAAAAGTCATCCGCAGCTTAAGATCATTGAGGCGGATATTGCCGAGCTGGATGCGATCCAGGGATGTTTTGAAGGGGTGGAGGTTGTCTTTCATCTGGCGGCGCTGGCGGACATTGTTCCTTCGATTGTCAATCCGCAGGCGTATTTTCATTCGAATGTGACCGGGACAGTATCGGTGCTGGAAGCCTGCCGGGCTTGCGGAGTAAAAAGAATTGTCTACAGCGCCTCATCATCATGTTACGGCATCGCGACCGATCTTCCGACTCAAGAAACCGAAAGGATCGATCCGCAATATCCGTATGCTTTAACCAAATATCTTGGCGAGGAACTTGTTTTTCATTGGAGAAAGGTGTACGGGATCAAGGCAACGTCCTTGCGGTTATTTAATGTCTACGGGCCGCGTTCCCGCACCTCCGGAACTTATGGGGCGGTGTTCGGCGTTTTTTTGGCGCAGAAGTTGGCGGGCCAGCCCTTTACCGTCGTTGGAGACGGAAAACAGACGCGTGATTTTATTTATGTGACGGATGTGGCGCAGGCGTTTTTAAAAGCCGGGTTTTCGGATGCGGACGGAGAGATTTTTAATGTCGGCGCGGGCGCTCCTCAAAGCGTCAACCGGCTGGTTGAACTTTTAGAGGGCGAGAGGATTTATATCCCCAAGCGGCCCGGTGAACCGGATTGTACCTGGGCGGATATTACAAAGATCACAAAAACTCTTGGTTGGCGGCCGCAGGTGTCTTTTGAGCAGGGCGTTGAAGAAATTTTGGCGCATATTGAGTACTGGAAGGCGGCTCCGGTCTGGACTCCGGAGGGAATCGCGGAACAGACCAAGGATTGGTTCAAGTTTTTAAAGGAGAAAGGATCCTCATGACACAGAAAGCAGCGGATAAGATCAAAACGATTGCCGGTCTGTCAAAGACCGTCGAGACCTTGAAGAAAAAAGGCAAGACCGTTGCCTTGTGCCATGGCGTTTTTGACCTGCTTCACCCCGGCCATCTCAAGCATTTTGAAGCGGCCAAACGCCAGGCCGATGTTTTGATCGTGACGGTCACACGCGATGAACATGTCAACCGCGGACCCGGACGGCCGATCTTCACGCATGGATTGAGAGCGGAGAGCATCGCGGCGATTGCCTCTGTCGATTATGTAGCGGTCAATGAATGGCCGACGGCGGTTGAGACCATTAAGCGGTTGAAGCCGGACTTTTATGTGAAGGGTAAGGAGTATGAGGCCAAAGAAGAAGATGTGACCGGAAAGATCTATGCGGAAGAGGCAGCGATCAAATCGGTAGGCGGCAAGCTGGCCTTTACGGATGAGGCGACATTCAGTTCTACTTCCTTGATCAATAAAGTTCTTGCGCCGTATTCTCAGGAAGCCAAAAGTTTTTTCCAAAATTTAAAGAAAAAGTATTCGGCGGACGCGATTATCGGGCATGTTCAGAACATGAAGGGTGTGAAGGTCCTGGTGATCGGCGACATCATTGTAGATGAATATCATTATTGTTTCGGCATGGGAAAGACCGCCAAGGACAACATTATTGCAATGCGCTTTGTCCGCGAAGAACAGTTTGCCGGCGGTGTGCTGGCGGCCGCGAATCATGTGGCCGGATTTTGTGATCAAGTGACCGTTCTGAGCTGCTTAGGGGAGGGTCCGGATTACAAGGAGTTTGTTTCTCAGCATTTGAAACCGAATATTAAGACCCAGATCTATTCCAGGAAAGATGCGCCGACGGTTGTCAAACGCCGTTTTGTGGATGAGAGTTTTTTGACGAAATTGTTTGAGATCTGCTATCTGGACAATTTGGCGCAGCTGCCGGTGGCGGTTGAAAACAAGATCTGCGATTATCTGGACCGCAACATGAAAAAGTTTGACATGGTGCTGGTCACGGATTTCGGACATGGGCTTTTGACGCCGAAGATCATTGAAAAGATCTGCGAGACGGCACCGTATCTGGCCCTGAATGTTCAGACCAACAGTTCCAACATCGGATTCAATCTGGTTTCAAAATTCCCCCGGGCGGATTATATCTGTATTGATGAACCGGAACTGCGGCTGGCCTGTCACGATCAGCTAACGCCTATTGAACTGCTGGTCAAACAAATCACTGGGGACATGAAGTGCGAGCGGGCCGTGATCACGCGGGGGCACCGGGGATCGTTGGCCTATTCCAAGAAAGAAGGGTTTTCTTATGTTCCGGTTTTTTCCAAGGAAGTCGTGGACCGCATCGGCGCCGGGGATGCCTTTTTTTCGATCACCGCACCCGGGGTGTTTCAAAAAATTCCCATGGAAATCGCGGGTGTGATCGGGAATGCGGTCGGAGCATTAAAAGTTCTTATTGTGGGAAACCGTTCCTCGGTCGAGCCGGGGCCATTACTCAAATACATAGGGACACTACTCAAATGAAACCATTTCAAGACCTCACAGAGTTGTACGGGAAAATTTCAGCTAACGATCGGCAGATGCAGTTGCTTTCTTTTGAAGCGGCAGTCGGGAAGGCCTTGACACTTTTGCGTCCGCTTAAAAACCGGAAAGGCCAGGTCATTCTGATCGGCAACGGCGGGAGCGCGGCGATCACCAGCCATGTGATGACGGATTTCATCCGCAGCTTAGGGACCCCGGCGGTGACGCTGACCGATGAGTCGTTATTAACATGCATGTCCAATGATTACGGATACGGCGCGGTGTATGAAAAATCGATTGAGGTTTCCGGCAGGACAGGGGATGTGCTGATCGCCATCAGCAGCTCCGGAAAATCTGAAAATATTTTAAGGGGAGTGGCGGCCGCCCGTAAGAATCAGATGAGGGTGATCACGCTTTCGGGATTTGCGCCGGAGAATCCCTTGCGCACAACAGGGGATGTGAATTTTTATGTTCCCAGTTCAAGCTACGGAGATGTGGAGATCGTGCATCTTTCGATTTGCCACCATTTGGTGGATCACCTGATGAAGGAACAGAAGGCCAATGGATAAGTACCGGATCGACAGTCATAAAATGATCTATCACACGTCATGCGTTCACGCATGGCTTCAGGGGAAAACTGTTTACCCGATCTATATGGAGCTGAGTCCGGCCGGTTCCTGCAATCACCGCTGCACATATTGCGGGCTGGATTTCATGGAGTACAGACCGAAATTTCTGGAAACGGAGCTGCTGAAAAAGCGGCTGACCGAGTTCGGCCAATTGGGCGTCAAAAGCATTATGTATGCCGGAGAGGGCGAGCCGTTCTTGCATAAAGACATCGGCGATATTATTTGCCATACCAAACACAGTGGCATGGATGTGGCGGTGACCACCAACGGAACATTGATGAAATCCGAACTCATCGATCGGATTCTTGGCGTCACCGAGTGGATCAAGGTGAGCGTCAACGGCGCCACCAAAGAGACGTATACCAAGATCCACCAGTGCCGGGAAGAGGATTTTGACCGCCTAATGGCGAACCTGGCGTACGCCGTTGAACTTCGCCGCAAGAAGTCCTACCGCTGCACGCTGGGTCTTCAACTGTTGCTGCTGCCCGAGAATGCTCATGAAACATTGGCTTTGGCGCAGTTAGCCAAAGAGATGGGGCTGGATTATTTGGTCGTCAAACCCTATTCCCAGCATCCGCAAAGCAAGACCCACACATACAACGGGATCCGTTACAGCGAGTATGAATATTTGGGAAAAGATCTGCAGGTCCTTAATTCCGATCACTTTCAGGTGATCTTTAGAATTCACACCATGAAAAAATGGGATGAGGGGGAGAAGCGTTATCAGCGCTGTCTGGGACTTCCGTTCTGGTCGTATATTGATGCCGACGGAAATGTGTGGGGATGCAGTGTCTATTTAGGGGATGACCGTTTTTTGTATGGCAATATTTATAAGCAGAGTTTTAAGGAAATCTGGGAAGGTGAGAAGCGCAAAAAATCTTTGAAGTGGGTTGAAGAAAGCCTGGATGTGTCCACCTGCCGGGTGAATTGCCGGATGGATGAAGTGAACAAATATTTGTGGGACCTGAAAAATCCCCCGTCGCATGTTAATTTTGTTTAGAAGAGGTGTTTCATCATGGCCGGATCACAGAGAAATCATAAACTGCAGGCAATTGCCCGGGAGGCGAGGCGCGCCATTATTGAGATTGCGGCAAAGTCGAAGACCGCGCACGTCGGCACAGCGCTGTCCTGCGTTGATCTGATTGTGGCGCTGTATTTTTATCAGATGAAGATTTCGCGGAGGAACTGGAGCAACCGCGATATTTTTATTTTGAGCAAGGCGCACGGGGCCATGGCTCTGTATGCGGTCCTGATGCTTAAGGGTTTGATCTCGAAGAAGACCTTTGGCGGGTATTTTCAGAATGACGGAACGTTGCCGGCGCATTTGGACCGTTTCACGGCCAAAGGTGTCGAGGCTTCCGCCGGAGCTTTGGGCCACGGGTTTAACATGGCGCTGGGCATGGCGCATGGGTTCAAACTTAAAGATGAGAAGCGGCAGGTTTTTGCCTTGATCGGTGACGGAGAATCCGAGGAAGGTTCGATCTGGGAAGGGGCTTTGTTCGCCTCCAAATTGAAGATCGACAATATGACGGCCATCATCGATTATAATAATCTTCAGGGGTACGGGCGTCCCAGAGACCTCTGTTCCTATGAGCCGGTCGCCGACAAATGGAAAGCCTTTGGCTGGACACCGTATTGCGTCGATGGGCATAATTTCTCAGAGATCATCAGCGCTTTTAACAAATCCCATCGGGGAAAGCCGAAGGTGATCATTGCCAAGACCGTCAAAGGCCGGGGTGTTTCATTTATGGAAGATCAGCTGAAATGGCATTATTTTATCGTTACGGAAGAACTCAAAGAACAGGCCTTGAAAGAACTGGCATAAAAATTATGAGAAACACAGTGGTTGATCACATCACGCGGTTGGCGCAGAAAAACAAAGACATCTTCTTTGTCTCCGGGGATGCGGGTTTCGGTGTTTTGGAAACTTTTCAGAAAAATTTCCCGAAAAGATTTCTCAATCTCGGTATCGCTGAACAGAACATGATCGGGTTTTCGGCGGGCTTAAGTCTCAGCGGCTATAAAGTTTTTATTTACAACATTATCCCGTTTCTTCTTTATCGCTGTTATGAGCAGGTGCGCAATGATATCTGTTATCAGAGATTGCCGGTCGTCTTGATCGGGATCGGTAGCGGTGTCACCTATGCGCCTCAGGGGGTGACGCATTATTCGGTGGAAGACCTGGCCTTGGCAAAAACATTGCCGAATCTAACGGTGTGTTCTCCGGCGGACCCTTATGAAGCTAGGCTGTGCGCCCAATTCGCAGCGGCAAGCAAAACTCCTGTGTACATCCGGCTGGCGAAAAAAGGGGAAGCCAATATTCATGCGGTCGCACCACAGTCGATTGAGGAGCCGATCGTTCTGCAGGAAGGAAAGGGCATCGCAGTTCTTTTTCACGGGTCGATCAGCGATGATGTGGTAAAGGCCGCGCAAGAACTTCCGGGGATAAAATTCATATCGGTCCCGATGGTTCAGCCGCTGAATGTTGCCGCGCTCGGCAAGGCGCTAGAAAATATTGAAACGATCATTACCGTTGAAGAGCATTATGTCATCGGCGGATTGGGAAGCACGGTCGCGGACTGGATCGTTGACGAAGAATTGCCGTTCAAACTGCAGAAATTAGGGATCAAGCATTCGTTTATTCATGAGATCAAAGACAGGGACGGAATGAGGACGTTTTTCGGCATTGATGCCGCCTCGATCGTGAAGGCTGTCCGTAAAGCCGTAAAATAAAAGGCGCAGGGACTTTGGATACAAACATTCTGAATGACGCGGAGGAATCAAAGAAGAACCGATCGGCCAACCGGGTGTATCATGATTATGTCGCTCGAGACTACGAGCGGGACCCGCGTGTTCGGTTGGGGGTGAAGCATAAAAACTGCGGCAGGCGTCTGGAGTGGCTGAACCGTTTTTATGTTCAAAGTACCGGTGGGACGGTTGTTCTCAATATCGGGGCCGGCACCGGAAACTTGATCGAAAAGTCAGAGGCGGTTTTTGGATTTACGGTCGGTCTGGATATTTCCGGGAACATGCTCAAACAGGCCCGGCGTTATAGCCAGCGATTGGTGCAGGCTGATGCCCTTAGGATCCCCTTGAAAGACCATTCCTGTGACGTTGTTTTCTGTGTGGCGGTTTTGCATCATATTTATGATTTGAAGGGTTTTTTTGATTCGGTCTATCGGGTCCTTAAGCCGGGAGGAGTCTTTTACAGCGATTATGATCCGAACCGGAAATTCTATCAGCTGATCGCGGGCATTCCGCTGATGCGTGCTGGGCTTGATCTTTATAAAAGGGTGAGTGATTTCGCCATTTTTAAAAAAGGCGGGCCTGCCGGAATGCGTGAGGCCCATGACCTGGCCGAGTATCATGAGGAGTTTTTTCAGGGGCTTGATCCTGAGGAAGTTGCGGAGATCGCCAAGGCAGCCGGGTTTTCAGACGTTAAGGCGATCTGTCATTCAGATGCCCCGGACCTGGAGCACCCTCAGCGAGGCCGGCTGATCCACGGGGCCGTGGATGCTTTTTTAAAATGGTTTTCAGATGATTACACAAGGCGCGCGAAAGTATTTTCAATTGTCGCCGTAAAATAGGATCTGAATATGGAAAAGAAAGAATTATCGGTCGTCCTCCCGGCGCTCAATGAGGAGAAAAATATCAAGAACGCTTTGATCGAAACGCTCAAAGCACTGGATGCTTTTGGAATTGATGGCGAGGCGGTCGTGGTCAATGACGGAAGCACGGACAAAACCGCAGACTGTGTGCGGGCGTTCATGGAAAAGGACAGCCGCGTGCGCATGGTCACTCACCAAACGCCTCAGGGAATCGGCGCGTCATTCTGGGACGGGGTGGATGAGGCGATCGGCAATGTTGTGGTCATGATGCCGGGTGACAATGAAAATAATCCAGCGGAGATCTTCCGGTATTTCAAACTGCTCGAACACGTGGATATCATTATTCCGTTCATCTTTAACCGGGAAGTCCGCCCCTGGTTTCGCAATCTCCTTTCGTTTTTTTACCGGTTTATCATTAACACCACCTTTCTGGTGAATTTTAATTACACAAACGGCACGATCCTTTACCGCAAGTCGATTTTGAAAGAACTGACGTACCGTAACAGCGGGTTCTTTTTTCAGACTGATATTCTGATCCGTCTGGTCAAAAGGGGCTACCTTTTTGCGGAGGTCCCCTATCGCTTGGGCTTAAGAGAGGGTGGACGTTCAAGCGCGGTGTCTTTTCCCTCTTTATTTAAAGTTGCCCGGGGCTATATTCGCCTGGTGCGCGATCATTATTTCCGAAAGCATGAGGACGAGAGCGATCACTTTTCAGATGAGACACAGACCGCGGTTCGAAGAGGAAATTAGACGGGCATGGAAACAACAGGTCAAAAAATCTTAGTGTTGGGAGCGGCCGGAAAGATGGGAACCGCCGTTCGTTCGGTCTTTTTTGACGGGTACACCATTGAGGCGCGCAGCTCGCACGATTTTGACGCCGGAGACCTAGATTCGGTGAGATGGACGGTCGCGCAGGCGAAGCCGGATATTGTGATCAATTGCGTGGCTTTTTTAGGGATTGATCCCTGCGAAAAGGATCCCGTGAGGGCAGAACAATTGAACGCCTTGTATCCAAAGTGTTTGGCCGAACTTTCCAACGAGCAGGATTTTCTGCTGGCGCATTTCAGCACGGATGCTGTTTTTGATGACAGTAAGAATGATTTTTATAATGAGAGCGATAAACCTCATCCGGTCAATCTGTACGGAAAGACAAAACTGCAAGGGGACCGTTATATTGAGCAGATCGCAAAGCGGTATTACATTATCCGCATCTCTGTTCAGTTCGGTGAGGTCGCCAAACAAACACAGTTTGTGGAAAAAATGCTCAAGCGGATCGAAGACGGACAGAAGACGCTGAGGATCGCCGGTGATATTATTTCTTCCCCATCCTACAGTCGTGATATTGCCCGGCGGTTGAGAACGATCATCGAAGACGGCGAACCGTTCGGGCTTTATCATGTGGCCAATGAGGGGAAGGCTTCCTTGTATGATCTGATGAAGGAAGTTGTAAGGTGTTTGGGCTTGGAGGTGACTATAGAGCGGGGGTTCTCGAAGGACTTTCCTTCTGTCGGAGCTAAAAATACCAATACGCCGATACGGTCGGAAAAAATACAGGGTTTGCGGCCGTGGAAAGACGCCGTTGCCGAGTATTGTTCAAATCTTAAAAGGAAACAGCAGACATAAAGGAAGGGACTGACATGGCTGATCAATATCGTATGGATGGTCATAAATTGCATTGGCATTTGGACCGTGTTAATGATTGGTTGAACGGCAAACGCATCGCGCCGCTGCATATTGATGCGGGGTTAAGCAAGGGATGCAATATTCGTTGCGAATATTGTTACGGGGTGACCCAGGGTAATTTTTTCAAAGAGGGAGCCAAGATCTATTTCCCCCGCGAACCGCTTCTCAATTATGTGAAGGATGCCGGCGAGGCGGGTGTGCGTTCGATGGCCATTATCGGTGAAGCCGAGCCGACCCTGAATCCCAACCTGTATGACGCGATCATCGCCGGGCATAAAGCCGGCATGGATATGTCCCTGGGGACTAACGGGATCCTGTTGGACACGACGGAAAAAGGCGAAGAGGCGTTGGCCAATCTTAAATGGGTGCGTTTTAACATCAGCGCCGCAGACCAACAGTCCTATGAGCGGATCCATGGCAGCAAGCTCTTTGAGACCGCGCTTGCGAAGATACGGTTTTGTGTGGAAACAAAAAAGAAAAATCATCTGGATTTGACCGTGGGGCTGCAGTCTGTTTTAATCCCGAGTAATGTGAACCAGATGGTCCCTTTGGCCAAGCTGGGGAGAGAGCTGGGGGTCGATTACTTTGTGATCAAGCACTGTTCTGATACGAGGGAGAATACGCTCGGGGTGTTTGATTCGTTGAATGAATATCATGGTTTTGAACAGCTGCTCAAAGACGCGGAGGCTCAAAGCAGCGAAGGATACAATGTCATTGTGAAGTGGAATAAGATCATGAATGAAGGCAAAAGACGGTACGATTCCTGTTTGTGTTCGCCGTTTCTCATAAATTCATCCGGAGACGGAAAGGTTTTTCCCTGTGGGATGTTCTTCTTTGATCGGCAGGATGAATTCTGCATGGGGGATCTGACGAAACAGTCGTTTAAGGACATTATCAAGAGTGAACAGTATTGGAGGGTGGTTGAGCGTTTAAAGCATTTTGACGTGCACACAGAATGTTATTCCAATTGCCGTGGGCATTATGTCTGTGAGTACCTGTGGGATCTGACGCATCCACCGGACCATGTGAATTTTATTTAGAGAAAAATTTCAAATGTGACAACCCGCCGGCTGGCCGGCGGGCGTTATAACATGAAGGGATCGCATGCTGCTCATCAGTCCAAGTTATAATCGTCTTAAAAAATTGGGGGGATTCTCCCGTTATGTCCCGTTGAGTGTCCCGATCGGAGTCGGCTGGCTGGCCGGGGCGTTGATGGATGCCGGGAAAAAGGTGAAGATCCTGGATGAAGAGGTCGTCGGAGATTGTGATGCGATCCTGGAGGAGTATGTCAAAGACCTGGATAAACCCTATCTTTTCGGGATCTCGTGCCTGACGGCCAGCATCCGGCGGGGACACGAGATCGCGGCGGTGATCAAGCAGAAATTTCCGGACAGTAAGGTGTTATTTGGAGGGATCCATCCGACGGTTCTGCCGGAGGAAGCCCTTCAGGACCCCAATGTGGATATCACCATACGGGGAGAGGCCGAGGAGACGATACCGGTTCTGTATGACCGGCTGAAGAATCATCAGGATGTCTCAGATATTCCCGGTGTCTCTTTCTGCCGTGACGGAAAATTTACCCATAATCCGGTTGCTCCTTTGACGGATGTCACCAAGCTGTCTAAGTTCCCTTATTTTCTCTTTGAACAGCATTCCTCCGCTTATGAGCTGGGGTTTATTACCAGTTCGCGTGGATGCCCGTTTGATTGTTCCTTCTGTTCTCAGAGAAGCATCTCCGGGCGCCGCTACCGGTTTTTCCCGGCGGAGATCGTGACCGAAACGCTGGATGATATTGTGAATAAATATCACCGAACGTATGTGACGTTTCTGGATGACGCCTTTCTCACTAACAAAAAACGGGTGATCGATCTTTGCCATGAAATTCAGCGGAGGGGCCTTCATAAAAAAGCGCTGTTTGACTGCCAGGCCAGAGGGGATTCGGTGGATGAGGAAGTTTTAGGCATCATGAAAGAGTCGGGTTTCCGCACGATCAACTTCGGGATCGAGACTGCTTCTGAGCGGCTGATGACATTGATCGACAAGGGCGAAACGGTTGAGCAGATCAAGGCAGGGGTCCGGCTGGCGAAGAAGTTTGACTTTAAGATTTCAGGAACATTTATTCTGGGGCTTCCGACTGAAACACGCAAAGAACGCGCGGCCGCTTATCAATTGGCCAAAGAGTTGGACCTGGATTATGTGCGGTTTAATAATGCCACGCCGTATCCGGGAACGCGCCTGTATCAAACCGCGCTGGATGAGGGGTGTTTAAATCCCGGGAAAGACTGGGAGAATTTGAACGCCTGCGGCACGCTGGTGGAATCTCCTTTTCGGGAGGCACCGCTGGCGTATGTTCCGCTGGGGGCTAATGAGCGGGCGCTGCGTTGTGATATTTTAAAATACAATCTGTTTTATTCGTTCCGTCCCAAAAGCATTTTCAAAATTCTGAAAGAGCGCGTCGGGCCGGCCGGTTGGCTGGCGCTGCCGCCGAAATGGTATTTCAAACCCGCGGAGTGGTTTTATCTCAGCAGCTTTGCTTTTAAAGTGCTGGGGTTGTTTTTAAAAGTGTTTGTCTACAGCCTGCTGACCATGTTTGAGAAACGGTGATTCCTTATGACCAGTAAAGACGGTATGACGATTGCGGCCAAGTGTGCTCCGGAGAAAAACCTGTTATCTGATGTTTGCCAGGCAGGGCTGGAGGCGGTCGAGCTGTTCTTATCAGAGAAGATTTTGACGGATGTCGATGGTGTCATCAAGGCCTGCCGGGCTTTTCCGTTGCGCTACGCGCTGCATGCCCCCAATAGCGGTTTTGGGTTTGAAGGGCTCTTGGCTTTGACACAGGCGGTTCGGCCGGAGGTCATTGTTTTTCACAATATTTTTTGGGAAGACGAGTGGCCGGTGATCGCTCAGCGTTTTGACGGGACCGGCGTCAAGCTTTGCCTGGAAAACACCTACAGCGTGCATGAACCGGTGAAATTGATGAGGCGGTTTTCTTTCGGCCGCTGCCTGGATATGGAACATCTGCAGATGGAGACGTGCGGTTTTTTTGAAGAGGCGTTTATTTCCGTGATGCGGGAGGCTTCGCATATTCATCTGACCGGGTATTCTTTCGGAAGCGACAGGTGGCATACGCATATCCATCATGCCCCGGAGCATAACCGCTATGTGCTGGATGTGCTCAACCGATCCGGTTACCGCGGGCTGGTGGTGTCTGAGGCTAGGCAGTCGCTTCAAACGCTGAAAGATTTCCAGGCTTTAAAAGCGTTTGATCAAGAGTGGAGAAATTCTTAACGAAAGAATCAAGAGATGGTTGTTTTGGTTTATTGTTTGATCTTGTTTTTGACTGCGTTTGTCGTGCACGTGTTCATTTGGAAAGTGCGTCTTCCTAAAAACCACTCAAAAATATTATTGGCCATATTCTTAACGGTCCTGGCGCTGGGGATGGCGGCGATCGCTTTTTTTGGGAAGAGAATGGCGCAGGCCGGGATCCCGGTTCCGGACAGGGGAAATGATGAGCTGCAGTTGGCGGTCTGCTATATTTCGGTCATGCTGGCTTATGTTGTGACCTATTCGGGGATTGAAGTGGACAGCCCGTCTCTGGTGATGGTTTTGGAAATTCATCGCGCCGGTCCCGGCGGGCTTGCGGAAGATGCCTTTGAGAAAGCGATGGATAATGATCGTTTGGTGATTCCCAGGCTCAATGATCTGCTTAAGGGAGAGCTGGCCTCTTTGGAAGACGGGATCTACCGTCTGACCGCCAAGGGCAGAAGAATCGCGCGGCTGTTTTGTTTTTACCGTCGGGTTTTGGGAAAAGAACATAAGGGGGGGTAGGAAGATGGGTTTTATTTATGCCATGCTGCCGATGTGGGTTTTTGCCGCCAATGTCATGCTTCAGATCGCCTTGTCGCGTTATGTTTTTTGTTCGAGCTTGCTGAAGGCCACACTAACGAGCTTCAGCATCGGCTTAGGCGCGTTGCTTCTGCTCGAGGGCTTTTTTTTCGGGGTCATCAAATCAATGGTCCCGTTGGCAGACATGTTCGGTTATGCCATGCTTCACATGCTCACCTATATTTCGCTGGGATACTGTTATGTTCATTTTGTTAATCTGGGGGAAACCGCCCGGCGCATCCGCTTGATGCGAGAGCTGTATGAAGCCCCGGGTGGGCTTTCGCGGGAACAGATCTTGTCGAAATACAATGCCGCGGTCATCCTGGAAAACCGAATTGGGCGTCTGTTGACCAATGAGCAGATCCGCCGGGAAGGCGGCCGGTATTTTATTCAGCGCCGGTTTATGATCGTGACCGCGTTGGGGATTGTGGCCTTAAAGAAATTTTTGCTCGGGAAGAGCAGTGAACGTGAGTAACCAACGAGGCGTTTTTCCGCGTTTCTTTATCTGTTAGCACCGGTCTTGCAGCAAAACCACATCGATATTCGCAACTTTTTCAACAATAAACGGCGGCCGGTTTTTCAGGCAGTTATGAATGTCGGCCAGATACATTCCGATACATCCCAAAAGGATAAAGAGGATGCCGAACAGCAGGGACACCACTCCGACGGTGGAGGCCCATCCGGGGACGGTTGCACCCTGCAGATATTTGATCAGAATATAGAGCAGTTCAGCGAAGGACAGCAGGCTTGTCAGCAAGCCGACCCAAATGCCCAGTTTCAGAGGGATCGAGGAGAAGGAAATGATTCCCGAAAAGCCTAAGCGCAGCATTTTTAAAAACCCGTATTTGCTGACGCCTTTTTGCCGTTGTCCTTCGTTATAGCTCAGAGAGGTGGAGGGAAATCCAACCCAATGAATGATCCCGCGAAGAAATAAATTGGCATCTTTGATGTGCTTGAACGCGTTAAAGACCTGCCGGTCAAAGAGACAAAAGTCAGATGTTCCTTCCTGGAGCGGAACCCCGGAGAGGCAGGTAAAAAGTTTGTAATAATATTTTGAGGTGATCCTTTTGAACACAGAGGTCTTGGCGTGGCTCACCCGGGTGGTATTGACAATTTTATATCCGTTTTTCCAGGCCTGGAGCATGTCCGGAATAAGTTCCGGGGGGTGCTGCAGGTCTCCATCCATGCAGATCATGGCCTGGCCTTGGGCAAAGTGGAGGCCGGAAAAAAGCGCGTGCTGATGGCCGAAGTTTTTGGAGAGCGAGATTCCCTTAACGGCCGGATTCTGCCGGGCAGCTTGTGTGATCTCCTGCCAGGTTTTGTCGGTGCTTCCGTCATCAACCAGGATAAATTCATGGGAGACGCCGGTTGTTGACACATGAAGGTTCAATTGCTGGAGAAGATCGGCGATCGTATCCTGCTCGTTGTATAAAGGGATCACCACGGAAAGATCGACAGGAAATGGATTGTTTTGAGACGACATGTTATTGTTCATCGGCCGGCAGCAGTTTTTTTAATTTTTGGTATTCGGACTGAGCTAATTCGTGTCCTGGATCAGCCGCTAAAATAAACTCAAGATCCTTTAAGGCCAAAGCGTATTGTTTTTGTTCGGCAAAAATGATACTTCGATTATAGTATGGATCCACCTGTTGGGCATCAAGATTTATGGATTTGTCCAAGTCGGTTTTCGCCTGGTCAGGCAGGGACAGGATCAGATAGCCGGCAGCCCGGTTGTTGAGGGACGCCACATCGTCAGGGTTGGAATGCAAAAGAAGAGTATAGATTTCAATAGCCGCCTGAGGGTCATTGGACAATAAGAACACGGTTGCCTTTTGGCGAAGGGCGTCGGTGTAGTCGGGCTTTAAAAGGAGCGCGGTGTTTAAGTCCGCTAGAGACCTTTGATATTGTCCGTCCTGTGAATAGTAGTCTGCCCGTCCAAGATAAGCCGGATAGGCGCGCGGGTATAATCTGATCTCATTGCTCCAAAGAGTCTCTCCGTTTTGCCAGTTATGGCAGATGGCCCACGTGTTGAGCAGGAGATAGAAGACCAGAGTTCCCAAAATGATTTTGATCAGCAGGCGCTGCTGTTTTATGAGCAGGTTCGCCCAGGCCGCCAGGACCAAGAAAATTCCATAAGAGGCAAGGTAGCAATAGCGGTCATTGGTCAGCGAGTTTGTGGTGGAATAGAGCTTTGAGAAGGGCAGCAGGACAATAAAAAAAAATAAAAATCCGAAAAGGAATGGTTTGATTTGGGCTGGTTTTTTTCGATAGAGCAGGAAAAGACCAAGAAAGCCGGCGGCAAGGAGGAGGCTGTAGAGAAAGTTCAGGGAATGGAGGTAATATCCTTCTGGATAGATAATGGCAAAGTTCAGCGGCGCCAGCAGCTGGGAAAGGTAATGGAAGATGCCCAAGCTTGATAAATGAATTCGTTCGCTGAGGGGAGAGGTCTCCAGATTAAAGTACGGGTTTGCGATGATCTGCGAGTGTTTAGCTGTGAAAAGGGTTATCCATGTTAAGAAAACCGATACAAGAAAAAAAGGCGCCAGCATAAAGAAACGTTTGAGTTTCAAAAAGTTATCTTGCCAGCAACATAATAAGAGAAGAATGAACGGTAATGTGATTGCGCCTGCGGAAAAACAGCACCCGCAGATGAGAAAGCTGAAAAAGCTGAGAATAAAGGCGTACGGCTTCTGGGATGGCGACTGAAGGCCTTTGAGAAAAAGGGCCAGCGTTACTAGATAAAAGAAGCTGTACATCACATGCATGAGGGCTGAGGCCCAGGCCACCGCTTCGACATGGATCGGATGGATCCCGAACAGAAGAGAAGCGGCCGCGCTCATAAAGGTATTGCGTGTCAGGAGAAACGTCAGCCAGAAGACAGCGATAACGCAGCCAAGATGGAAGAGTAGGCTTGTGAGGTGAAACCACAAAGGATTGAATCCAAAGAAGTGCTTGGTGGTCATGTAAACAATGAAAACCAGCGGGTCAAATCGGCTATGATCCCCCTTGAGATGCGTTTCGAATATTTTTATTGCGTTTGAAAAGGAATAGTCATGAATGATTTTATTTTCAAAAAGCAGCAGGGAATCATCGTAATTGACAAAGCTGTTAGAAAATGAAGGGAAATAGCAGAGCAGGGTGGCGGTCAGGATGAGAAATATGATGATCCATGTTTTTTTAAGTTGAGTCATGGCGGTTTCTGCTCAGAAAAGGGCATTTTTAAATTGATTGGAGGTATTATAACAGATGTGTCATAAATGTATACGCTGTAAACAGAGCAGGTGTTTTTAACTTTTTGGAGAGATTTCTTTGTTCTCTTTCTGTGTATTTTGAGTATAATACCTTATTATTTCGGCAGAAAATAGGAGACCCCTGATGAAGGAATCGTTGAAAGCTCTTTTTAAGAACAACCGTGTCTGGGCAGACAGCATCAAATCCGAAGACCCGGACTTCTTTACCAATTTGTCCCATCAGCAGAATCCAAAGTATCTTTGGATCGGCTGCTCCGACAGCCGGGTCCCGGCCAACCAGATCGTCGGCCTTATGCCGGGTGAAATTTTTGTTCACCGCAATATCGCCAATGTCGTGGTTCACACCGACCTCAATTGCCTTTCGGTTCTGCAGTACGCTGTGGATATTTTAAAAGTTGAGCATGTGATCGTCTGCGGTCATTATGATTGCGGAGGCATTAACGCGGCGATGGATGGTCAGGAACATGGGCTTATTGATAATTGGCTGCGGCATATCAAGGACGTGTATCGGTGTTATAAAACAGAGATCGATTCCTGCAGGGACGATCGCGCTAAGCTGGACCGTTTGTGTGAATGTAATATCATTGAACAGGTCAATAATATTTGCCAGACCACGATTTTGCAGAACGCGTGGAACGCAGGGCAACGTGTTGCCGTGCATGGCTGGGTGTATCGTTTAAGCGACGGAATCTTGAAAGACCTCAAGGTCACGGTGGATGCCTGTTGACACAAACCGGGACTGGCGGTTTCCGCGGTGGTTGTGGTGATTAAAGGGTGTGGTTTTTTACAGAAAGGGAAGGCCGCAGTTGACTGATGCACCGACAAGATTTGAGAGCCGTAAAGCCCAGCGAGCTATGGCGCGCCTTGTCCTGTTTGTGTTTTTATTGACCTTTATTGCGGTCAGGATCCTGGTTTTTCTCATTATGTCCGAGCGGATTCCTGATCTTTTTATTTATGTGGGAGGGACTCATATTCACCATTTGAACTTTGGGATTTTCCTCTTAGCCATCATTGGAGGATACCTGATTTTCATCTGTCCCGATCAGAAGGTCTTAAAGGTAATGGCTGTTCTTTATGGAATAGGTTTGGCTTTAACATTTGATGAATTCGGAATGTGGCTGCATTTGGGAGGGAGCTATTGGCAAAGATCCAGTTTTGACGCCATTACGGTTATCGCGGCAGTCTTAGCGCTGATTGCCTTTGCGCCGCCGCTTCGTCAGTGGGGAGCTCAACATTATTTTTCAAGCGGGCTGGTTTTATTTATCATCGGGGTGTTCTTTTGCATGCTGTTTTTTTCCCTTCATATTGCTGAAACACGGTTGGAATATAAAATGATTGGGGTAGAGCATCCGGAACTGGACCGGTCCAATTGAAAGAGAGCCGTTTCCGTGATTTTTTAAACAATGGCGGGATTCCGGATAGTTCTCGTTTTTAAAATGGTTCTGATGTATACTGATTTTTAAAATATAGGTTCAAGCATGCTGGTACAACGATTAAGGCGGTTAGATATGCGTTATTTTAAGCTATTTTTGATCGTTATCTTGATGAGTTTCACTCTTTTGTTTTCTTTTCCCAAAGGACATTCATGGGCGCAGCCTTTGTGGGGTTTTGAAATTCAGGAAAGCCGTCCTTTGAAGGGCGAGGTGTTTGTCAAATCAGAGGGACAGTTTTCTGATGCCATGGCCAGCCGTGAAGGCCTGTGCGGTCTGGGAGCCGTAAAGGTGTTTGCTGACCGGATGATGTTTGAGCCCCTTCACTGCAGTTTCCATTCCTTGTATTTTCAAGAGCAGTTGAACCATTCGCCACCCTCTCTTCGCGTTTAACAGCTTTCGTTTTTTTTAATCCAGGTATAAATTTTATGCAGCGCATGTTATAAGAGATGCGCATAATGCAGGAGGATGATGATGCAAGGTGCAGGAGCAGTCTCACAATCGGTCCCGGTGATCGTGTATTTGAAGTCCAGGACGCGGGAAGCGGTCATCGTTGAGTTGGTCGATGAGCTGTATAAGAAAAAGAGCGGCTTGTTCGGCAAGAATTTAACGGCGGAAGCCGTGGCCGGTTCGGTGTTATCGCGCGAACTGGCGAATTCGACAGGGATCGGCGAGGGTTTGGCTTTTCCGCATGCCCGTATTGAAGGATGGAAAGAAATTGCAATGGCGGTCGGGATCAGTCATGAGGGCGTTGATTTTTTCACTGCGGACGGACATCCGACAAAGCTGATCTTTTTAATGATTTCTTCTACCGAAGAGGCCTATGTGATTCTGCAGGCCATGTCGGCTGTTTTGCGGGCGTTAAAGGAAACACGCTATCTTTCGCGCATTGTCAGGGAAGATATTCAAACGGAAGATATTATCAAGATTTTGAGTCGGGTCGAGATCAATCCGAAAGAAAAGATCTTGGTCAGTCATATTATGTCCCCTGTCGTGCGTTCAGTGATGCAAGAAACATCGGTTGAGGATTTGGCGCACATTATGCATACTGAACATCTTGATGTGCTTCCGGTGATTGATGGAGAAGGGAAATTCTGCGGGGAAGTCTCCTGCCTGGACGTTTTTAGATTCGGGATGCCGGATTTTTTCAGCCAGCTCAATACGATTTCTTTTGTGAAATATATTGACCCATTTGACAAGCTGTTTCGGCTGAAGAAGGGGCTCAAGGCCAAAGATTTATATCATCCTGAAGCTAAATCGCTGAACAAGCAGAACACCTTAATGGAAGTGATCTTTGAGATGACCGTTAAAGGAAAGTCAAAGCTGTTTGTTGTGGATGATTCCGGCGTTCTGATCGGGGTTATTGACCGGTTTACGATTATTGATAAAATTTTATTTTTTTAACGAAAGCGCAATTTATGAAAGCACTCATAGCTGTATTTATTTTTACTGCGGCCTATGTTTTGATCGCAACGGAGAAGATGAACAAAACCATCGTCGCCATTTTAGGGGCCTCGCTGGTTCTTTTATTAAAATTAGTGAGCTTTGAAGAGGCGGTTCATGCGGTGGATTTTAATGTCATCTTTTTGCTGGTGGGGATGATGACCTGCGTGCATGTTCTTTCAAAGACCGGTTTTTTTGAGTGGACGGCGATCAGCGTGGCAAAGAAAGCGCGGGGAGAGCCGATTCTTATTATGGTTTTCTTGGTGGCGGTGACCGGTGTGTTGTCGGCGTTTCTGGACAATGTGACCACGATCGTTCTGATCGTGCCGGTCACGATCCTGATCATGCAGCTGTTGGAGATATCCCCGGCGCCTTTTGTGATCCTTGAGGCGATCGCGTCCAACATCGGAGGGACGGCAACGCTGATCGGGGATCCGCCCAATATTGTGATCGGTTCACAGGCCGGCCTTTCCTTTATGGATTTTTTAATTCATCTGACGCCGGTCATTGGGATTGTTTTTTTGGCATTTATCGTAACGATGGTCCTGGTGTTCCGTAATAAATTTAACGTGCCGAACGCTATTAAACAGCGGTTGAATGATGCTATTCCGAGTCTTGCGATTATTGATCGTAAGAACATGATCCGCTCATTGATTGTTTTGGCCGGGATTTTTGTCGGGTTCTTTTTTCATGAGGCCCTTGGCTTGGAACCGGGTATTGTTGCACTGGCCGGAAGCATGATCATGCTGTTGGTATGCCATTCTGAGAGTGATGAGACATTTATGCGGGTTGAATGGGGCGTTGTATTTTTTTTCATCGGAATGTTTATGATGATCTCGGCCCTTGAAGTGAATGGAGTGATCTCCTGGATTGGCGATCATGTGCTGCGTTCAGCCGGGACGAATCTTTTTGCGGTGGTCATTATTATCCTGTGGGGTTCGGCTCTGTTCTCCTCGATCCTGGACAATATCCCGTTTGTGATCACGATGATCCCGCTCATTAAACAGGTGATTGAATTTTTTGCTGTGGAACTGGGGATCACGGATCCGGCCGTGATCCATGTGCAGATTGCTCAGCCGTTGTGGTGGGCCTTGGCTTTGGGCGCCTGCCTTGGCGGTAATGCGACGTTGATCGGTGCCTCGGCGAATATTGTCATGTCTAAGATCAGTGAACGGAATCATTGCCCGATCTCCTTTAAACGGTTTTTTAAGTATGGTTTCTTTTTCACGATTCAATCGGTTTTTATTTCTATGATTTATCTTTGGTTGAGGTATTTTGTGGCGTTAGGAAGGTAAACAGGGGCAATCGCGAACCACAGGAACCGGAATCCTGCGGTTGAGAGCCGGGGTTGTAAAGTTTTAATTAAAAAGGACACTGGTTAAGTGAGATATTGATCTGGGAAAGGTGAGCTGATGCGTATTTTGGTGATCGAAGATGAAAAAAAAGTAGCCAGCTTTATTCAAAGAGGGCTGAAAGAACAAGGCTACGCTGTCGATGTTCTTCACAATGGAACGGACGGGCTTTTCCAGGCGCAAAATGCCCCTTACGATCTGATCATCCTGGATATCATGCTGCCCGGGAAAGACGGCATGTTTATTTGCCGGGAATTGCGAAAGCAGAAAGTTGCTGTTCCGATCATGATGCTGACAGCTCGGGACGAATTGGATGATAAGATCTCCGGGTTGGACGCCGGCGCGGATGATTACCTGCCTAAGCCCTTTGCATTTGCGGAGTTTCTCGCCAGAGTTCGGGCATTGACTCGGCGGAAGTATCCGCAGGTCACAACTGTTTTGAAAACGGCTGATCTTGAGCTGAATCAAGTGACCCATGGCGTGACCCGCGCTCAAAAAAAGATCGATCTGACGGCAACCGAATATGCCTTTCTTGAATATTTGATGGTTAATGCCAATCAAGTTGTCACTCGAACCATGATCTCTGAGCATGTTTGGAATGAGGATTTCGACAGTTTTTCAAATGTGATCAATGTCTATATTAATTATCTGCGCAAAAAGGTGGATTCGGATTTTGACAGGAAGCTGATCCATTCCATACGGGGCGTGGGATATGTCCTGAAGGATGGCGAAAATGAAATTTAATTCGATCCGGTTTAAAACAAGCGTGCTGTTTGCCGGGATTCTCTGTTTGATCCTGAGTTTTTACAGCGCTGTTCTTTTTTTCACGGTCTACCGTATTTTGTATTGGAATTTTGACAGGGACATCCAGATCAAAGTTGAACAGATCTCAGGAATTCTTAACGCGTATGCTGAAGTCAAAACAATGGAAGCTCACCCACTGACTTTCATGAAAAATCTTTTGGCGGAAAAAGAGCTGGGCATCGACAGTCGCAGCATTGTCGATAAATTGTGGAAGGTGGACGTTCAGTCGCTGGGCCTGAAGAATGACATGTTTCAGATCTTTAACAGAAGCGGAGAAGAAATTCTATCCTCCGGTTCTATGCCGAAGTCTGTTGGCATAAGCGCGTCCAAGGCGATGCCGTTATCGTTTCAACAGGTGTATTTCGGCAATATGAGCGGTGAGTATGGAAATTTTCGCGTTATCAATTTTCCGTTTTTATACAATAAGCAGGCGCCGCTGGTCATTCGTTTAGCAACGTCTCGTCAGGTTGTCATAGACATTCTCAATGAATTGCTGATGATTATCGGGATCGCGGTGGTTATGATCATAGCCGCGGCAAGTTTCTTCGGGATTTTTTTAACGCGAAGTATTCTTAAGCCGGTGGTTTCGGTGACTCAGACCGCCAATCGAATATCGCATAAGAATCTGACAGCCAGGGTTGCGGATCAGGAGATCGATGTGGAAATGCGCGGCCTGATCGAATCGTTTAATACAATGATCGGCCGCCTGGAGATCTCGTTTTCGCATATTAATGAGTTCAGTTCTCACGTTGCTCATGAGCTTAAAACGCCGCTGGCGATTATGAAAGGTGAGATGGAGCTGGCTCTGAGTGAGGACAGTTCCGTTGAAGAGTATAAACGGGTTCTGGTGACATCCCTTGAAGAAATTGAACGCATGATCAAAATTACGAAAGATCTTTTGCTGCTGGCAAAACTTGATTATAAGCCGGATGTTTTTAATTTTATAACCGGCGATTTAGTCCCTTTCTTGAAGGACATCTATGAGCACAGTTCTGTTCTGGCTTTAGAAAAGAAAATTTCCCTTGAGATTAAAGTGCCGGGTCATGCGGTTTTTGTCCAATATGATGCGGTTCATTTGAGACGGCTAGTTTTCAACCTGATTCATAATGCGATCAAATTCACGCCGCTTAAAGGACGCATTGTGGTTGAATTAACGGTTAAGGATGACCACGCAGTTTTATCAGTTGCAGATTCCGGAATCGGGATCTCTCCCGGGGACACTCATAAGATCTTTGAGAAATTCTATCGCGTTGAGGACATGGACGAAACCCGCGAGTCCGGGACCGGGCTGGGGCTGGCGATTGCTCAGTCGATCGCCAGGGCTCATTCCGGTCAGATTTCGGTTCAGAGCCAAAAGGGCCAGGGCGCTACCTTTACGGTCTCGTTTTCTTTATCCTCCTAAAGAGCTTGTTTTTTAAAAATAAGAAAATTTTAATGTTCAATTCATCTGTTCTTAATGTGTGTCATGTTAAATTTAAAATGAACACTGAAAGGAAGGTGTGGACATGAAAACTATTCTTGTTGTTGATGATCAGAAAAATATCAGAAATGTCTACGGAAGGCTTTTAAGCCGGGCAGGTTTTGATATTGTATTGGCGTCAAACGCCGTGGAGGCGAAGGAGCTCTTGGTTCAAAAGGATGTCGATTTGGTTTTGCTGGATATCAATATGGCCGAGGTGGATGGAACTGTCCTTTTTGATTTGATACGGGCGTTTCATAAAGAAGTTAAGGTTGTTGTTTCGAGTGTGTATCCTCTGGAAGAGCAGAAGCAGCGGATTGAAAAAGCGGATGATTATTATGACAAATCAGAAGGCTTGGATGTCTTGCTGTCAAAGGTCCGGTTTTATTTGGGGGATGATCGGGACAGGAAAAAAAGAGTGGTCGTGATTGATGATGAGGCTAAAGTCAGGGTTTTATGCACGCACATCTTAGTGAAGGCCGGTTATGATACGATCGGGTTTTCTGACAATACCCTCGCATTGAAATTTTTAAAAGATCTAAAAAATAGGGTGGATCTTGTAGTTCTTGATCTTGCGATGCCGGCCATTGACGGGTGCCATTTTTTTGAGATCATCAAAATGGTCCGGCCAGGCACAAAGGTTCTTGTGTCTAGCAATTTTCCCGTTGAGATGCAGCAGGCTTATATTTTTGACGCGGATGATTATTTTGATAAGTGTGACGGCAAAGATGTTTTGTTGGAAAAGGTGGGGAGTTTAGTTTAAAAGATTGGCTCTTCACCGTTTCCTGTGGGTAAATCACAGGGGTTGATCTTTGATAAATGACGTTATGACCTTGAGTTTTAAATACTCAAGATTCCGAATTCCAAACGAACGTCTTTGAATGACACGGATTTTGTTGATCAAGCCT
>JBBRHV010000015.1:0-44925 GCA_038222225.1 Candidatus Omnitrophota bacterium
TTAAGCGCCGCCAACGCCACCTTGGCCTTAAACTCGTTACTGAAACTTCTTCTTATTCTGCCCATTCTGGACCTCCTTGACTACGTTAGATTATACCTAACTCTTGCCTTTTTGTGGTCCAGTTTTCCGGGGGCATTATAAATTGCCTATGCGGATGTTGTTTTGGCTTTTTATACGTGCGCTGCGGTATGGTTCGTTTTGTTGGGGTATCATCATAAGGAGTCGTCCTTTTTTCTTGTGGCGGGATTGTGTTGCGGGATGGCCTTTTTTGTAAAATTTGAGGGTGCGGTTTATTCGGTTATTGTGGCGGGTATGTGCGTCGCAGGCTCTCGTTTGTATAAAATTAATATTTTTTCGAAAGAGCACTCCCGCGATTTCTTCAAGGTAGTTTTGCCTGTAGCGGTTGTGGTCAGCGGCTATCTGCTGTTCAAGTATGTGAATGGGATTGGTTTTGGGGAGACAGGAAAAACTACGCTAGAATTTTCAGCGAATGTTCTTTATCGTTTCTTTTTTACCGCAAAACAGATCTTGTTGAATATGGTGAAAACCGGGAATTGGGGATGGAATTGGCTTCTATTTGTCTGGATATGCTTCACAGGATATCGGGTGTTTCAGTTGAAACATTTTCAGTATATTCTTATAAGTATTGGGGCGTTTATAGGCTTCGATATTGCCTTATTTGTTTTGACGCCGAACTTTCATTGGATTTTTTCTCAGGCATTGTTGTCCCGTCTTTTATTGCACTATTTCCCTTTGCTTCCGTTTGCATCAGCAATCGTTCTGGAGAAGGTATTTTCAGAAAAGATTAAATGAATTTGATTTTACGGCAGGCGAACCAGCACATGCGGAATAAAAGCAGGCCGTGATAAAATCGACGGATCTGGGTGGAACCGTAGGTGCGTTCCTTGTACCGGATCGGCAATTCGGTGATCTTTAAGTTGAGTTTGGAGGCGCCGAAAATAAGGTCGAAATCTCCGAATGGATCGAATTCTCCGAAGTGACTTCGGTTGCGGGCGATCTCCTCGTATTGTTCCCGGAAAAGAACTTTTGTTCCGCAAAGAGTATCTTTGAGTTTTTGCCCGATGAACCAGGAAAACAGGATCCCGAAGAATTTATTGGCGATCAGGTTTAGAAAGCGCATGGCCTCTTTTTCCATGGGGTACACCAGGCGGCATCCGTTGATAAATTCACCTTTGTTTTCGATGACGGCATTATAGAATTGCGGGAGATCTTCCGGAGAAACGGTGAGGTCAGCGTCGAGGATCATCAAGATGTCCCCTGTTGCCTTGGAAAACCCCAAGCGCACGGCGTCTCCTTTTCCCCGTCGCGTTTGTTTGAAAGCGAGGATATTCCGTTGGGGATAGGCGGCAGCGATACGCTCGATCTCTTCAAAGGTCCCGTCTTTGGACCCGCCTTCGATAAAAATGAATTCCTGCCGTGTTCCAAACGCAGGCGTTCGCTTGACAGCAGCCTCGATGTTTCCTTTTTCGTTACGTGCCGGAACGATAATGCTCACGGAATATTCCTGATGAGCCGCAGGGGTCGGGCGCGCGATGACGAAGTGATTGAGCGTCAAAGCATTGATCAGCGGTAAATTTGCGATGATGCGGTTGAAAAGAAAACTGAGAAACGGGAAATGGATCGGGAACAGGATTTTCCGTTCGATGCGGACCGGTTCAAGGTTGCAGAGGTATAAAAAATTTTTAATATCATGGTGTGTCAGCCAATTCAGTCGCGGTTGCGGCATTTTGAGCCCGAGCTTCTCTCCGGCTTTTAAAATTAGCTGCCAAAGATAACTGTAATATTCAATGATGATGCGGGTTTGAGGTGTACACAGCCGGGGGAGTTTTTTTAAAAGCGCGATGATGTCTTCGGTTTCATGCAGCGTTCCTGACAAAAGAATGTAATCAAATGGTCCCTTGAGATCAAGGTGTTGTATATCACCGTGATGAAATTCAAGATTCGGATGTCTTTTCTGCGCGGTCAGGATCGTTTCCCGGCTCAGATCAATGCCGACGGCATAAGAAGGATTCAGCGCGTTTAAGAGATAACCCGTGGAACAGCCGATCTCAAGAACGCGTTTTCCTTGGGGGATCAGATAACGGTAGTAGCGAACAAGCAGGTCGTAGTAGTATTGGTTCTTTTCAATAAAGGCATCCCGTTTGGACGCAAGTTTGTCATAATGTTGAGCGATTGAATTATTGGGCATGATTTTGTTTCTTCCCTGTGTCATGTATCTGGTGCCTTGTTCTTGTGTCAGCCGTTGATCATCATTTCCAAACAAAAATTTCGCGAAAAACTTCCCACATATACGCAGCGCCCCAGCGCATGACCTGAAGTTTGCGCTCTCCTCCCTCGCGCGCGGGTTCATCACCGGGGATATCGGCAACCTTTAATCCGCGTTTTGCCGCACGAATGGATAGGAGTGGTTCCCAGCTGATATTGGTCTTAAAAAGCCGTTCTTCAAATTCATAAGATTCGTCTTTATCGAGGTCAAGTTCCTGGATCAGGTTTTTGCGGTAGGCACGGAAGATCACCATGGCGTCGGTGTAATGAGTGCCGTGCAACAGGTTGATCATGGTGGTAAAAAGGGCGTTCCCGAACGATGTGACGGCGTCATCGTCATAGCTTTTGGCCCCATCCTTGTAGCGGGAAACAATGACCATGTCATAGCCTTCTTTCAGCTTTGCAAGGCAAATCGGGATCAGCTCCGGGATCGAATTTCCATCAGGGCTGAACGTGAGGATCACGTCCCCGCGGACATGCGGCAAGGCTTCCATATAAGCGTTGCGCATCCCCTTTTTTTGCTGTATGACAATCTCATACCCCTGTTCTTTGGCGTATTCAATGGTCCCGTCAGTCGATTGACCGTCAATAATTAAAAGTTGATCATACCATTCGGGCTTGATCTTAGGCATAATGGCTTTCATTCCGTTGACTTCATTCAATGTTGGCAAAAGCAAGGTAACAGTCATAAAATCCTTTCATTTCCTTGGAAATTCACTTCATATTATACACAGGAAAATCCGGCTGTATACGGAAAAGAGGCTTTTCTCAAGCGGCGAGATTCGCTAGAATTCGTCCTTTACAGATAGAAGAAACTTTGCTAAACTTAGGGCTCGTTTTGAAGGAAAGTTTTGTTTTTTTGAAAAAAATTTGCTGGCGTAGCTCAGTTGGTAGAGCAACTGACTTGTAATCAGTAGGTCGGGGGTTCGAAGCCTCTCGCCAGCTCCAGTATAGTTTTGGGCAGATACTCAAGTGGCCAACGAGAACAGACTGTAAATCTGTTGCGCCTGCGCTTCGGGGGTTCGAATCCTCCTCTGCCCATTTTTTAAAGTTTTCGGCCATAGGCTTTTTATGCGGGAGTAGTTCAGTGGCAGAACACTAGCCTTCCAAGCTGGATACGAGGGTTCGATTCCCTTCTCCCGCTCCACTTTTCAATTTCCTTAGATATGAATCAAGTTAAAAATTTGTCTCGGAATCTTGGTGGCTCTCGATTCTGGCCAGGATTTCATGGATCTGTTTTTTCAGGTCCTTGAGGTCAGGGTTATTTTGGTAGGAAACATCATGATCAATGCTTTTGAGGCGTTTATGTGTGGAGGCCAGTTCTGATTTCAGGTCTTGAATTTCTTTATCCTGAAACTGGATGTGCCGGACGAATTTGCTCTGCTTTTCTGTTTGTTGTTTCAGGCGTTCGTAGTCCTTGATGAGTGAGCCGTTGCTCAACCGCTGATAATTGGTAAGATTATTCTCCAGTTCGGCCATCTCTTTGGAAAGGGTCATAATGGTCTGACTTTGACGTTGGAACAGACGGTCATTGTGCGTAAGTTTTTGCTGAGCCAAAAAGAGTTCGTTGCGGGTCTTGTTGAGGTCCTGTTGGGTTTTCCGGTATTCATCTTCATAGAGGCGGCTGGCCTGCGCAACCTTTTGAGTTTTTCGGTACAGGTTTTTTGCTGTTGCAAGTTTGTTCTGAAGCTTGATGATTGTTTCCCTCAGCTGATCCAGTGAATTTTCTTTTTCATCCAGAGAGGCCAGGGCGATTCGTTTTTTCTGTACATTCGACGCGTAGTTCTCTTTAAGCTGCTGAATTTCGCTGTCCTTTTGATGAACAATATTTTTGACGCGTTCGATGCTGACCTTTTTGAGAGAGATTTCAACGTAGGCAGTTCTTTTTAATGACGCCAGATCTAAGGTCAGCGCCTGGGTGTGATATTCCAGGGCGGCAAGTTTGGCAGTGATTTTATTTTTTTCAGTACTCGTGATTTTTAGAAGACGATCCAGCACATTCAGCTCGCGCTCAAAGGCCAGCTTCTCCTTACCCCATTCGACTTCAGCGGTTTGCAGGCGGTTCTCGATCTCGCCGAGTGTGAATTGCAGCGCTAAGAATGTTTTACGGTTTTCAACCAAGGCGCGGTGTTTGGAGGCAAAATCATCTTTCAGGTCGAAGATTGTTTTGTCCATGGCGAGACGGTCTGATTTTAAAGTCTTATAAGAAGCCTGAAGAACCGCATGTTGCTGTTTCAATTCAGCCTGTGCTTTATCTTTACGTATTTGTTCTTCTTTGAACGTTTGAATTTGTTGTTGATAAGACTGGAGCTCTTCTTCATAGGGGATATTTTTTTCCTGTTCCTGAGCGCGTGAAGAGTAATACCCATCCTGAATTTGTTTCAGGAGCTGTTTGGCTTGCAGATTATTCGGATCAGCATCAATGGCTTTTGCCAAGTGATGGGATGCCTCAATATAGCGGTGTTCTCTGAGCAAAGCGCGGCTTTGATTCATTAGCCGAAAACTCAATTCGGGGTCGCTGCAGTCCGTTGCGGCTTGAGCAAGCGCACATGTTCCTGCGGTGAGTACGAAAAGAACAAAAATTATTATAATGATAGAAAGTCGTGATTTCATAATGTATTATTAATAACTATATATAGGCGTTAGAGTATATCATCAATAAGAAAACGTTTTCAAGGTCAATCCGTATAAAGAGTGAAAAAATCCAACAAAATGTTTATTTTTTCAGTTTTTTCTGAAAATTGATGATTAAAACGACAATCTTCACAAGCGGTTCAGAGTCTGGTACAATAAAAACCTGCACAGGTGGGAAATTAAAAGAATGCTTACGAATTTGAAAATTCAAAATTTCGGGCTTATTGATGAGGTTGCGATTGATTTTGGCCCTGCCTTAAACGTTTTGACCGGTTCAACTGGGGCCGGGAAATCCATCATTATCGATGGTCTTCGTTTCGCGTTGGGAGAGCGCTTAAATCCAAGCCAAATCCGGGATAAGGATCTCTCCTGTGTTGTGGAGTCCGCCTTCTTCCTCCCCTCGCGTTTTTTAAAAGTTCATGATGTGTTTCAGGAATTTGTTGATGCGGAAGATGGACTGCTGATCATCCGCAGAGAATATCTTCCGGATGGGCGGACCCGGGTTAAGGTGAATGGCATTAATGTTACGGTCGCGCAATTAAAGGTGTTGGGCAATCATTTGGTTGACCTGCACGGGCCTCATGATCACCAGTTGTTGTTGTCTGATGAATATCATTTACGGATGTTGGATCAGCTGATCAAATTCGGCGAGGTAAAAGAAACCTACGGGAATGAATTTAAAGATTATGTGAGGCTGACCATGCAGCTCAATAATCTTAAGGCCATGGCAGATTCCAAGGATCGGGAAATGGATTTATTAGCTCATCAGATCCGGGAATTGGAACAGGTCTCATTAAAAGATGAGGATTATGAAGCTCTGCTGTCGGAACAGAATCGCATGCGCAATGCGGAACGGTTGTTTGAACAGGCCTCTCTGATGATGCAGTGTCTGGATGACGAGACCAGCGGAATTAATGAGCAGATCCGTAAAGCGTGCGGGTATGCGCAGCAGCTGTCAGATGTCGATGGACAGGCGCACAGTTTTAAAGTGCAATTGGAGCAGTCCCAGGAGATCTGTGAGGAAGTAGCGTCGGAGATGCGGGATTATCTGGAGGCGTTGTCATTTGCGCCAGGAGAGGCGGACGAGGTCAGCCGGCGTTATGATTCCTACGAAGATATTAAGCGCAAATATGGGCCAGGGCTTTCTGAGGCCAGGGCATTTCTGGAGAAAGCGAAAGAGACGTATGCGATGCTTATCGACTATGAACACAATGATAAGGAGCTTCAAGCCGGGATACAGGCAGTGCGTTTGAGGCTTGCGGATTTAGCGGCTGAAATAACCAAAAAGCGCAAGATCACCGCCAAAACACTTGAGTCCATCATTGAACGGGAATTGAAAGATCTGGGAATTGAACATGTCAAATTTGAAGTCCGTTTTGAAAAAGCGGATTTCATGCTGGATGGTTGTGACCGGGTTGTTTTTTTCATCAGCCCCAATGCCGGGGAAGAATTAAAACCTCTTTCACAGATTGTCTCTTCCGGTGAAGCGGCTCGGATCATGCTGGCGCTGAAGCGCGCGTTGACGGAAGTGGATCCGATCCCGGTTCTGGTCTTTGATGAAATTGACGCGCAGATTGGCGGACGGTTGGGGACGATCACCGGAATGAAGCTGCAGCAATTGGCCTCCGGGCGTCAGGTCATTTTGATCACCCACCTCCCTCAGATCGCGGCATTCGGGCAGCAGCATTTTAAAGCGATCAAGCGCGTGATCAATAAGCGGACAGTCACCGAGATTTTGAATTTAAAAGGCGATGAGCGTTTGGAAGAATTGGCGCAGATGATGGACGGCCAGAAGAAGACAAAGCTTTCCCTGGAACATGCCCGTGACATGCTCACCTCCGCTCAAAAGGGTTAGCCTCTTCCTTTTTTGATAAAGGTATTGTCAAGGGTGTCTTTTTATGATTTAATCGGTAAGATTTTCAAGAGTGATTCCTCATACATGTTCTAGAGGCTGAACCATATTAAAATAATGAATTGTTTGAAAAGGAGTTTGTGATGAAAAAGATCGGGATTATTACCAGTGGTGGTGACTGCGGCGGTCTCAATGCGGTCATCAAGGGTGCTGCGCAGATGGCCAATGACAAAGGGGCAAGATGTTATGTCATTCCCAATGGCTATGCGGGCCTTTACAATCTCTTGGATTTTGACAGTCTTGTTGAATTGACGCCGATGCGTTTGGATCTGATTAATAACAGTCTGGCTGGTTCAGAGGCGGGACATTCCCGGGTTAAGATTAAAAAGATCGATGATCCTAAAAAATATGAGCGGATCAAACAGGGATTAAAGAAGTTCAGCATCGATGGCCTGGTGATTTCCGGCGGTGATGATACCGGAAGCGTGATTGTGGACCTTAATCAAAACGGCATCCCCTGTGTTCATGCCCCAAAGACCATGGATTTAGATTTGCAGACATATTCGGTGGGCGCCGATTCAACGATCAGCCGCATTGCCCAGTTTGCGGAAGATTTGAAAACAACGGGGCGTACGCATAACCGTATTATTGTCATGGAAGTTTTCGGCCGATATGCCGGACATACGGCTTTTCGCGGCGGTGTGGCAGCTGATGCGGATGCGGTCTTGATCCCTGAGGTGCCGGTGGATTTTGATGCATTGTATGAAGATATGAAGCGTGTTTTTAGCGCCCGTGTAGCCGGAAGTGATGTGAAGGCCGGGACGTATTTGATCATTGTTGCCGAAGGTTTGCGCAATGCTGATGGAACTGAAATTGTGGATGAAACAGCGGGCGTTGATGCATTTGGGCATAAAAAATTGGCTGGTGCCGGCAAGTATGTTTGCCAGCAGCTGACGAAGCGCGCTAAGGCTGATCCAGAGATCAAGAAATTTATGATTGATCAGAAAATGTTTGTACAGGGCATTTATGAAGTTCCAGAGGTTCGGGCAGTGACGCCGGGCCATTTGGTCCGTTGCGGCCGTGCCTCTGCTTTTGACGTCAATTTTGGCCGGGAAGCCGGAGCTGCGGCGGTTCAGCTTTTGATGAATGGGATCGCGGGAGTCACGGTTGTCAAGGTGGAAGGCAATGAGATCCGTTATATGGATACTGCTAAGGCTATTGAACCACGTCATGTGGATTTGAGTCTGGTTGCCTTGCATGAACGGTTGGGTTTATCCTTCGGTCGTAAGGCGCAGGAATTTAAACCGGCGTTTAAGAAAGTTGAAGGAAAAGTCGAGCGTCATTTATAATCACTGATCGAACAGGGTGGTTTTTAAAAGGCTGCGTATTTTATACGCAGCCTTTTTTATTGAAGACTATTCCGATCGGGATATACAATTATGGGTAAGAAGCGTTAAGAACAGTTTCATATATATTGGTTTGCAGGAAGGATTGCACCGGTGTTGGTGTTGTACCAAGGTTAATTGCAAGAATTAAAACCGGTATGGAGAGAAAAGCAGGCAGAAGTGCGATTAAACGAAACGCCGTAGTTTTAAGACGGTTTATTGCAGATAGGGATGTTAGGATGGTCGCTGGTACGAATAGGCACCCACCTACCGCAACGGCTCCAATGGCAGCATTTTCACCAGTTGCCCAAAATCCGATTGCAAAGACAAAGAAAAGAGCTGCCCACGGCGTTAAAGTCAAAATAGTCATAAAACGTTCGGGAATGGTACGGGAAATAAGGATAGGGACAATTAACGGAAGAAAAAAGGATAGATTGAGTAGAAGGTCATGCATGGCAGAGCAGCCCCCTTTTATTTGGAATAATATTTTGGGCCCTCGTCTTCGATTGAGGGCCTTCCCTTGTCTGCCCGACGGGATTCAGCGTCCCGTAGGGAGTAGATGCAGCCGCAATATTCCTGTTTGTAAAATTCTTCAGCTTTTGAGATCAAATACATTTGTTCAGCCCCGTCTTCTTTTCTCCAATCGTGATCCCAATAGATGGTGGTGGGAAACAGCTCGGCGGCCTGGCAGCCGGCGGTGTTGACCTGCTGAAGATCCTTCCAGCGGGACAAACCGAAGGTGCTTGTAAAGACTTTAAATCCGTGCTGTGCGGTAAATCGGGCTAAATATTTCAGACGAATGAAAAAACAAGTGAAGCAGCGTTCGCCGCGTTCGGGCGCATGTTCCATTCCTTTGGTTTCCTGAAACCAATATTCCGTATCATAATCGCAATCCACAAAACGGATGCCCTTCTTTTTCGCGAAACGGATCTGCTCTGCCTTTCGGCGTGCGTATTCGTCTTTCGGATGGATGTTGGGATTATAAAAAAGAATGGTTGGTTTGATCTTGTCCTCCAGCAGTCGGGTAATGACGGCCGCTGAGCATGGCGCGCAGCAACTATGAAGGACAATATTTTTTTCGCCGAACGGAATGGATAAGTTCATAAGGTTCTTTTCCCTGCGTTTTTCAGTGCGTTGGGTAAGGATTCAATAAGATCGGTGGCGATCAAGGAAGCTTTCCCTTTTGCCTTTGCAGCCAGGTCCCCTGCTTTGCCGTGTAGATAGGCTGCCCATTTGGCAGCTTCAAAAGGCGGAATGCCTTGGGCCAGAAAAGCCGTGAGGATGCCGGTTAAGACATCGCCGGATCCTGCTGTTGCCATTCCGGAGTTTCCGCTGGTGTTGATATAACAGGCCCCGGAAAGGTCCGCCACAATCGTCTGGTGTCCTTTCAGAAGCAACACGCAATGGTAACGCTTGGCAAAGTTTTGTGCAAGCCGGCTGCGGGCTTTGAGGTTTTTCTCATCGGGAATGTTTGATGTGTGCAACAGACGGTGGAATTCTCCTGCATGCGGCGTTAAAATCCTGGGAGCCTTTGATTTGAATAAAAGATCGGACGTGCTCTCTGAGACGGCATTTAAGGCATCGGCATCAATGACAAGCGGCACCGGACAGTTGAGCAGGATCTGCTTGATAAATGCTCGGGTTTGAAGATTTCCGGAGAGCCCGGGTCCGATCGCAACGGCGGAAAATGTCTGAATGTTTTTTTTCAGCTCGGCCCATGCCCGTGTGGCAAAGGTGTGCTGGGTTGTTTCCGGCAACGGAAGCGTCATCAGCACCGCGGATATTTTACGCTGCAGAGTCAGGTTTAAACTTCGAGGAACGCCGAGTGTTACAAGGCCTGCGCCTGCGCGCATGGCGGCTAAGCCGCACAGAGCCGAGGCACCCAACATCCGCGGAGATCCGGCCAGGATCAGGGCGTGGCCGAAGGTGTTTTTGTAAACATCAGGTTTTTGTCGTAATAATGGCGTTGGCAACGGCATAATCTTTAGTATGAGACAGGGAAATCAGGACGTTTCCGTCGAATTCCTGCTCAAGAAAATGGCAAACGGGTTTTCCGTTTGAATCGTTAATGATTTTGATCGCTTTCCAATTCACAAAGGCCCGGTCGCCTAAGGCCTTAAAGACCGCCTCTTTAGCGGCGAACCGTGCCGCGTAATGCTGAAACGGGTCCGTATGTTTCTGCGCATAGGCAATTTCCTCGTCGCAGAAAATCCGTTTCAGAAAGTTGTCTCCCCAGCGTTCAATGGAGGTGCGGATGCGCGCGACTTCAACGATATCTGTACCGATTCCCAAGATCATAATGCCTTTCCTCGTGCAAGTGTGCGCATGTCTTTAACCGCCTTTTTTAAGCCTACAAAAACTGATTGGGCGATGATGGAGTGCCCGATATTGAGCTCTTTGATCCCCGGGATTTTGGCAATGGGCAGCGTGTTGGTGTAGGTTAATCCGTGTCCGGCAGCAACGGTGAGGCCTAACGATTGGGCGTAGTGTGTGGCTTTTTTAAGGTTCGCAAGTGCACGTTGACGGATGCTGTTCGATTTTGCCGTCGCATATTTGCCGGTGTGGAGTTCAATGATGGAAACACCGCTCTGGTGAGCAGCTAAAATTTGGGCTTCATCCGGATCAATAAATAAACTCACCTCAATTCCGGCGCCGCTCAATTGGCGCACAGCCCTTTGGGTCCGCTTAAAATACCGCAGGACATCTAAACCCCCTTCGGTTGTGATCTCCTGGCGCCGTTCCGGGACAATGGTGGCCTCATCGGGTTTGATGCGACAGGCAATATCCAGAATGCTCTGGGTCAGGCTCAGCTCAAGATTCAGACGGCTGCGGACAATTTTTCGCAAGGCGACGACGTCGCGATCTTGTATATGACGGCGATCTTCCCGCAGATGGCAGACAATGCTGTCGGCCCCGGCTTCTTCGCAGATCTGAGCGGCCTGGATCGGGTCCGGGTAATGTTCTCCCCGTGCCTGACGAAGCGTGGCAACATGATCAATATTAACACCGAGTCTCGGCATAAAAAATAAACTCCCTCATTTGCGATGTTATTTTAGAAGCTGCGCGTCAACATAAATATAGGTGATGATCGCGAGGATGAGTGCGATAAATTTTAAGCCGACATTGTGTGTGAAGAAATTTTTCATTTTCGTTTAGCGCTTTTTGGTGTTGTGACAATATTTTTTAAGATGTTTGTCAGCCGTTCGCGGTTGATGACTGGGATAAAGCGTCCGTCTTCGGCCACTGAGATTTCCCCTGTTTCCTCTGAAACCATGATCACGACCGCGTCGGTCTGCTCGGTCAATCCTAAGGCTGCCCGATGGCGCGTCCCGATGATCTTGCTGAAATTCGGGTTATCGGACAATGGGAATAAACAGGACGCGGCGACAAGGCGGTCACCCCGGATGATCACCCCTCCGTCATGCAGGGGCGAATGGTGCGTAAAAATACTTTGGATCATTTCCGCAGTCACTTTTCCGTCAATGTTAACACCGCTCTCAATATAGGTTGTTAGTTTAGCCTCGCGTTCGATCGCGACGAGACATCCGATATGGTTTTTGGACATCTTATAGGCCGCGGAGGTGATCGCATCGATGAGAGCGGTCAATTCAGATTCGGCCAGGGAGACATTGAATAAGTGCTGCCGCCCCAAGCGGGCCAAACCCTGACGGATTTCCTGCTGGAAGATGATCAGAAAAGCAATGATTGAAATGCCGAAAAATTCCTGCAGCAGCCAGCTTAGGATTTTCAGTCCAAGAATTTGGGAAAGAAAAAAAGCCACAGCAATATAGGTGATCCCTTTCAGGACTTGAAATGAACGTGTCCCGGCGAAGAATACCAATATATAATAAAAGACAATCCACAGGATGATGATTTCAAGAACCGGCCGTGCTCCGGACCAGATGATGGATAAGGTTTGTATCATAGTCGTATGGCTTTCTCGTTGATGATCGCGTCGGTCATGGATGCCACCTCTCTCATTTGTCCGACGTCATGCACGCGGACAATATGAGCGCCGTTCAGAATAGCGGCGGTGACGCTGGCAGCCGTTCCGAACAGGCGTTGCACCGGATCCGGTTGATCAAGGACACATCCGATAAATGATTTCCGGGATGTTCCAATTAAGATCGGATGGTCAAGCGCTTGAAAACGGTGTAACTGATTGATAATCTGCAAGTTGTGATCTGCATGTTTTCCAAATCCAATCCCGGGATCCAGTATGATTCTATCGGATTTAATCCCATTTTCCAAGCACTTTTCTACGGAATATTTCAATGCGCATATAATTTCATTGATGAGGTCATTGCGATAGGCATAGCGTTTTTGCATTGTGCGTGGAGTTCCCCCTCCGATGTGCATCAGGACAATTGCCGCATTGTAGCGGGCCACCATGCGCAGCAAGGATCGGCTCGGATTAACCCCCCTGATCGTATTGATCAGGGATGCTCCGGCATCCAGTGCGGCTTTGGCGACAGATGTTTTATTTGTATCGGCTGAAATCGGAATAGAGGTATTCTGAGTAAGTTTTTTTATAATTGGAAGAATGCGGCTCTTCTCTTCATCGGCAGATACACGGGCGGAACCCGGGCGGGTTGATTCCCCTCCGATATCAAGAAGATCAGCACCGCTTCGGATCTGCTTTAAGGCAAGGCGGTAAGCATAATCACATGGATTTTTTTTGGGGCGCATACAGCCGTCATGGCTGAATGAATCAGGCGTTATGTTGATGATGCCCATCAGCAGGGTTTTAGGACCCAGTTCAAGGGTGTGCTGAGCCGCGGGACAATAGTAGTTCTTGCGAATATGTTTTGGCATGTCGAATATATATCAACCGCATGATCAATTTGCGGTTGCTGCCGGAGGCGCCGTTCCCTCAGGTAGCGATGCGGGCGGTTGATCCGGTTGTGTTTCGGGCGCAGGCATTGGCATACCCAAAAGTTCATGTGTTTGATCAATATCAATAATTTCATGCTCGATCAGGAATTTTGCTATTTTATCCAGTTTATCCCGGTTGTCGGTCAGGAGTTTACGTGCCCGGTTGTAAGCGTCATCCACAAGGGCACGGATCTCTTCATCGATCCGTTTGGCAGTATCTTCGCTGTAATCTTTTTGATGATCCATCATATCCCGTCCGAGAAAAACATGGCGGTGGTTTTGACCCAAGGCCATCCGGCCGATGTTTTCATTCATGCCGAATTCACAGACCATGGAGCGGGCGATGCGGGTCACATTTTCCAGATCGTTTGAGACGCCGGTGGTAGTGTCGTTCATATAAATTTCTTCAGCGGCGAGTCCTCCTAAAAGCAGGACCATGCGACCGTTGAGATCTTTTTTGCTGAGATAATGACGATCCTCTTTCGGCGGTGTTAATGTGTAGCCGCCCGCCATACCGCGCGGAATGATCGAGACTTTGGTGAAGGTGTCAACTTCATTCAGCAAGAGCGAAATTAAGGCATGTCCGGCTTCATGATAGGCTGTTTGCTCTTTTTCTTTGCGGGAAATTTTCCGGCTCTTTTTTTCCGGCCCCATGGTCACGCGCTCAATGGCATGGAAGAAATCTTCCATTTCGATGAACTCCCGGTCTTTACGGGCAGCCAAAAGAGCGGCCTCGTTGCAGGCATTGGCTAAGTCAGCTCCGGAAAAATAGACGGTCTGTTGCGCGAGTTTTTTCAGGTCGACGTTAGCAGCCACCTTTAATGTGCGGGTATGCACTTTCAGGATCTGTTCGCGTCCGACAATGTCCGGCAAACTCACAACGATTTGGCGGTCAAAGCGCCCGGGGCGCAGAAGCGCGGGATCGAGCGTATCCGGACGGTTCGTGGCAGCAACCACAATCACGCCGCTCTGGGGATTGAATCCGTCCATTTCAACCAATAAAGCATTCAAGGTTTGTTCGCGTTCATCATTGCCCCCTCCGATTCCGGAAAATCGCTGGCGGCCCACAGCATCGATCTCATCAATAAAAACAATAGCCCCTTTTCCGGATAATTGGGAGGCCTTTCTGGCCTGATCAAAAAGATCCCGGACGCGCGATGCGCCGACTCCGACAAACATTTCCACAAAATCTGATCCGCTTAAGGAGAAAAACGGGACCTCGGCCTCACCGGCGACAGCGCGGGCCAGTAATGTTTTTCCGGTCCCCGGCAGGCCGACTAACAGCACGCCGCGCGGAATTTTGCCGCCTAAGCGTTGAAATTTTTTCGGCTCTTTTAAGAATTCAATGACTTCCTGAAGCTCCTCTTTGGCCTCATCGACTCCGGCCACATCGTTAAAGGTCGCGCGGTCTTTGCTTTTTCCGCCGACTTGGGCGCGGGATTTACCGAAGGACAAAACGCGGCTTCCCATCTGATTTCCGCGGTGAAAAACGAACCAGATAAAGGCGATAATAAATAAGACCGGAATCAGCTGAAGCATCAGCTTTCCAAAGTAGGTGCTGGACGGTTTGACTGAAAAATCAGGAACATTGGTGCGGATCTGCTGAAGCAGTTCATCGTCCTTTAGGGGGATCTGCAGGCTGAATGTCTTTCCATCCGCGTAGGTTCCTTCGATGGTGCGCTCCTCGCTGCTCTCGCGCAATGTCATTTCTTTGATGGAATGAGTGGTCGGGTTGTCCTTGACTAACTCATACAATTGGGTATAGGTCAGCTGGGTCTGGTTTTTAAGAGATGATTCCGGAATGGAAGCCAGCAGCAGCAGTCCGATAAAGCCTAAGATTAATAAAATGAGATAATTGCTATTTGGCGGCTGTTTTGGTTTGCGTGATGGTCCGCCTTTTGAATTACGTTTGCGAGGAGGCTGAGTTTTAATCATAGATTTTTTCCTTATATATTTTTATGTGTATTTGAATTATAAAGCATTTTTAAAGAATATCAAGAATAAAAGGGCCATGAAATCTTCAAGAAGTATTTTTTTAAGAATCGCACAATTGGATGACCAGATTTGAGGAAGAACTTTTTTTGGCCGTCATTTGGCAGGGGAGTTTAATTGTGGCGCATGGTCCGTGTTTTGCAGAAAGCAGCCCTTGAAGGTCCTTGAAATGTTTCTGCTCAAAGCGTCGCAGGTCGCCTTTGAGATATTCTACGGCAGCCCGCAACACCATTTTTTGAATGGCCGGATGCAACCGCTTCACTTTGTCAGCGGACAGTGTGACGCTTTTTGAATTTGAAGATCGTTTTCTGCAGGCCGTGAAGTGTCTGCTGCTTTCTGTGTGAAGAAACGCGTAATCATCCGCACTGTTTTCTGCAAGCGTTGCCAGGCTTTTTGAGATTTTTGGATTGTAAGTTTTGAGGATCGGCATGAGTTCGTGACGGACACGGTTGCGGAGAAAAATTTCATTGCGGTTGGTCGGGTCAATACGGAACGGGATGTTTTGATCTTTGCAGAACGCCAGGAGCTCCTCTTTGGGGATCTGCAGGAACGGGCGGATCACCGGGACTCCTTGAAATGTGCGTTTGGGGACCATGGCCTGCAGACCGGCAAGCCCGCTTCCGCGGACAATGCGCATGAGCACGGTTTCTGCCAAATCGTCCTGATGATGAGCCAGGGCCAGGACCGCCGGTTGTTCCCTTTGAGTGATCTGTAGTAAGGCGTTCAGGCGTTTTTCGCGGGCCTTTTGTTCGACCGAGTCCCGGCGGGCCGTTAAATTGATCGTGACCGTGCGGCTTAAAAACGGGATATGGTGCTTCAGACAATAATTCTGAACAAAACGTTCATCACGGTCCGCGCTTTTCCGTAGTTTGTGATTGACATGTCCGGCCACTAATCGCAGGCCCCAGCGATTGCGGATGAGCCGCAAGGCATGCAGCAGCGCCATGGAATCACTCCCGCCGGAGACGCCAATGACAACCGTATCCCCTTTGGCGATCAGCCGGTGCTGTTTGAGAAAATGTTCGAAATGTTTTAGGACGTCCATCATTCGGTCAGAATTTGTTGAACCATTGTGTGCCGCGGACCGCGATCAGAATAAAAAGAGTTCCGAAGATCACGAGCGGAATTATGAATTTAAGAAACAACATCATGTGAGATTATTCTCCGTGAATGCCCCTCTTCTCCTGCCGGGCTTCGCGGTACGCTTCACGCAGTTCTGCGGCGTGCTTTAGATTGGGCGGCCGTATGCTGAGATCAGCAAATCCTTGCCGAAGGATCTCCGCATTGACAAAAGTTCCGTCTTTGAGATAGACATAGCCGAGGATCGTTCCGGTTGCGGATGTTTTCTCGATGTCATATTCCAGCTGAACCATTTGTCCTTCCAAAAGATCCCGGACAAACTTGATGGATCGCTCTTCTGTGGAAACATAGGGTGTTTCGGATTCAATGACGAATCCGTACTTGTCTTGTTCAACTTTTTCCGGGGCCGAAACCTCCGACGCTCGCAGACCGATGAGCACGATCGTTTTGTCATTTTCCAGCCGGATCGTGTCAGTCGAAAGGACTTTAGCGACCTTGGCCTCCTCCTGCTTTTGTTTTCCGAATAACGGATGATCCAGAACGTCAGCGCTATAGGCCGGAGCTGTGAGGCACAACAGGAAACTTAAAGTCAGTGAAATATTTTTGATTTGCATGGTAATAATCTAGCAGGCGGAATTTAAAAAGTCAATTGATTCGACGTGATTTCATCCCTTTTGCCAAAGAGGGCTGAGGGTTATGGCGAAGGCGGAACGAGACGTTTTAAAAGGCCGAGGATTTCCTGGTATTCATCCGGAGTAAAATGTTTTTCAAGCGCTTCCGCATAGATGAGCGTGGCAGCCAGGTCGTGGGTTTTTCCATAATAATGAGCGAGGGCGCGGAAGTATTGGTCGGCCGTATAGCTGGAGAATGACGTATCCAAAAGTTTTCTATAAAAATAAAAGGCCCTTTCGTATTGAGACAACTCCATGTACATATATCCGAGATGATGGGTGTAGAGCGGCTCTCCAGGGTTAAAGGAATAGGCTTTTTCCATGTGAAAAAGGGCTTTTTCCGAATTGCCGGTATGAAAATAAAGAATGCCCAGGTTGGCATGTCCGGCCAGATTCTCAGGGTCTAATAGAATCGACATATGAAGATGCTTTTCAGCCTCGGGGAAGACGGCTGTTCTCAGGTAAGCGGCTCCGAGCCCCATATGTGCGCGGGATTTTGAAGGAGATTTGGCAGCGGTATCTTGCCAGAAAGCAACATTGCTTTTCCAAACCTGATTGCGGCTTATGGTGAGAGTGCAGTAGAGCAGAAGGAGAACGTTGATCAGCGTAAACCGTGTTTTGGATGATCTGATGGATTGAACGATCGCGTAGGATAGGATCCATGAAAGTCCGATCATGGGCAAATAGAGGCGGTGCTCCTGGATGACATCTTTGATCGGAATGAACGATGATTCAACGCTGAGAGTGATGAGAAACCAGGCCCATCCGAGGATCAGAACGGCATGTCTTCTCCCCCAGCGCAGAACAAGCAGCGTGAGCAGCAGCAGAACGCAGGCTCCCAGTAGAAACTGATAATTCAGCGGTGAATGGGTCAGAGGATAATCATAGTCGGCATTTTGAGAAATCGGGAATAAAAACAGCAATAGATATGTATTAAGAACGCTGGTTTGGGTCAGAAAGTATGTGGAGCGAGAAATTGAATCCGTTTCCTGGATGATGCTGGTGAGCGGACGTCCCCAGTTCATGGAATAGAGCAAGAGCGACGGGATGATGATCAAAGAAAGAAAAAATGGCGCTAGTGATTTGAACGTTTTTATTTTTGGAGTGGGCCGGGAACTTTGGATCAGGTAAATTTCCATAAAACACAGAATAAACGGCAGTGTGGCGGCATTTTCACGCGAGGCCATTGCCATCACACAAAGAATGATGGCCAAAATCCATGAGGTCTTGCGGTTTTCTAAGCGGGATTTTAAATAGAGTACGCCAGAACCCAAATAAAAGGTGGTTGAAAGCAGCGTGATGCGTTGAACAATGGAGCTGACGGCTTGTGTCTGAATGGGGTGCGTTAGAAAGATCAGCGCGGTCAGCAGACTGAAGAGGTAGCGGTCTTTTTCAGCGACGATATCAAGTTTCTTGGTTTGTAAAAGAAGCTGTGTGAGGAGAAAAACAAAAAGGGTGTTGGTAATATGGAGAATAATATTAACCAAATGGTATCCGAAGGTGTGATCTTGGTGGAAAAAATAATTTAAGGAAAGGCTGAAATACGGAAAAAAGCGGGTCGCATAAAATCCGGAGATCCATTTGAGGTTGCGTGCGTTGTGCATCAGCGGATTGGTTTCGATATTTATAATATCATCATAGATGAATTCCCCGTGGATGCTGTTTAAGTAGAGAAGAAAACCGAGGGTGGAAAACAGCAGAAAGGCAAGGAATGTTGGTCTGAGCTTTAAGGTTTTCATGTGCGGTTTTTAATGATCGTTTATATTGTGGAGGTTAAGATGCCGGTGGTTTTCATTAATCTGTTGTTTATTATAACGTAGAACTTTGTGTTTCCTAATGGATTCCCGTTTTTTTTATCCGCCTTCGCAGCAAACCACGGCTTTTAACCGTGGATGTCCTCCAGAGTCGGATCAGCCTCTGGCTGAAATGCGCGATTAAAAGCCGTGGCGCTATGACGGATTTAAGCCGGTCAACAGATAAGGCGGATAAACCCCCAGCGGTTTGATTCACGCCAATAGGCCCCCCTGGAAGTTTTGTTACACAAAACTGTGGGGGAAGTGAATCAGCAGGAGGCAATTTAAATGGGGACCACGGGCTTTGCCCGTGGGGCTTCATGAAGAAGAAGTCCATGATTTCATGGAAGCCTCTGCTTTGCTGAACAGTTTCCGGTGTGAAAAATCAAAGAATCATCTTCTAAAATGAAAAGGGCTCTGACATAATGAAAATCAAAGAATTAAGGCACTACTACGACACTAAAGGGCTGAAAGAAAAGAAATGAGGAGTGTAAACGCATAAAGAGTGTGGATCTTGGGAGTGCTAAATTTTAGAATGAATGGCACAATAAAACTTAAGGTTCATTATTTTTTTGGCTTTCTGCCTTTTGTTTTTGATTTTAATTTTTCTAGTGCCATAGTGCCTGAGTGTCTTAGTGTCTCATTTCCGAAGGGAAATTATGCAATCTTATAAACAGATAACAGTCCTGAGGGTTTTTTGCGCCGTCCTTATTTTTACAGCTGTGTTTTTCTTTTTTTTGAGGCCGGTTGAAACAGAAGACATCTGGTGGCATTTAAGTACCGGCCGCTGGATCGTTGAGCACAGGGCGGTTCCGGATTATGATATTTTTGCTTTTGATCAGGCGCGTCCTGCGCCGGGAACATATTTCCAGTGGCTGGGAAGCGTGATCTATTACGGTGTCTATGTGCTGGGTGGTTTTGCCGGTCTGAAGATTTTCCGTGTCCTGACGGTTCAGCTCGTCCTTTTGCTGTTTTTTTGGTATTCCAGCCGGAAGAGCCCTCCTCTGCTTTCCTTTATTCTGGCCTTGATCCTGGCGTTTTCGGTTCATGGACGGGCGTTGTTGCGGCCGTTTGTGTTCAATATGCTTTTTGTTCAGGCCCTACTCATCGGATGCCTGGGGTATGCGGTTTTTGAAAAAAAATATGCCCGTCTGGCCTTGTTTGCCTTGGGCGCGGTGTGGTTCAACATTCATTTGGGAGCATTTGTTTATGGGGGTTTGATCCTGGGAGCCTTTGGGCTGGAATACATGTTGGGGGTCTGGCAGAAGAACCGCGCTCAGGTCCGGTCGGCGTGTGGGCGTGTTTTTTTGAGCGCGGCCGCGTATGTGTTCGGGTTTGTATGCAACCCGACTGGTATCAAAGGGGTACTTTATCCGTTCTTTGTTTTCCTTGACCCGAACTATGAACGGTTTCAGTTTTATAAATTCTCTCAGTTTATCTACGAACTTCAGCCGCCGCGGTTCATTTTTAACTGGCACGGCTGGTGGTTTCATTCGCTGTTTTTTCCCGGACTGCTGCTGTTGGTCTTTAATAAAAAACGCCGTCTCTCGTTCACTCTTCTATTCGCTTCAGCCACCGCGCTGTTTTTGATGTATCAGCGGGCGTCGTTATTTTTTGCGGTGGTCTCGGTGTATACGATCTCGGAAAACTTGAATGACGTACTCTCCGGCAGCTGGTTGGCCTTTTTAAAGAGATCCTGGCTTCAATGGGTTTTGATCGTTAGTTTGGGTGCGGGTTTTTTGGCGCATGCTGTCCTGCGGTCTCAGCAGCGTTATGTGATCGATGGGACGGTTGTATTGCGGCGAGACCTGGTATTGGATACGGATAATCCGCGCGAGGCGGTTGAATTTTTAAAACAACACGGTTTTGCGGGACGCGTTTTTAACAGCGATGTCTACGGTGGGTATCTGATTTGGGATGGCTATCCTCATTTTCAGCCGTTTGTTGATACCCGGCAGTTTGATCAATGGAAATATTTGGAATATCAGGACATCTTAAAAGATCCGGAGCGGCTTTGGCCTGCTTTTGCCGTGACGCACGGTGTTAAGATCGTGCTGCTGGATATGGAAAATTTAAGTGCCTGGAGAATGGCCGGTTTTCTGCTGTATGATGCTCCCGCCTGGCACTTGTGTTTGCTGTCAAAATCATCGGCGGTGTTTTTGGAAGATTCGCTTTGGCAGGGTTTGCCGGAGTCCGTTCAAACATACGAAACCCGTCTTAAGGAGGCCATGGTTTATTATGACCGTCTTGACGTGTTAAGAGCCGTTGGTCAAGGCCGCCTGGATTTCAAACGGTATGCACAGGCGGAAAGCGTGGTGTATGCGCAGACGGTCGAAGAAGGATTGATCCTTTTTAATGATTTGGGACTGATCGGTGCCGGATTGGGTAAAGTTGTTGACGGCTTTGAATATCTTCCCCGAAAGGAAGTCTTCAGCACCGCCTCCGCCCTGCGGGAATTTTTTCAGTCGCAGGGGTTGATGGAGTAGATTTTCATGCCCGTCCATGGCCTAGAGTTCATTCTTCTAGAAGTCTTTAGGCTTTTGATAAATTTTAATAATCGGTTCCGTCTTCCCTTCCTTAGGGTAAAAATTTTCTTTGAGCTCAAATCCCAGTTCATGGAGAAACTGTTCGGTCTGATCAGGGCTGGAAAAGGGTTTGAAATCCGAGCGGCTGTTTTCACGGTCGCGGTTTACTTCAAGAATGATTCCTTGTGAGGTGTCATGAACGGCTTGGGCAATTCCTTGCCGTGTTGGAGGGCAGCCGCTGAGACGTCCCCCTTCCTCTATAAAATCCATTCCGGAAAAATAGCGTATAGTTCTCGGTTCTTGGGAAAAGACAAGGTCATCATTGTGGGCATGGTCTTTGATCCATTGGTAGGCAGGAAAAAGATCTATACACTGAAATCTCCATTGCACGAGGGTATTGGCGTGCGGAGGAAGCACTGCCGCCGTATAATAAAATATGAAAATAAATTTAGCGCTCATGATAATTAATGGCTTTTGAAGAAGTAATTTGACAAAGGTTTCTATTCCGTGACCAGCTAACAGAAGAATGAACGGTTGTAAATATATAACATAGCGGGGATCATTGGTTGAAATAAATGAATTTACGGTAATCCCCATGAGGACAAAGATCGTCAAGAAGATCAGGAACTTATTTTTTTGCAGGCATGAAATAACGGCACCAAGAGCGAAAAAGAACAAGAACGGTTTGAAAGGTGTGTAATAAAGGGAAAAAAATTCCAAGGGTTCTTTTTGGATGCCTTTATTGATGTGTAGATCGGACAAGCCCCATGGTAAGGCGGAGAGGTCTGGTAGCCAGGAGTGTGTGTGTAAGAAATTGCTCAGACTCAAGGCAAAAATAGACAGAGCAAGAATGGATCCGGGAAAAAAGGCGAAGGATTGCAGCCCTTTTAAAAATAATTTTCTAGACGGTTGGCAGGTATAATACGCAAAAATAATTGGAAGGAGCAGAATGCCGGTCCATTTGGATGCGATGGCAAGCGTGGCGGTCAGACCGACAGTTGCATGCTTTTTCCAGGAACTGTTGGGATGTGTTCCGGCTAAGACAAGGAAAAATAATGTTATAGAAAGCATCAGCAGGATATCGTTAAGGATAAAAAATTTATACGCATTAAAAACATAATATTTCGTCATGCCCAGGGCGCAGAACACTCCGAGAAAAGGGCCGGAAAAGTTGACCCCTAATAAAAATAGAATCAGAAGGCTCAAGAGACCGATGGATAAGGCTGTATATCTGTACGCGGTGATAGGTGGAAGGTCATGAAAGATGGTTTTTCCCAATCCCAATAAAACGGGAAACAACGGTGGATGAAATTTATTGATTTGTGGCGAGAAGATGTTTTTGAAATTATTTGAGATCTTTTCTGCTTGCCATGCGTAGACAGCTTCATCGCTCATGTTGAAACAATGCGGGTTTAGCCCTTTCGCCATTGGAAAACTTTGGAGCATCTGAACGAGCACGGCAGCAAAAATAAGTAAATAGATGATCTGCTCAAAACGTCGGATATATTTGGGCTGTTGGAACATGTTTTTCTATAACAGTTATTATGTTTTCTAAATACGTACAAAAGTATTTATAAATTACTCTATTAAATAAGTCATGTCAATTTATTGTTGGTATATTTTGAGCGCAAATGAAGAGGATGTTGATGTGGGTATGTGGTTCAATGATCGTTTTAACGTAAGGTTTAATATGGTAGAAAGGTTTGGCGAAATGCCCTGAAATTGCGGTAAAGGCATACTGGCTACAAGCGTCAAAAGGTAAGAAAAAAGCCACCTGCGAGCTGAATTTTTCACAAGTGGCTTAAATCATTATAGATGGTAGCGGAGAGTGGGATCGAACCACCGACAACACGGGTATGAACCGTGCGCTCTACCAACTGAGCTACCCCGCCAGATATATTAGAATAACAAAGGAGCTAAAATTTTACGATAAGTCCTTTTAAATAGCAAGGTTTTTCTTAAAGCTCCTCCCTTGCCCTGTTAAGAGGACAAAATGAAGGAAACCAGAGCGATAATAAGAACGGCTGAGAGCATATAAAAATTGTTAAAATAAAAAAAGTCTTGCACCCGTTCACGGGCTGTATATTGAAATTGGACGGTTTCATTTTTTACGTCACCGCTCTGCCGCAAACTCAAAACTTCACCTTTTTTCAGGCGTAAAAATTGATTGGCGATTTTATAGGCCTTCAGATCGGTGGATTGGATGAGATCCATGATCTTTTTCTCTGAAACGCCCAGAATCTGTGAGGCTTCTCTAACGGAGATATATTGATTGTCTGCCATGAGGCGGATATCCTCTGCTGGTTAATAATTAGATTTGAGCTGTTGATGCCCAGGAATCAATCTGGGACCGTTCAAAAATCCATGAATCGCCGGTTCGTTTTGCCGGAATTTTTCCGGCATTGGCTAAATCAATGATGGCCGAGGAATCGATCTGCAGGTATTTGGCCAATTCATCAAGATTCATGGTGTCTTCGATCATCTGGCATTGGCCCTGGAACAGCGCGCCTTCAACAATATTCAGTTTCGGCGTGGTAATGTTACCGGTTAAAATAGCCGTCGGCATCAGGACCAGCATTCGTTTGGCGATCACATCCCCCCTGACCTTACCGGCGAGGACAACATTTTCTCCTGTGATATGGGCTTCCACAAAGGCGTTGTTTCCGATGGTCAGTGTTCCTCGGACGTCAAGGGTCCCGCTGAAATTTCCGTTAATCTTCAGATTAACGGGATCTTTAAATGAGAGCGATCCCTGCATTTGGGCGTTGATTTCAATGGTTTTTTCCTCGTTGGAGGAATTGGATGCTGAATCTGACCGTGTCTTATTGGATCTGAACGCCATAGTTTACTCCTTGGTTTGGGCTTTGATTCGCAGTTCGACAGATCGTGCGCCGATGAGAACAAAAAATACGATCAATGTAAAAAGGGTCGCCGTGAGATACTGTCCGGCTCCAACGGCCATGCCAATACACGCAACGGTCCAGACCGTTGCTGCGGTGGTCAACCCAGAAATTTGATTTCCGGCACGGATAATCGTTCCGGCGCAAAGAAACCCGATCCCAGTAATAATGCCGTGTAGCAAGCGGGTTGGATCTAAGCTTGTGTCTTTATATATATCAGAAACATAAAATGAAGTCAAGACGACCAGACATGCACTGATACCGACGAGAATATGGGTCCGCAGGCCGGCGCCTTTGTTGCGGGATTCCCGTTCAAATCCGATGATGCCGCTGAGTAGTACAGCCAGCATCAATTTCAAGAATACAATAATGGGATCGACATTTTCCATGGTTATCGTTTCCTTTGTGCGGAGGTTGAGTGAAGCAATGTCTGATACGCCAGTCCGGCAATCATCGCCGCATTATCCATGCAGTATTCAAAGGGCGGAATATGCAGCTGGATCTTATGCGCACGGCAGGCCTGGGTTAATTCTGTCCTGAGTGAGGAGTTAGCAGCGACCCCTCCACCGATCAGAAGAGTCCTTATATTTTGCGTTAAACAGGCCGCAACACTTTTGCTGACTAAAATATCCACAACGCTTTTTTGAAAGGCGTAAGCGATCTTGTTTTTATCCAGGTCCTTTGTGTGCTGCTGAGTATGATAGAGAACAGCGGTTTTTGTTCCGCTGAAACTGAAATCAAAGGTTTTTTCGAGTTTGGCTGGGTTGAATTTCAGGGTTTTTGTCACCCCCTTTTTAGCCAGCTTGTCAATGATCGGTCCGCCGGGATATCCCAGGTTCAGGATTCTGGCAACCTTATCAAAGGCCTCTCCGGCGGCGTCGTCAAGGGTTTGACCAAGGCGCTCAAATGAAGTTAAGGTCTTGATTTTATACAGGCTGGTGTGTCCTCCGGAAACAATCAGGCCGATGGCCGGCAATTTAGGAGCCGGGGTGCGGGATTTCGGTTCTTTGAGAAAATTGGCGTACAAATGGGCCTGAATATGATCCACTTCAACCAGAGGTTTGTTCAAGGCAAAACTTAAGGCTTTGGTGAACGAAAGCCCGACTAAAAGTGATCCCAGCAGTCCGGGATGGCGCGTCACAGCAAAAGCGTCAATATCATCCAGGGCCGTTTTTGACGCGGAAAGCGCCTGCTGAACAACCGCATTGATAAATTCCAGCTGTTTGCGTGAGGCGATCTCCGGGATGACGCCGCCGTAGGCCTGGTGGTCCGAAAGGCTGGTGGCGATCGTATTGGAAAGGACGCAACGGCCGTTTTTTACGACGGCGGCGCCGGTTTCATCGCACGATGTTTCGATCCCTAAGATATTCATTCTGGTCCTATAATCGGTTAACATGTTTTGTGCACGTGACGGAAGAACTGCCTTCCTGAAAAGATTGCGGAAGCAACTCTTGCGTCACACGATGTTTCAATCCCTAAGATGTTCATGACAGTTCCAAGTTAAGTGGAAAACCTGTTGTGTGTACGCGATGGAATGGTGGCTTCCAATAAGTCTTCAGGAGAGCAACCATTCCATCAAACGACAGTTTAACTAAAATAACCCGCGAAATTTTATGATGCGGGAACTGTTGCCTTTTCTGTCTTTGGTTCCGGTTTAGCATTTGGATCGACGTTGATCAGAGTCTGATAGACCCGGATCCCCTTGATCACATTCATCGCGCTTTGAACCTGATTGTCATCCAACAATCGTTGGCGGCGCTCTTTTTCCACCTGCGTCATTTTGGTCGTGCTGGGATCTTCAGATTTTTCCTGCTCGACTTTATTAAAGAGATCATCAATATTTTTTTCAGAGTCATCCTCTTTCTTTTCCGGCGGTGCGATCGGGTCAACCACAATATCAGGGGTGATCCCGGTCCCATGAATCGAAATGCCGGATGGCGTAAAATATTTGCTGGTTGTCAGTCTTAGTCCTGATCCATCCGGCAAAGGAATCACGGATTGCACCGATCCTTTTCCGAAGGATTGTGTTCCTAAGATGACAGCCCTCCTGCTGTCTTTGAGCGCGCCGGCCAGAATTTCACTTCCCGAGGCGCTGCCCTTGTTGATCATGACCACCACCGGCCAATCCAGGACTTTATGATCTGTTGCGCGGGCATAGCTTTCTTCATTTTGTGAAGCCCGTCGGCCTTTGGTTGAAACGATCAAGGCTCCCTTTGGTAAAAAGTCCTCGGTGATCTCAATGGCGACATTTAAGAGGCCTCCGGGGTTATTGCGTAAATCTAAGATCAGACTGTTGGCGCCGTCCTGTTTAAGTTTTTCTAAAGCTTTATGGAATTCTTCAGCGGACTTTTCGCGGAATTCCGTCAGACGGATGTAACCGATGCCGTCAGTCAGAACTTGAACATCTTTGACGTCCTGGATCTGGATTACTTCACGTTTGATTTTGAAATCCAGAATTTTAAATTCATCCTCCCGAAGAATGGTGATGTTGATTTCCGTTCCCGGGTCTCCGCGCAGTTTTTTGACCGCTTCCGTTAAGGTGATGTCACGGGTCATTTCGTCCTCGATCTTGACGATCCGGTCTCCGGCCTTCACTCCGGCCTTCCAAGCCGGCGTGTCTTCAATCGGAGAAATAACCGTTAACAGCCCGTCCTTAATTGAGATCTCAATGCCGAGTCCGCCGAAATGTCCCTGAGTTTCGGTTTTAAGCTCCGCGTATTCTTCGGCATCCATGAACTGACTGTGGGCATCCAGCGATGAAAGCATGCCGCGCAAGGAGCCGTAGATCAGATCCTGCGGTGTCTTTTCATCGACATATTCCGTTTGGATGGTTGTGAGCGCGTAGGTAAACAGCTCGATTTGAGAAAAAATGTCTTCGGCGGCAGTTTTTGCCATTTGTGAAAATCCAATGGTCGTCAGGGTCAAAAAGACGAACGCCACCGAGGTTATACTGATCAACGTTTTACGCATCGAGGATCCTCCTTTGTATGATCTCTTTCATTTTCTTAGGATTTGCTTTTCCTTGAGATTGTTTCATGGCTTGACCGATGAGAAATCAGATCGCCCCTTCATTTCCATTTTTGATCTGTTGCACAACATTGGCATGCTCGGACAATGTCTGTTCTGCGATTGCCTCAAGAAAAGAATCGTCAGAGACCTGAGACAGTCCCTGCGCGCTGATCATGCCGTCCACGGTCTGGGTGTCATCCTGAAGCAGGGACATCAAGACATCTTTTCCGACGAGATTTGAAACATCACCGTTCTCGACTTTTTCAATGAGAATAACGAATTGCTCTGGCTTGAGGCTCAGGTCTTTGACCGAGCATTTGCGATCGTTGAGCTCTTTCAGCAAGGGACCGATGATCCAGTTGGCAATTTTTTTTGTCTTGGTAGAGTGTTTGGCACAGGCTTCAAAAAAATCCGCCAGGTACTGATCCTGGACAATGATCGTGGCATCATAATCAGACAGGCCGAAGTCTTTTTGCAGGCGGCTGCATTTGGCCTGAGGGTTTTCCGGCAGCCTCAAGCGGATCTGCTCAATTTCGGCAGCTTCAACAATGAACGGAACCAGGTCCGGCTCCGGGAAATAGCGGTAATCGTGAGCATCTTCTTTGCTGCGCATCGTATAGGTCGCCTGTTTATCTTCATTCCAAAGGCGTGTTTCCTGAACGATTGTTCCGCCGGAAACCAGGATCCGGAACTGGCGTTCTTCTTCAAATTCAAGCGCGGCTTTTACGGCCTTGAAGGAATTCATGTTTTTAAGCTCGGCCTTTGTGCCGAGTTTGGTCTCTCCCTTTGGCCGAATGGAAATATTGGCATCACAGCGCAGGCTCCCTTTTTCCATATCGCAGTCAGAGACTTCCAGATATTGAAGCGCTAACTTCAGCGCGGTCAGATAGTCGTAGGCTTCCTGGGGAGAACGAAGGTCGGGTTCCGTGACAATCTCCATCAAGGGAGTTCCGGTCCGGTTATAATCCACCAGGCTGCAGCCTTCCTCACTGTCATGAATCAGTTTTCCGGCGTCTTCTTCAATATGCGCCCGGTGAATACGGATGCGTTTGGTCGCTCCGTTGACAGCGATATCCAGGTGGCCTTGATGTCCGATGGGAAAATCAAACTGAGAGATCTGGTAGCCTTTGGGCAGATCCGGATAGTAATAATTTTTACGGTCGAACTTGATATAGGAATTGACGCGGCAGTTTAACGCGAGAGCGGTTTTGATGGCCGAATCTAAGGCCGCCTTATTGAGAACAGGCAATGTGCCGGGCAGACCGAGGCAGACCGGGCAGACGCAGGTATTGGGCTGGCGTCCAAATACATTTTCGCAGCCGCAGAAAATTTTAGTCTGTGTGCTGAACTGCAGGTGCACTTCCAGTCCGATGACCGTTTCAAAATCTTTTTGTGTAAGTATGCTCATAGCGTCTTAAGTTTTTAACGACGGGCGTTTTTTGTGCCAGCCGGTATTTTGTTCATACGTATAGGCAATACGGAACAGTATCTCTTCAGCAAACGGTTTTGCGGAAAGCTGTAAACCGATCGGTAAACCGTTCTGAGAGATTCCGCAAGGAATTGAGATCGCGGGAATGCCGCTCAAGTTTGCGGAGATCGTAAAAATATCCGATAAATACATCGAGACCGGGTCATTCAGTTTTTCACCGATTTTGAAAGCGGACGTTGGTGTTGTGGGAGTGAGAATCGCATCACAGTTTTCAAAGACCCGATCAAAATCTTGACGGATCAATGTGCGGACCTTTTGTCCCCGCAAATAATAGGCATCATAGTAGCCGGAGGACAGCGCATAGGTTCCCAGCATGACCCGCCGTTTTGCCTCACGGCCGAAACCCTGGTTGCGGGTTTCTTCGTACATGTCCACAATAGCGGCTTTGCGCGGTTTTGCAGGCTGAACACGCAGGCCGAAACGCACACCGTCAAAGCGCGCAAGATTCGAACTGGCTTCAGCTGGCGCAATAATGTAATAGGTGCTGACCGCATATTCGGTGTGGGGCAGTGAGACGTCAATGAAACGGGCCCCTTTTGCTTTCAGGACATTCATGGCTTGAGCAACGGCAGTTTTAACGTCGCTGGAGATCCCTTCAATGAAATATTCTTTGGGGATCCCGATGGTTAATTCTTTGCAGTCGTTGACGAGTGCGGCCGTGTAATCCGGAACAGCAATATCAGCGGATGTTGAATCCAGAGGATCATGCCCGGAAATGATGTTTAAAAGCAGCGCGGAATCAGTGACATCTTTGGTCAAAGGCCCGATCTGGTCCAAGCTTGAAGCAAACGCGATCAGTCCGTAACGGGACACGCGGCCGTATGTTGGTTTGAGCCCAACCACACCGCAGAAAGCGGCCGGCTGCCGTATTGAACCTCCCGTGTCGGAACCGAGCGCCCAGATGGCTTCATCGCTGGCCACCGCAGCGGCAGATCCTCCGCTGGACCCTCCGGGCACGCAACTGATGTCCCAGGGGTTGCGGGTCGGCCCATAACAGGATGTTTCGGTGGAGGAGCCAAAGGCGAATTCATCCATATTGGTGTGTCCCAGAATCGGCGCACCGGCGGCTTTGAGTTTTCGGACCACGGTGGCGTCATAGGGGGCGACATAATTCTTTAAAATATGCGATGAACAGGTGGTCTCCCACCCGTCAATATTGATGTTATCCTTAACGGAAATGGGGATCGGGATTCGGGCATCACTTAAGATATCCGCTGTTTCGGCAGTTCTCACATAAGCATGGATGGTTTTATCCTGCTGTTTGATGGCCGAAGACAGCGACGAAAAAATCTCTTGGGCAGAGACCTTTCCCTGTTTGAGAAAATCAAGAAGTTCGTGGGCGGTGTAGGTATTCCAGTTCATACAGTCTTTAAGGATTAGTTGTCCACAATCTGCGGGACCTTAAAAGCCCCCTTAGATTCGGAAACGGCGAACGATAATGCCTTGTCCTGTGTTAATGATGGTTTTATGACATCGTCACGGTATACATTTTTAAGCGGAAGAACATGACTGGTTGGTTTGATCTGATCAACATCCAACCTTTGAAGCTGAGCGATATAATCAAGAATGGAACTTAAATCTTGTGCCATCGGCTTGATTTCATCCTCTGTCAGGCTTATGCGAGCCAACGCTGAAATATATTGGATATCGGAATTTGTTATCATAGTATTCGACTTAATATATATAAATTTAGAACTTATAGTATCATTTTGAATGGCTCATGACAAGGGCAAACTATGAGAATTGTTGGCGAACGTCTTCTGGGATCGGAATGGGTCGAAATTGGTCATTGACGCAGACCAGGGTAATTTTTGCTTCAGTTAAAATTTGTCCGTTTTGGCTGTTTCTGACCTGTTGAACAAATGTGATGGTGGCTTTGGAAATAGCAACGACCTGCGCAGTGCAGTCAATTGTATCTCCCAAACGGGCAGGTTTTTTGTACTGAATGGTGCAGTCCTTAACAGGATAGAAAAGAAATTTTCCGCTATGTTCAGTGACGCTTAGACCCCGTTCATTAAAGAAGTCCATTCTGGCTTCTTCCATGAATTTCAGGTAATTTGCATAATAAACAACTCCGGCGGCATCGGTATCGTGGTAATAAATTTTACGGTTCATCAATCCTCCTTTCTATGATTATCATTGTGTCATGGGCGGTGTTTTTGTCAAGGTCAAGTTTACATCAAAAAAACTTTTTATGCTCTTGAAAAAGGACATATTAAATGTTATATTCACCTTAGCCACGGAACTTTTCAGCTTTGAAAAGTGAAGTGGTTTTTTTTGCAATACGGCCTAACGGGGGGATGAGAAAATGGATGAACACATATTTCAAAAAAGGCGTTTGTCGCGTTCGTTTTTGGGTCATGAACAGCGGTATCTCCCTCGATGGTATGTTGCCAACAAGGTGGAATATTCTTTAGATGTCGAGTCTTCGACTCGGGATTGTAAAACAGTGGATATCAGTTGTTCGGGGGCTTGTTTAAATGTCTCTGAGATCCTGCTTCCTGGCCAACGGATGAATATGACGATTCATCTGGATGAGGAACGGAAAATTGATGTCAACGGTCGTGTTGTCTGGAATAAAATTGGTGAGGATCAGCGCTTGGCAGGGGTCGAGTTTTTTGAAATCGAATCTGAGGAGCAGGAACTGATTTTGGATTATGCGTTTGAAATCAGCCCGGATGACCTGGTTGAGCATTGGTTTGAAGGCTGGGAAAAATAAGTCTACTCTCCCCTTTCGGTGTTTTCGAATTACTTCAAAAGCCGGTTTACTAATTTTACATAATCTCCAACAGGAATTTGGTCAGCTCGAAGTTCAGGGCTGAGATGGCAATCTTCAAGTGCGCTAAGAAGCTCATCACTTTGAAAGAACGACGCCAAAGCATTGGCGATCTTTTTTCGGCGGTTTGAAAAGGCCATGCGTGTGACCTTAAACAGCAGGTTTTCATCCAGGGCCTGCAGCTGCGGCGGACGGAAAATGATTTTGAGGAAACAGGATGTGACTTTGGGAACAGGAAAGAAGGCGGTATTTGGAATTTTAAAGAGCATGTCCAGATCCGCATGGTATTGCATCAGGCAGCTTAAGGAGCCATAGTCTTTTGTAAAGGGTTTAGCGGCAAGCCGCTGGCCGAACTCCAGTTGTGTCATGAGAAAAACGACGGAAACAGATGAGTGGTTTTTGATCAGCCATTCGATGATGGGCGTTGAGATGTTGTATGGGATATTACCAACGATTTTGTTGACACCGGTCAGGTCGCTGGGGTTAAGTTCAAGGATATCTTTGGGAATCAGGGTCAAGCGATCGGTGCCGGCAAAGGCAGCGGTCCGCAGGCGATCGATCAGCGCGGTATCTTTTTCAACGGCAAAAATGTTCGCGCCGTGTTCAAGCAGAGGCCGCGTTAAGGCGCCCTCCCCTGAACCGATTTCCAAAATTGTGTCCTGCTCTGACGGATTGACGGCATCCAGGATAAGCTTGATGACTCGATGGCTGACAAGAAAATTTTGTCCAAGATGCTTTTTTGTCTTTTTTTTCGTTTTAGTCATTGTGCACGTCAGTGAGAAGTTGTTTGGCCGTTAAGTCTGCCGCCAGGCAGATGGCTTCCGTCATTGAGGAGGCATCCGCGCAATTTTTTCCGGCAATGTTGAAGGCGGTTCCATGAGCAGTGGATGTGCGTATGAACGGTAAACCAACCGTGAGATTGACCAGTTGGGTGAAATACAGCGCCTTGATGGGTGTCAAACCCTGATCATGGTACATGGCAATGATCAGATCGTAAGATTTGGCATTCGCCGGAATAAATAGCGTATCGGCGGCGAAAGGACCTTCGACGCAGATCGAACGTTTTTGCGCGGCAGCAATGGCTGGAATGATTTCCTGCCCTTCTTCCAGTCCAAGCCGACCACCCTCTCCGGCATGAGGATTGAGACCGCAGACCGCAATTTTGGGCCGTTCAATTTTAAAAAGCGTGCGTAAGACCTGATGAGAAAGTTCAATGCTCTTTAAGACTTTGTCTTGTGTGATCAATTTTGGAATGTCTTTTAAAGGGACATGGCGGGTCATGATAATGGTTTTGAACGGTCCACCGGTAAACATCATTTCAAAATTTTTAACCCCGAAGGCATTGGCCAAAACTTCTGTGTGTCCGGGAAAATGCTCACCGGAAAGCATAATGGCTTCTTTGCTGACAGGGGCGGTGACAAGCCCATGAATCGTTTTGGATTTCAAAAGGTCAATGGCCTTCTGCAGATAGGCATAGGCGGCCTTGCCGCAAAAGGCGTTTGTTTGAGCGATGATGACCTGGTCCGGATCGAGCATCTTCATGTCCAAAAATTCGATTTCTTTAAAGAGCTCTCCCCCATACCGTCTATAAACAGAAAGGTCTCCGATGACCAGGAAATCCGCAAGTGCTCGAACGTTGGGCAACTGTAATGCTTTTACGGTGATCTCCGGACCGATACCGGCAGGGTCACCGAGGGTAATGCCGAGTTTTGGTTTTAGAGGCAGCGCAGATGACATGGTTCTCTCTCTTAAGGGGTTTTGATTTCAATATATGCTTTTTTACGTTCTTTAGTAATCCAGCTCTGGAGATCTTCTCTGAGCTTTTTATTTTCCAGGTAATTTGAGATCCGCGCCCGGGCTTGTTCGAGACCAACTGTCTCCTGCTCAATCTTTCCAAGCACTTTAATAATGAAGATCCCCTTCTCTGATTCAATAGGGCTAGAAACCTGCTGAATATCTAACTTGAAAAGTTCCTTTTCAAGTTCGGGAAGGAGCTGGCCTTTTGCAATGATTCCCAGCGGAGGAATTGTAGAAAATTCTTTAGCAACGGTGCGGAAGTCCTCTCCGTTCTTGATGCGCTGATAGGCCTCCTGAGCTTTCAGGTTTGCCGTGGTGCGGTCCTTGTCCTCATAGGGAATAAAAATGGAATCCAGGTTGATGCGTTCAGGTGTTGTGAAATCATCCGTGTGTGTTTTATAGTATTCAGTGACTTCCTGCGGCGTGACAAAAATATTCGCTTTGATTTCCTGCTCAATGAAATATTTTGTGATGAGCTGGTTGGAGATCTGCTGGCGGATATCCGTTATGGACATCCCGTCCTGGGCAAGGGCCTTCAGAAAGGATTCTTCCGACGGATATTTGGCTTGAAGCTCGTTGAGGCGCTGTTTGACGGCCTCAGGGCGTGGTTCATAGCCTTTGGTTTTAGCGGCGCTCAGGAGGAGACGGTCGTCGATCAAACGTTCAACGCCATTTGCTTCGAGGTCTTCGGCAATCGCCCGTAGTTCGGTTTCGGAATGAGAACTGCCTTCGAGCTGTTTGTAGGATGCAATCAGGAAATTCTGCAGTTCCTTTAATGTAATGATGTCGGAGTTGACAACCGCAATGATGGCATCCTCCAAGGCGTGGACCGGTTGTGCGGGAAAAAACAAGAGCGTTAAGGCCAGACACGCAATTTCTGCAGTGCAGTTAAAATGTTTCGTCATGGATGAGTTCTCCCTCAGGTTCAATATTTGATTTTAAATGTTCCACAGATTCTTTGAGCAGGCGGCAGTACATATCAAATCCCACGGCAGCGATGTATCCGCTTTGCTGTTGTCCAAGAAGGTTGCCGGCTCCGCGTATTTGCAGATCCTCAAAGGCAATTTGAAAACCTGCTCCCAGTTCACTATATTTTTCCAGCGCGTTCAAACGTGTTTTGGAACGATCGCTTAAAATTTTTTTCGGCGGCACAATAAAATACGCATACGCTTGGTTGGTAAATCGTCCGACCCGTCCCCTGAGCTGGTGCAGGTCTGCAAGCCCAAAACGGTCCGCCCTGTTAATGATCAATGTGTTTGCGTTTGGGATATCAATCCCTGATTCGATAATGGTCGTACAAACCAGAATGTCAATCTGGTTTTTCAAGAATTTTAGCATAATTTCCTCTAAAAGTCTCGGAGGCATTTGCCCGTGTCCAATTGCCAGACGGGCATGCGGAAAAGTTTTCTGGAGTTTGGTGGCGATTTTTTCAATGTCCTGAACACGGTTGTGGAGGAAAAAGACTTGGCCTTTGCGGTCCAGTTCCTTTCGGATGGCTTCGTGAATGATCGCGTCATCATATTCAAGGATCTCAGTCATGACCGGAACACGGTTTTGCGGAGGTGTGGAAATGACGCTCATATCTTTGGCGCCGGAAAGCGCCATATAAAGTGTTCGGGGAATCGGTGTGGCGGTCATCGTGAGGACATCCGCCAGCACCCGAAGGTGTTTTAAGCGTTCTTTGGCTTTCACGCCGAATCGCTGCTCTTCATCAATGATGATAAGCCCAAGGTCCTTGAAGGAAATATCGTTGGATAAAAGGCGGTGGGTGCCGATCACAATATCAATACTGCCGTCGCTTAAGCCTGCGATGGCCTGGGTTTGTTCTTTTTTCGTGCGGAATCGGCTGAGCATGGCGATTTGAACGGGGAAACTTTTCATGCGCTCGGTGAAATTATAGAAATGCTGTTCAGCCAGGATCGTTGTGGGAACAAGAATGGCGACCTGCTTATTGTTCATGACCGCTTTAAAGGCCGCCCGTAGGGCCACTTCGGTCTTGCCAAAACCTACATCCCCGCACAGCAGGCGGTCCATCGGAGATTCGGATTCCATGTCCTTTTTAACGTTGTCGATGGCCCGTGTTTGGTCCTGGGTTTCCTGGAACGGAAATTGGCGTTCGAATTCTTTTTGCCAGTCTGTGTCTGCCGAAAAACAGAATCCCTTTAAACTCGCTCTCAGGGCCTGGACGCGCAGAAGTTCTGCGGCTAAGCGTGCGACGCTTTTTTGAATGCGGTTGCGCAGGCGCGCCCATTCTTTCGTGCCCAATTTATGCGCCTTAGGGGGTTTTTTTGAGAACCCGACATATTTTTGGATCATATGAATGTCATGCGTCGGGACAAACAATTTATCCCCTTCCCGGTATTCAATGACCAGATGTTCCTTTGTTTCATTCCGGATCTCGATCGGGGTAATTCCCAAATACTTCCCGATCCCGTGATTGGCATGAACGACATAATCTCCCTGCTCAATATCAACAAAATTATTGAGGGGCATTTCGGCATCGAACGGAGGGGTTGTTTTAAATTTTTTCCGGGGTAGAATGATGGCAATCTGATGGTGAAGAATGGGCATTTCTGAGCGCATGTTCAGGCTTTCAATGCGCTCAATGCGGTCATATTCAAAAATAATCCGGATTGGATTCTGGAAACGCACCGGAAAGAGGTCCAGGACCTCGCCGCGCTGGGAGAATTCGCCCTCGAGATTGAGCTGGCGCACTTTCTCATATTTGAAAGAGACAAGCTGTCGCATGATCTCAGTGGTGGTGATGGTTTGGCCGACGAAGAGTTTTAGTGATTGAAACATATAAAGACACTAGGACACTATGGCACTAAGACACTAGGAAAAATTTTTAAATTTGCAAGTCGGCATGATTGGGATAAATCCATGCGTTTTGTTTTTGGGTTTTTAGTGCCATAGTGTTTTAGTGTCATAGTGTCTTTTATTTGTTTTATTTCTTCTTCTTTTCCCATGCCAGCACAAGCGGTGCGGCAATAAAAACCGTTGAATACGTTCCGGCAACAAAGCCGACCAGCAAACACAGGGCAAAGGTGTTGAGGATTTCTCCGCCTTTCAGGTAAAGGCACACAACCACGATCAAAGTTGTGACTGTCGTGAGGATCGTACGGCTCAACGTCTGATTAATACTGGTGTTGATGATTTCTGCTAGCGTTGCACGGCGCATAAGGTTCGTGTTTTCCCGGACGCGGTCATAGATGATGATCGTGTCGTTGATCGAATAACCGGCGATCGTCAGAAGGGCGGTGATCATAAGTAAGTCGACCTGCCCTCCCATCCACGTCACCAGACCGAGCGTTATGAGAACGTCATGGATCAGCGCGATAACCCCTGCGGTAGCAAAATCAAAGTGGTGGAAGCGGAAACCGACAAAGATCAGAATACCACCCATAGCAAAGATGACAGCTAGGACCGCTTTTTTGCGTAGTTCTTTCCCAACCACCGGACCGACTTTTTCTATGCGCATCACGGTGTAGGGATTGTCGGTCATGTGGGTTTTGAAAACCGTTGTGGTCTGTTCTTCCGCATCCTGTGCGGTACGGATGATAATGGTTTCCAGTTTTTCCGGGATTTGCTGAATAACAGCATCGCCGATCCCTGCTTGAGCGAACCAGTGACGGAGAGCTGCTGTATCAACGGGTTTCGCAAAACGGTATTCCTGCACCTGTCCCCCGGCAAAATCAATACCGTAGACCGTGTCCTGATGCTGGAAAAAATGAACCATGCTGGCGGCAATGATGATCAGTGAGGCCGTAATGCAGAAGGTGCGTTTATTGATAAAATTGATATGAGTTGATGAAAGCAACCGCAGCATCGAAAGCTTTTTAAGCCAGCCAAGATCTAAGAGCAACATAAAGATCGTGCGTGACACAAAAAGCGCCGTGAATAAACTTGCCGTCAGACCGATGGAAAGAGTGACGGCGAATCCCTTGATCGGTCCTGAACCGAATTGAAACAGCATGAACGCTGCGATCAGGGTCGTTGCGTTTGAATCAACGATGGCCGAAAAGGCCTTGCTGAATCCTCTTGAAACGGCTGCGTTTAACGGTGTGCCGTTATCGAGTTCTTCCCGGATCCGCTCATTGATCAGAACATTGGCGTCTACCGCCATGCCCAGCGTCAGGATGATACCGGCAATGCCTGGTAAGGTTAAGGTCGCCGGTGTTCCGAGCAAAAATTTTAAAGATCCCATAATACCAAGGATCAGGATCAGGTTCATGGCAAGCGCGATGTTGGTAATGATCCCGGCTTTCATGTAATAGATCAGAACAAAAAGCATCAGAAGAACTCCGCCAGCTAGTGTGGCATAAATTCCGGACCGGATCGATTCCTGTCCCAGTAGCGGGCCAATGGTGCGGTCTTCTTCAATGTGCATCGGCGCCGGTAAAGACCCTGAACGCAGGCCCAGTGCCAGCAGAGATGCCTCTTCTTCAGTAAATGAACCCTGAATAACGGCACTGCCCGAAAGGATCGGTTCATTGATATTCGGGGCAGATTGGATGAGCCCGTCAACGATGATCGCTAATTGCTGATTGACATGATTGCGGGTGATATCAGCAAATTGTTTGGCACCGGCTGCTTTAAAACTGAGCTTGACGATCGGCTGTCCGAACGCCTGTGTATTATAATCAATGCTTGCGTTTGCGATCTGGTCGCCTTTGAGGAGCGTTTCGCCAACAAGCAATTTTTGGTTTTTATTTTTAACAGGAAGGTAACGATATCCGGCTGGGATATTTCCCTCCATGGCCAGTTTGTTAAGTTCTAAAGAAGGATTGACCAGGGCGAAATCCAACTGAGCGACTTTCCCGATCAGTGCCAGGGCCCGCTCACGGTCGGTGATGCCGGGAAGCTGGATGATGATCTGGTCTTCCCCTTGGCGCTGGATGATCGGTTCGGCGACCCCTAGACTATCGATGCGGTTGCGCAGGATTTCGATCGCACGTTCCACGACGTCTTGTCTGGCGTTTTCATCCAGGGTTTCGGTTTCCACCTTGAGAATCAGGTGCATGCCGCCTTTTAAGTCAAGTCCCATGTTGATGCGATTTTCAATCGGGAAGGCGCAAAACAGGGCCGCTATCAGGACTGTTAAAACTGTTAAGATGCGGATTTTTAAATTTTTGCTCATGCTCGTCTTTCTCCTCTTTCGACAAAATCAACTTTTTGAATCGTTAACGGTTGAGATGGATTCTTTGTCAAACTCAATGCGGACATTGTCATCCACGCGCAAAACGATTGTTTTGTCCTTGATGTGCACAACGGTCCCGTGGATTCCTCCGGTCGTGGTGACTTGGTCGTTTTTTTGCAATGCGTCGATGCGTTTTTTGTGTTCCTGCTGTTTTTTCTTTTCTGGCCGAATGACCAGGAGCTGAAACATTAAGAACATAAAAAGCAAAGGCACGGCCAATTGAAATAAGCCATTTTGTCCTGCTGGCATGGGAAAACCTTTCGTTTTTAGAATTCAGAAAACGTTTATACTTTTTTGCGTTTGGCCTTCAGTACCATCGAGCGGACAGTGTCGCTCAGCTGCGCACCCTTAGCAACCCATGATTCGATCTTTTCAAGATCAAGCTCAACGACCGCTGGATTTTTAGATGAGTCATAAAACCCGAGCATTTCCAAGACTCGTCCTTGACGGGTGACATTGCGCGGAATTGCGACAACGCGGTAACTGTAGTGACCTTTAGCTTTTGAATCTGATCTTTGTAAGCGAATACGTACTTCCATTTGAATAAACCTCCCTTATGTGGTTTTTATTTTTTTACTTTTTAAGCGTGACGAATATTGAGCCTGCTCAATCGCCACCATTTGAGCCCGAGCCTTATTGACGGTCTCCTGGTATTCTGTTTTGGGTTTTGAATCCGCGACAATACCGGCGCCGGCCTGAATATAGGCGCGGCCTTGTGTGACAACAATCGTACGGATGGTGATGCATGAATCCAGGTTTCCGGAAAAGCTGAAATATCCGATGCAGCCGCCATAGGGCCCCCGTGCCGTCGGCTCAAGTTCATCAATGATTTCCATGGCTCGGATCTTCGGGGCTCCCGAGAGAGTCCCGGCCGGAAAGGCTGCCTGAAGCACGTCCAGGGCATCTTTGCCGTGTTTTAGTTTTCCCCGGACGCTGGAAACGATATGCATGACATGGGAATACCGTTCCACGAGCATAAACTCCGGCACATGAACGCTTCCCTCTTCACAAACACGGCCCAGGTCGTTGCGTCCCAGATCAACCAGCATGACATGTTCGGCCCGTTCTTTGGGGTCAGATAACAGGTCGGCCGCCAATTCAGCATCCTGGAGCTCGTTTTTTCCCCGCGGCCGTGTTCCGGCGATCGGGCGGGTTTCGACGGTGCCGTTTTCACACCGCACCAGAAGTTCAGGGGAAGACCCGACAATCTGAATATTTTTGAAATTTAAAAAGTACATATACGGTGAGGGATTGAGAGCCCGCAAAGCCCGGTAAATGTGAATAGGATCGGTTTTCAGCTTTGTTTCAAAGCGCTGGGATAAAACCGCCTGGATGATCTCGCCTTTGTAGATCTCTTTTTTTGCACGGGTGACCATGCGCTTATAGGTCGCTTCATCCATATTCGAGCGGAATGTCATATGCTTAGGGCATTGTTGCGGCGTTGAGTCGAGCGGTACATTTAAAGGCGTATGCAGGTCATTAAAAATTTTTTTGATGTGCTGGCAGGCCGTTGCATAGTTTTTGAGCTTTTGAGCTTTGGATGCGCCATCCTCATTAAAGACACAGCTGACAATTTTGATCTTATGGTTGATGTGGTCAAAAATAACCAGATCTTGAGCGAGAATCAAAAGAGCTTCCGGAAGATTCGTATCATCCTTCGGTTGATTCGGGAGATGTTCAAAATACCGGACAGTGTCATAGCCGATATATCCGACCAGGCCTCCGCAGAAGCGCGGCAAAGCCGGGGTCTCGACAAATTTATATTGGCTCATGATACTGCGGATAATCGGCAAGGGTGAACCGACGTCTTTAAAAATGTCGACTTTCGGTTTTCCATGCAGATGGCGGACTTCAACGGTCCCCTTTTTTGCTTCAATAATAAGCCGGGGATCTCGCGCTAGAAAGGAATAGCGGGCCACTTTTTCTTCGCCTTCCACCGATTCCAGAAGAAATGAATATTCGGCCTTCTGTGCGATCTTAAAATAGGTAGAGACCGGCGTATCCAGATCGGCCAGCACTTCCCGGTAGACCGGAATGAGGTTACCCTTTTGGCACAGTTTCAGATATTCATCGGGTGAAGGAAAAGTCATGATGCTTTTTTGTCCTCAATTTTTCGATAAAAACAGCTCTTCTTATAGGTATGGCAGGCCGAGCCGATCTGCCGGACTTTCAGGAGCAGCGTATCGCAATCACAGTCGTAACGGATCTCTTTGACGTATTGGAAATGGCCCGAGGTCATCCCTTTGATCCAGAATTCCTGACGGGAACGGGACCAATAGGCCGCCTTCCCTTCTTTGATGGTTGCCTTCAGCGAATCCATATTCATATAGGCCATCATCAGGACGTCTTTTGTTTTATAATCCTGGACAATGGCGGGAATCAGTCCGTCTTTATTAAAGCGCAGTTTGTGCAGAGTGCGATTGGTGATCGTGATTGTTTCTGGTTTTTGCTTCGCTGTCATGAACGGACCTCAATTCCTTTTGTTTTGAGATGATCTTTGACTTCTGAAATCGTCATTTCTCCGTAATGGAAAACTGATGCTGCCAAAGCCGCATCGGCCTGTGTTTTTAAAAAAACATCAGAAAAGTGTTCAAATGTCCCAGCTCCTCCTGAGGCGATTACCGGAATATTGACCGCCTTGGAAACCGCATCCGTAAGAGCCAGGTCATAGCCATCTTTTGTACCATCGGCATCCATACTGGTCAATAGAATTTCTCCGGCGCCAAGTCTTTCAACGGTTTTCACCCAGTCAATGGCATCCATTCCAGTATCAATGCGGCCTCCATGGATATAAACATTCCATTGTGATCCGGTTCGTTTGGCATCGACAGCAACCACGATGCACTGGCTTCCGAAGCGTTGAGACGCAATTTTAACCAGCTCCTGGTTTTTGACCGCCGCGGAATTGATGGAAACCTTGTCCGCTCCGGCATTGAGCAGGTCTCGGATATCCTCAATGGACTGGATTCCGCCTCCGACCGTCAATGGCATGAACACTTGTTCAGCAGTTGCCTTGACAACATCTAAAAAAATGCCTCTGCGCTCATGGCTGGCGGTAATATCCAGAAATACAATTTCATCAGCCTGAGCTGCGTCATATTTTTTGGCGATCTCCACAGGATCGCCGGCATCGCGCAATTGAACAAAATTAACGCCTTTCACAACACGCCCATTCTTGACATCTAGACAGGGAATAATGCGTTTTGTCAGCATAGGCGCAAAGCCTCTTTCAGATCCAGAGTGCCCTCATAGAGAGCCCTTCCGGTAATAGCACCATATAGCCCTTCTGATTCCAGTTGCAGCAATGTCTTGATGTCTTCAATGTTTGAAATTCCTCCTGAGGCAATCACATCAATTGATACGGCTCTCAGGATATGTTTGAGCGCATCGACATTCGGCCCGGTCAGCATTCCATCCCTGGCAATGTCGGTATAAATCAGGCAGCGAAGTCCGTCATGTTCCAGCTGGTGGGCAAAGGGAACCGCTTCGAGCTGCGTCTGTTCGGTCCAACCGAGTTTTGTGACCAGCCCATTTGAGGCATCGATGCTGACAGCGATATGGTCAGGCCATGTCTGGATCATGGATTTGAGCGCCAGCGGATCGGTAATAGCCCTGGTTCCGAAAATCACACGCTGGATACCCAGTTTCAGAAGATGCTCCACATCCTCCTCTGTGCGAATGCCTCCGCCAACTTCGATGGGAATCTTTACGGATTTTGCGATCCGTTCCAGTGCGACCCAATTTTTGATCTGGCCGCTGCGGGCTCCATCCAGGTCAACGACGTGCAGCCACTCTGCGCCTTCAGATTCCCATCGTTGCGCCACCTGGACAGGATCTGTACTGTATTCGGTCACCTGATCGAATTTTCCCTGTTTGAGGCGGACAACTTTGCCCTCGTGAATATCAATAGCCGGAAATATAATCATCGTATCTAAGTGTAGCCTGTATTTATGTTAGGTTTATAAAATTTTTTAGGATTTTTAAACCAGCTGTTTGACTTTTTTCTGGGTGAAATTGAACCCCGAAAATATTATTTTTTGCGATCGCTGAACAATATTCAATGCCGTATTCTGTAGTGGCAGCAATGATGCTCGTATCTGTTGGCTTGGCATAAAATGAATGACAAAAGTAGACATTTGTGCCGTCTTGGATTCCTTCCCACAAAGGGCAGGCCTGCAGATGAAGCTGATTCCATCCCATCTGTGGAACTTTGAGTGTTGCAGCGAATTGTTCAACCGTCCCTTTTAAGATGCCCAACCCTGCGGTTTTGCCATATTCAGAACTTGTTTCAAACAGAAGCTGGAATCCCAAACAGATTCCTAAAAATGGTTTTCCCATTGTAACAGCATCTTGGATTGGTTCAATCATTTTTAAGGCTTGCAGTTTAGCCATGGCCGGAGCGATGGCGCCTACACCGGGCAAAACCACTTGTTTGGCGGATTGAATATCATTAGCCGATTGGGTAATGCGGGCATCCTGAGCCCCTGCTTGTTCCAGGGCTTTCTGGACTGACCGTAAATTTCCCATTCCGTAATCAATAATTGCGATCATTGCTCTGTCCGTTAATCAATAATTCCTTTTGTGGAAGGAACTTCGTTTTTGCGTTTGGGGTTAATGGTTATCGCCTGCTCCAATGCCAGACCCAGCGATTTAAAGACCGTTTCCAAATTGGTGTGCAGGTCATCGCTGGCATTTTTGATTTCAACATAAATGGTCGCGTCCAAACTATGGGCGAATGATTCTAAGAAGTGCTCCACATAGTTGGCTTTATAGCCCTCTTGTTCGAGCTGATCTTTCCCACCGAGATCTAGGGTCAGGTATCCGCGGCCGCTGATATCAACGACGCAGTGACCGATCGTGGATTCCATTGGGGCAAATCCGGAACCAAAGCGTTTGATCCCTTCTTTTTCTCCGAGAGCCTTTTTGAATATTTTTCCGAGTACGATCCCGATATCTTCATTGGTGTGGTGAGGATCGATTTTGAGATCCGCTTTCTGGACTTCAAGGTCTAGGTCAAAACATCCGTGAAAGGCGAACAGTTCCAGCATATGATCAAGAAACCCGATCTGTGTTTTGATGTGCGTTTTTCCGGTTCCGTCAATATTCAGCGAAGCCCGGATTTCGGTTTCTTTGCTTTTGCGTTCAAACTCTGCTGTTCGTATTTTTTGCATCTGGGTTCTCCCTTTTGCGCTTATTTTTCAAAACGTATTTTGATGGATTCGTAGTGTTTTTGCAAACCTTCCAAGAGCGCAACCCGCTCGATGGGGCCGCGAATTTTTTCCAGAGCCCGTTTGGAATAGGAAATTACATGGTTCTTTTTTGTGAAATCCGACAAGCACAGGCCTGAAAAGAACCGGGCGCTTCCCATCGTCGGAAGCACATGGCTCGGGCCGGCTCCGTAATCCCCCAGTGCCGTTGGGCTGTAGGGACCTAAAAAGATAGCGCCGGCATTTCTAATGCCTTTAAGAATTTTTTTATGCTCATTGGTCAGGATTTGCAAGTGTTCCGGCGCGAGTTTATTTGTAATATCAATCATCTCGTCTGTATTTTTGCAGAAGATCCCATAGCCGGTATGGACGCGCTGCTTGACAAGTTTCAGGAGTTTCTTGGATGTCGTCACTAAGACGGATAACCCTCCAACATGCTCAGCCTGGCCTTCAAGTTCAGCGATCACGTATTCCGGGTTGCTGTAGCGGTTGGCAATGACCACAAGTTCGGAAGGCCCTGCCAGCATGTCGATATCCACATAACCGAACAACTGGCGCTTGGCTTCGGTGACATACATATTTCCTGGGCCGACGATCTTATCGACTTTTGCGATGGTTTTGGTGCCTAAGGCTAACGCCGCAATGGCCTGGGCTCCTCCCACCTTGTAGATTTCGTCAACTTTTAAAAGGTTTGCCACCGCTAAAATGTAGGGATTGATGTAGCCGTCTTTGTTCGGCGGTGTTGCGATGACAATGCGTTTGACGCCGGCGACTTTTGCTGGGATGACCGTCATATAGACCGTTGAGACCAAAGGCGCGGTACCGGCCGGGATATAAATACCGACACTTTCCAGCGGCAGGATTTCTTCCTTGAGCAGAATCCCGTCGGCATCTTTGATCCGTGCCGGTTTCTGGACTTGGGCTTTATAGAAGTTGGTCACATTTTGAATGATGATCTTAAGGTCGGCGATGAAATCACTGGTGATATTCTGAAAGGCTCCGCTGATTTCGCATTCCGGAACGCGCATTTCTTTCGCCGTAAACTTGACTTGGTCAAAACGCCTGGTATATTTCAATACCGCATCATCGCTGTTCTCTTCAATATCTGCAATAATATGACGGACCTTTTCCTCGATGCTCTTTTTCCGGCTGACCAAATGACGGTTATAAAGCTGCTGAAGTCCCTGTCCGTGCTGCGTTAAAAGTTTCATAAGAGATCCTTTAATGTAATTGCTAGATCTGTTCTAAAATTAAACGTTCGGCTTCCTTTAAGGCTTGCGGAAGACGCCCGACGTCTTTGCTCCCGGCCTGTGCGTATTGAGCCCGACCCCCTCCGCTTCCGTTCATAAGAGGGGCAATCTTTTTGATCACATCTTGGGCCAAAAGGCCGCCGTTGACTAGATCATCCGTTAAGGCGATGATCAGGCTTTCCCGCTCCGGGGACTGTGAAGCAA
>JBBRHV010000016.1:0-43302 GCA_038222225.1 Candidatus Omnitrophota bacterium
GGTCAGCCAGTCAGCGATATATGCAAACCCTTCTTCGGTCCAGCGCTTGCGACTATTCGCCGAACCCGGGGAAAATACAACAAAACGCTCCCCGGGATTTAAACGCTCGCTCAAAAGATTCTCCACCTCTTTCCGCTCAGGATCCGTCGGATGAAAAGAAAATCGCTCATCTGACGGATCTGACAGATGAATCGCGTTTAAAATATCAAGATAACGGACTGTCACGTGTTTATCGGTCTTCCCTAAACGGATCAACGGCGTTCGATATCGCGGCATCAAAAAGACCGGGATCATCGTATGCCTCAGATCAACAATAAGATCAAAGCCTTCTTTCTTCAGCGCCATCAACCAGCGGAACCGCTGCTTCCATAGAGCTCTCCGAGGAAAAACAAACAAATGCTTGATATTCGGATTATTGATCAACAAATCCCGGCTCCTTGGACCGATCACAACAGAAATATCAGCCTCTGGAAAATCACGGCACAAAATATCAATCACCGGAAATGTCAGGATCACATCGCCTAAATTGCTTAAGGATACAATCAGAATACGTTTGACTTTATCTTTATCAATCATCGGCGCCCTCTCCCTGCGTTCCCAGACATTGAACCACCGCATCAAACACCTTCTGCGACGTGATGGCCCGCATACAACGATGATCACTACAATTTACCACGTAACATTCTCCCTGGGCGCAGTCGACATCCTCATGCAGAACCATACTGCGTCCCCGCCCCCGGGGACCGGAATCCGCCGGCCGGGTTGGTCCAAAAAGCGCGACCACGTCCGTTCCGACACTGGATGCAATATGCATAGGGCCGGAATCCGCAGAAACGACCACATCCGCCCGATAAAGCAAGGCGACCAGCTCCTTCACATTGATCTCTCCAACCAAAGAAAACAAGCCGGGAACTTCGCTCTGGATGCGTTTGGCCGCCTCCTGATCTGCCCTTCCGCCTGAAACAATCACACGAACATTTCCGAGCCGCTGGATCAAACAGGCCAACTCTATAAAATACTCCACCGGCCACTGTTTAAACTTCCAATTCGCGCCCACATGAAAAACCACAACGCGTTCATCCGCCTGAATTCCAAAATTCAAAAAACGCTGCTCAATCGACTGCAGCGCAGCCTCCTCATAATGAAGAACGGAAACCGGTTTTTCATCCGAGATCCCCGCCGCCTCAATGACATGAAAATAATAATCCACCTTATGAACATTTCCTTCAAGAGGCGTGACTTTCTGGGTCAATAACGCACCCAACTTTTTCGTGTCATATCCGATCCGCGTTGGAATCCCGGCGCAGAACGCCAGAAACGCGCGCGTCCTGGAACGATGAAGCAAAAAAGCGGTATCAAATTTTTTCCGTCTTAAACTGCGGATCAGCTTCCAATGCCCCAAAATCCCTTTATGACGGCCGTCCTCATCATAATCAATAATTTCGTCAATATCCGAAGAGCTTTCCAAAATATCACGGACCCGCGGCACCGCCAGGCAGACAATATGCGCCTGAGGAAACGCCCGTTTCAAAGATCGAAAAATCGGCGTAGTCATCACCACATCCCCGAGCCAATTGACATTCACAACCAAAATACGCTTCATGATTTTTTCTCTGTTAATGACTTATAAACCCCGAACAATTCCCTGACCATCGCATCGGCAGATCCTTCCCTCTCAATGAACTCCCTGGCCTGAATCCCTAACGCACGTGCCAATTCCTTATCCTTCAAAATTTTGATCACCGCCTCTGCCAATTGCCTGGCATCATTGGGCGCAACAAAAAGTCCGGTCCGGCCATCCTCAATAAGACTTCTCAAACCGCCCACGCAAGACGCCACCACCGCAAGGCCGCAGGCCTGCGCCTCCATTAACGACAAACCCAGCCCCTCCTGCAAAGATGGCATAATATAACAATCAAACGCGGGAAACACCTTCTCAGGTTGCACCTCCCGGTCTAGAAAATGAACATGTGAAACGATCCCAAGTTCCTGAACCTTTTTTTGGATTTCCGATTCCAAACGGCCGTTACCGACTAAAACCAATCGTGCCTCCGGAACTGCCCGCACAATGATGGACATGGCCTCCACCGCAATGCTATGCCCCTTTAAAGGACAAAAACGGGACACCATCCCAATCAATCGACCCTCTGAAAAATTCAATTCATTGCGCAAACTTTGTTTTTCCTCGCTCGAAACTGGCATAAACTGTTCATGATCCACGCCGTTTCGAATCATATGCACCCTATCAGCCAACTGATGCTGATCGCAAATCAAATGCTCTTTAACCAACGGGCTGATCGCGATCACAGCATCGCCCCAACACGGGAACAGCCGGCGGCCGATACGCATTTTATAAAATCCATGACAGGTGGATACATACACACACCGAGTTGTTTTGCGAAGGACAGCCGCCATCACCTGAGCGACTCTCGTCTGAGCATGGATCACATCAATCTGCCTCTCCTTGATGACCTTTCGAATCTGCGGTAAGGCAAAATACAGTTTGGGGGACAATCCAGATTTTGTCCGGATGTTCATCGTGATATGTTCAACGCCCTGCGCTTTCAGCTTATCGACCATGTATCCACCGGATGAAATAACCGTCACCCGGCATCCCAACTTCACCAGATATCGGGACACCGTCAGCACATATGTTGTAATGCCGCCGATATCAAAATGCGTTGTGATCATTAAAACATTCATAACTGTTTTCCCCTTTAAGCAGTCTCCATCAGACGATCAATTGCAGCAAGCACCTCTTCCGGAGAAATATCTTTCATGCAGGCATGCGTGAAAATCTTGCAGATCCCGCTGTAACACGGCGCGCAGGACAGCGGCCGTTCTAAAACAACACAATTGCGGCTCGGAGGAAGATGCCTCCGTGATGTTGTGGGCCCAAACAAGGCCACAAACGGAGTTCTGACCGAAGCGGCCAAATGCAATGGACTCGAATCCGGGCTGACATAAACCTGACAGCGTTTGATCACCCATGCCAGTTCCATAAGACTTGTTTTTCCAACCAAGATCGCCGGCTTGCTGCGTGTGAGCTTTACAAGTTCTGCCGCCAACGGCTTGTCCTTATCCGTCCCGGTCAGGACAACACGAATATTACGCAAACTCAACAGATCACAAAGCCGCGCAATCGATTCAACCGGCCAATTTTTACTCCTCCATTTGTCCGATGCGGCAATATTAATGCCCACAACGGTCATATGTTCATTGATCCACTCCGCCTCCAATAGCGACTGCGCCTTTTTCTTCGCCGGATCAGAAATGTGCAGCTCCAGCAGAAGATCCGGATCATACGAAATACCGAGAAGTTTCAAGATCTGAAACTGATGCTCCACCGGCGGAAGATCCGCATTCACATTCATCACCGGATCAGTCACTAAAAATCCGAGTTTCTTATTGCGGAACCCATACACGTTGCGGGCAAAACAAAAAAACGCAAGCAGATGGCTCCAGCGGTTGTTCTGAAAATCAATCACTTTATCAAAATGGTAACGCGCCAACTTTCTGGCAAACTTTAAAAATGGCCAAAAATTTCTATCCCGCTCCTTCACATCCATAACAATCAGCTCATCAATATAGGGGCACTTCTGCAGGATCTCTTTGCTCTCATCTCCCACCAAACAGCAAATTTTAGCCTGCGGAAAACGTTTGCGTATCGCCTTTAGAGATGCCGTAATCAAAACAACATCACCGATCGCGCTCAGCTTGATCACAAGAATATTCTGATGAGCCAGGATTTCTTCGTAAACAACAAGCGTCTGACTGGCCATATGCTCTAGGGTATAACATTCTTCAATCTTTTTCCTGGCCGCAAAAGAAATCTCGCGCGCCAATTTACGATCACTCAAAAGCCGCAGCACAGCTTGCGCCATGCCATCCGTGTCCCGCGGAAGAACCAACAACCCGGTCTTCTCATCCTCAATGATCTCAACAACGCCCCCCACTTTAGTCGCCACCACCGGAACGCCGACCGCCTGCGCCTCCAAAACAACACGCCCAAAGGCCTCCGGCACCACCGACGCCAGGACCAAAACATCACTGTCCGCCAGAATTTGCGGTACATCGCGCCGATTGCCTAAAAACTCAACATGCTCCGACAGTCCCAAATGACGCGTCATCACGATGAGTTCCTGCTTATAACTTTCCTTACCCGGGGACGCGTCTCCCACAATGCGGATCTTCAGGTACGGCATCGACCGCAGAACTTTGGTCATGGCTTTTAAAAAATAGATATGTCCTTTTACCGGCGAAAGTCTGCCGACAATGGTCACAACAAATTGGGACGTTCCAGAACGCTCCTGCCGCTGCACATGAAAACGGCTCAAATCCACGCTGCGCGGAATATGTCTGATGTTTTCATGCGAAACATGAAAACGCTCAATCATATGCCGGCCGATGACCTTGCTGGGAACAATAATGAGTTTCGGAAAGGACATCACCTTTGAAAAAAAATGAACAGAATAATGGCCATGGCAAGTGGTCAAAAACTGCGCCGGAGTCCGGTGGCATGCAAAATAAGCGATCCACGCCGGCACACGGGAACGGGCATGCACAATATCAATCTTTTCATTCAGAATGATCTCGCGGAGCTTTTTAAGGCATTTCCATGCCGTAAAAATGTTCTTTTTATGAACCGGCAGCTGATAATGCCGGACATCATATTCCGAAAGCTCTTTGACCAAACCCCCGCCATTAGACACCACAATCGAACTGTGCCCATGGTCCTTAAGATATTTCGCGAAATCAACTGTGCCGGTTTCGACCCCCCCGACATTCAATTCCGGTAAAATCTGTAAAATGCGCATTGTCCCTGACTCCCTGCCTTCTAGATAAACCGTTTGATCCCCTGACGGATTACTTCACTGTCATCAAAAGTCTGCAGATGAATTTTATTTTTTGCGAGATCATGAATAGATTTTCCGATCATGCGGGGAGCTGATGATAAAACAAACCCATCCTGTGTTAACAAATCCATGAACTTATTATGCTTATGCTCATCGCTCGATAAAACAGCCCGGCGCTGAACCGGGAATACGACAAGACGTTTCCCTGACGATGCGGCTTCAGAAACCATGGAAATGCTGTCGCCCGAGACCACCAGGATCTCTGCCAGTCCCAAGATCCCCCCCACCGCTTCAGCGACATTATCCCGATTGGCAATGATCAACAGCTGACAGCGCGGGTCTTTCTTGAGTTCACGCACCAAAACCTGCTCCACTTTCGAGGACGTGCGCCGGGATGTTGTCAAAAGAATATCCGCATCAAGTGCCTGAGCCGCATCCTTAATCTGCGCCACAACAATGCGCATCAGCTGTTCGTTCAAAACATAATCCCCGGTATCCCCTCCGATCAAAACACCAATCTTCAGTTTGTCCCTCAATTTTAGATGAGAAAACCGTTTTAATAATCCCTCCGCCTGCTGATTCAAATAATCCCGATTAATCAAATTCGTAGCACCTTTCGTGACAATGACATATTCACCGGCTCGTGCTGCTTTTGGCTCGTCATGCTGCGGAAGAATCACCGCGGAAAAAAGCCGTCGAGATAAAATATTCTGCTTCAAAATCCCGATATTAACTGCCTGATGCTCTTTCGCCAGCAAAACATTGACGGCGGAAGAATGCGAACCGCAGGAGATCACATAATCCGGCTTCTGTGCCAGAACCGCCCCGGCGGATTCCGGCGTGAGCCCCCCATGCAGCAGACAATTCACCATCCAGCACGGGAGAAAACGTATCATCATCGCAGCCGCCAACAGGGCATACCTCCAAAACATATTCCGATAAACAACCGACATCTCTTGAATTTCAACTTTATACTCCTCACCCTGCAGCTCCTTGCAAAGGGATAACGACACACTCTGCGACTGCCGAAGATGTCCCACGCGCCCATCATACAAAATCATGATCTTTTTTTGATCGTCAAATTTCCAGACCTTATACATCCACATATATTCATACGGACGCTCGGCCACAATACGTTCAAACCCGGCGGCAATGGCCTGAAGGCATTTTTCAGCATCCACCTTCTTATCCCCCGTATGAGAGCACTCAATGAGCTGAGGCTGAACGACCAAACGATGTCTCCCTCCCGGCTCTCTATTGATCACGCCAATACAAATTGAAGCCCCGGTTGACAGCGCCAGCCGCACACCTCCGGCTGAAAACCGCGTTTGCTTTCCAAAAAACGAAACCGACTCTCCCTCTTTTCCACCCTGATCGATCAACATACCAATGATCTCATTCTTCTTTAATGCCCCAATGAGCTGCCGAGCGCCAACGCCGCGCTCAAACATATGAATACCGCCGCAGGCGGCATACGCCTTCTGCCGATATTGATAAATGAGCTTATTAAAAGCATGCATCCGGCCTTGTTCTTTATAGATCACGCTGTAGGGATATCCAAAGAGACGGATCACCAGACTGGGCAATTCCCAATTCCCAGAGTGGATCGTCATCATGATCAAACCCTTCCCCTTTGCAAGCGCCTGATCGACAATGGCCTTATTTTCAACAACCACCAGTTCTTTTGCAGAGGCCGCATCCATGTTCGGCATCCGTAAAAATTCAACAAAGTTCTTCCCCATATTGATAAAAAAACACCGCGTCCAGCGATGGATCTGCTGGTTAGGCACCTGTGTTCCGAAGGCTATTTTTAAATTCTGATAAACGGCCAAACGATGTTTCCCATCAAGAAGATAAAAAACAAAACCCCACACCCCTCCCAAGGAACAGGCGATCCGCACCGGAAGGACCTGGACACTTAAACCGACTGCCTTAAGCAGGGCAAATGCTATTGATTCGAGAATAGAGTTCTTTTTTGCCATGATTGATCACCGCATGAATGAGGACGACCCAACATTCCATATTTTGATTTTGAAATTCCGTTTGAAAACACTTTAACTTAACCGCATCTTTATGTGTTGTTAAAACCCGCCTTACCCCTGACTTCTGCATTTCCTCGACAATCTTCCCAATATCCTTTTTCGTATACGCATAATGATCCGGAAAACACCGGCAAGCAGCAACCGTCACGGACTGATTCATAAGCATTCGCTTGAAACTCTCCGGATCGCCGATGCTTGAAACAACAAACACCGGATCATAAAAACCATTTTCGGAAACCGGAAGCGCGTGTCCCTCAAGATCCTGATATCCTGTTATGACATAAGAAGCGGCCGCGATTGGAATATGAGGAAACCTTTTGGCTAACACGTCTCTTGCCGCCTCTCCCTGATCATTTGCCACGTCCACTTTGTTCAAAACAAAAATGTGCGCCCTCCCCAGCGCCGATAATGGCTCCCTTAAAATTCCACGCGGAAGAACCTCACCGTTGCCAAACGGATTCGTTGCATTGATCACCACAATATCCAAATCTCTTCTCGCCTGCCAATGCTGAAATCCGTCATCCATCACAAAAACATCCACCTCAAAATCCTTAATGGCCCGCTCTGCGCCGCGGCGTCGACTTTTATCAATAACCACCGGAACCTTGAGCGACTCTGAAAGTAAAGCCGCCTCATCACTTAAAAAAGGCGCATCGCCGCTTTTCGGTTGAGCCATATAACCCCGGGTTAAAATGACCGGCTTTACACCCTTCGATTTTAAATATGAAACCACCCATTGAACAACAGGCGTTTTTCCAGTCCCCCCCATTGTGATATTGCCAACACAAATGGTAGGCCGGCCCAGGTTGTAGGAAGGCAGCACCCGCTTTCCATACAACCAGCACACCAGAACAACCGCCGCCATATATATATAAGCACACGCTTTTAAAAAAAGGCCTAAACACTTCCCACCCCACCCGGAAGTCCGGTCATTCATAATATCCCACATATAATCACGCATCATTTTTCAATCCCCAGCTTTAGGATACTATTGTAGCGCAATCATATATTAATTCTAGTATTTGTATGTTTTAATAGGCTAAAGAGAAATCAGAGGTTCTTTAAAATCGGGGATAATTTTTCCAGAGTCCGCTGAGTCGCACCCTGATGTGCCTGAATTGCTTCTTTAGCGTTTTGACCGACTTTACGGGCAAAGGCAGGATCCCGTAGAAATTTGTCGACAATATTGCGGAGTTCTATTTTCGTGCGCACCTGCAAAATCGCGTTCTTCTGCAAAAGAATCTCCATAATCCCTTTAAAATTTTGAGTATTCGTGCCGACAATCACCGGTTTTCCCAAAGCCGCCGGCTCAATCATGTTTTGCCCGCCGTAACCGCACAAGCTTTTTCCGATAAAAACAAAATCTGCGATGTGATAAAGATTTTTCAAATGCCCGATCGTATCCACCAAAACAATACTCGATTGAAGGGCCTCCCCTTCCACTAGCTTAGAAAGACGCTGAACCGCTAACCCATTCTGCCTAAATAACGAAAGAAGGGCCTCCGACCGTTCAATATGACGGGGCGCCAATACTAAATGCAGCTCCGAAAATGAAATCCGCAATGTTTTGAACACTCTGATAATAATGTCTTCCTCGCCGGGATGCGTGCTGCCTGCCACCCAGACCGGGCCTCTCCAGCCGTTAAAAATGTTTTCAACCCCGAACCGCTCAGCATCCTCAATCTGATCCAATTTCATGTTCCCCACCGTGTGAACTTTCTCTTCGGGGACCCCCAAAGCGAGTATCCGCTCACGATCTAAAGGAGATTGCATGCAGAACATCCAAACACATTTAAGAATCGATCTTAGAAAGAACCGCACCGCAAAATATCCTTTAAAACCTTTGTCGGAAATCCGGCCGTTGACCTGTACGACCGGAACACCTTTCTTGGCCAGCGCAGAAAACATATTCGGCCAAATCTCGGTTTCAGCGGTAATATAAAGAACCGGACGTATATCCTGAATAAACCGGCGCACAACAAAACTGAAGTCCAAAGGGGCATAGATCACAATATCATCCGCCTCCACCTGAGTACGGGCCAATGCATTTCCGGTCGGCGTAACCGTCGACAAAACAATGCCGATCTGAGGGACTGTCTGCTTTATTTTCCGGATCAGCCCCATCACCGCCATCACTTCTCCCACCGAAACCGCATGGATCCAAATGTGAGGTTTCTGAGCGAGCAGCCTCTTCAGATCGTTCGGCAGAAATCCGAACCTCATCCCGAATCCCCGATGCCATTTCCGCTTAAGCATCAAGTAAGGAAGATAAAAAATGCCAAACATTAAAAAAATAAAATCATAAACAATCGACAAAACTGTCTCCTTTAGGCTCGAGGGTGAGCCAGCTCATAAACCTTTTTTAACCGTTCAGTGGTCACATGCGTATAAATCTGCGTCGTCGATAAATTGCTATGGCCCAGCAGTTCCTGCACGGAACGCAAATCCGCGCCCCGATTGAGCATATGGGTTGCGAACGAATGCCTCATCATATGCGGAGAAACATGCAGCTGCAAACTCGCCTCCAGCATACGTTTATTTATAATATTGCGCACACCGCGGTCCGTCAAACGCGTTCCGTTCTTATTCAGGAACAACGCCCGATTGCGCTGCAGGCGGCAATCTAGATATTCACGGATCGCTTTGACCGCTTGGTCCCCCAAAGGAACGATGCGTTCCTTTTTGCCCTTACCCTGAACTTTCGCAATATTACTCAACGTATCAACGTTCTCGACATTCAAGCCCACCAACTCTGAGACACGCATGCCGCTGCTGTAAAGCGCTTCCAGAATCGCCCGGTCGCGCTTTCCGCTGACGCCTTTGACAGAAGGAGCCTCCAGTAGCGTCAGGACATCTTTTTCACTTAAAAATTTCGGCAAGGTCTTATCCAGCTTCGGCGTCATTAATAAAATAGCCGGATTTTCCTTGATCAAACTTTCCTTATGAAGAAATTTGAAAAAACTGCGCAAGGCAGATAATTTCCGGGCCAGCGTCCGCGGCCTGTAATTATGATGACGTAAACTTGCCAAAAACTTTCGGAAATCGAGATATTGAATACTCCCAATCTCTTTACTTTCCCCGATAAAGACCACAAATTCGTTCAGATCGATCTTGTAATTTAAAATGGTGTGTTTGGAATAATTACGCTCGATCTCTAAATAATCCAAGAATTTGTCGATATACCGGCTAATAACCATCTACAGGCATCTCCTCAAATCGGTTCTGCCTTATTGTAACACGTCTAAAAACAAGGCCAAACAGATAACACGAATTATTTAGGATCGGGAAGACTATTGGACGTATAGGTGCAGTTGGGATACTTCGTGCATCCATAAAAAAACCGTCCTCCGCGCGAAGACCTTTGAACAAGTTCCCCATCGCAGCCATCCTGCGGGCAGGCAACGCCGGTAGTGATCGCTTTCGCAAACTTGCACTTCGGGAACCCTGAACAGCTTAAAAACTTTCCGCGTCTGCCCCATTTGACAACCATCGGAGACCCGCATTCCGGGCACTGTTCATCCACAAACGTTTGCGTGCGTTCCATATTTTCATGGGCAAAAACAAGCTCATCTTTAAACGACTCGTAAAATTCCTTCAAAAGCTTAACGTATTCAAGCTCTCCATCTTCGACCTTATCGAGGTTCTCTTCCATCCCGGCCGTAAACTTGATATCCATGATTTTCTGAAAATATTCGATCAGCAAATCGCAAACCTGAATGCCTAAATCGGTCGCGCGGAAATACCCCTTCTCCCGCAGAACATAATTACGATAAACCAGCGTCAGAATGATGGACGCATAGGTGCTCGGACGCCCGATCCCGTCTTCTTCCAGCGCCTTGACGAGACTGGCATCCGAATATCGGGGCGGAGGTTTTGTAAAATGTTGTGACGGCTTGACCTCAATCAGAGAAAGGTCATCCCCTTTATCATATTGCGATAGATCAATGGCGGCCTCGTCATCCTTTTTATCCTGGCTGGCCCGCAAAAACCCTTCAAAAACAATGACTGAACCGGTCACTCCGAATTGGAACCGCCCTGCCGTGATCTCAATTTTTCGGTTCTTATAGATTGCGGGCGTCATCTGTGAACTGACAAACCTTCGCCAAATCAATTCATATAAACGCAACTGATCCCGCTCAAGGAACGTCTCAACATCCACCGGCTTCAGCTTGATATCCGAAGGCCGGATCGCCTCATGGGCCTCCTGAGCCGACTTCTTGGAACGATATTTGTTCGGTTCTGCCGGCAGATAATCAGGGCCATAATCTTCGTCAATAAATGTGCGAACTTTTCCGATCGCTTCCTGCGAAATGTTGACCGAATCGGTTCGCATGTAGGTGATCAAACCGACCGTATCCCCATCGCCGACATCCACACCTTCATAGAGCTGTTGAGCGACGCGCATCGTACGATCCGCGTTAAACCCGAGTTTTGTGAACGCCTCCTGCTGCAGCGTGCTGGTGATAAAAGGCGGCAAAGGCTTGCGCTGACGCTGACGCTCGGTCATCCCGGAAATCACATAAGACTCAGAACGCATTTCTTCGACCATCGCACTGGTCTCTTCCTGGGCCTTTAACTCAAATTTTTCTCCTCCGACCTTCTCGAGCTGCGCTGTTAAAAGATCCGCCACTCCCTGCTTCTGCAAATCCACCGCGATCTGCCAATACTCATTAGGAATAAAATCCTTAATTGCCTTTTCACGTTCAACCACAAGGCGCAGCGCAACACTCTGAACACGGCCGGCACTCAAGCGGGAACCCACCTTCTTCCAGAGCAACGGACTGATCTTATAACCGACAATGCGGTCAAGAATCCGACGGGCCATCTGGGCATTGATCAAATTGATATTAAATTCACGCGGATTTTTAAAGGCACGCAAGACGGCGTCCTTGGTAATCTCCTGAAAGGTCACCCGATACAGTTTTTTCCCCTCGCCTAGATGCTGGGCCAAATTCCAACCGATGGCCTCTCCTTCACGGTCAGGGTCGGTCGCGAAATAGATTTCTTTTTTCGTGGCCGCCTCTTTCTTGAGCTGAGTGAGAATCTTCTGCTTCGATCGGACCACGATCATTTTCGGCTCAAAATCATGATCAACATCAACGCCCAGCGTGGATTTCGGAAGATCGATCAAATGCCCCATGGAAGAGGTAACCTTATACCCTTTGCCTAAAATCTTACTGATCGTTTTAATTTTTGTTGGAGACTCAACGATGACGAGTTTATTAGCCATAGACCTTTCACAATCACTTGAGGTTCAGCACGTTATTAGATCGAACAAAAAAATTTCCATTCACTCTTTGGATCAGCCGCCCGCATTCCAGCTTCGATATCGATACCATGATATCGGCCGGCGCTTTTTTGATAAAAGACACCAGCTCCTCAAAATGCACAGGTTCATCCGACAGACAATTTAAAACACTTCGCTCATCTTCTGAAAGAGATTTCTCGCGCGTTGCGCAGCCGTCCTCTTTTTTAGCTAAGCGGCCTTTGATATGCGGCGCCAATTCCTCCAGAATATCCTCTATGCCGCAGACAACTTTAGCTCCCTGTTTGATCAAATGATGAGTACCTTCACTCGTGCGTCTATGAATCGAACCCGGGACTGCAAAAACTTCCCGCCCCTGCTCCAGCGCATAGCCAACCGTGATCAAAGCCCCGCTGCGTGCAGCCGCCTCCACCACCACCGTTCCAAGCGATAACCCGCTGACAATACGATTCCGGCGCGGAAAATTTCCCGCGTGAGGGGATGTCTCCATAGGAAATTCCGAAACAACAGCCCCGTTGGATTCCACGATCTGCTTCGCCAAACTTTCATTTTCAGGCGGATACACGCGGGAAAGACCGTTTCCCAAAACCGCAACGGTCACGCCTCCCGCCTTTAATGCTCCCCGATGCGCTGCCGTATCGATGCCCCTCGCCAAACCTGAAACAACCGCAATCCCAAGTTCCGCGCAGTGGCCCGCCAGCTCCTCTGCAACCGAAAGTCCATACACACTGCATCTGCGCGCCCCAATGATCGAGACCGACAATGATTTTAAAGCGTCTTTACTGCCGCGGACATACAACACCTGCGGCGCCGCAGGAATCTCCTTCAAAAGAGGAGGAAATTCTTTATCAGATTGAATTAAAACCGAAGCACCCTGTTCCTGCAATAGACCGCATTCGCTCTTCAAGAAGCCTTCACTTGAGAACCGTTCAAATGACTGAAAAACCGACCCTTTAAGAATCCCGTTTAAGGCATCCTTTTCTTTTACGGCCTCAAAAATACCCTGTGCATTTTCAAAGAACTCTAAAAGCTTTGCCATCGTGACTGCGCCCACTCCCGGCACAGCGTTCAAACACATTAACGCGTCTCGTTCTGTCATTATCGCTCCTCATCAGCCCCGCAGCCAAACATCTCTAAATAAATTCTAAAGAACGGATCACCTCACGCGCAACACCATCAGGACTCTTCAGGTCCGTATCAATAATCAGGTCTGAAGTTTTCTCATAAACGTCTGCGCGTGCAGCCAGCAACTCAGCAATGCGTTTACGCGGATCCTCAACATTTAATAGGGGACGATGGGTCTGATTCTTGACGCGCTCATAGAGCGCATCTGGGCTTGCCTTCAAATAAACGATCACGCCGTTACTTTTCAAACGCTCAACATTCTCATTTTTTAAAACCGCGCCGCCGCCGCAATCAATGACAAGAGATTTCTGCCTAACCGCCTCAGCGATCACATACGATTCAAGCTCCCGAAAGAACGCTTCACCGCTTTCGGAAAAAATTTCCTTTATTTCCCGTCCATCAAGCTTCACAATCAGCTCATCAACCGCTACGCGAGGACGCTTCAGGCGCTTGGCAAGAATTTCTGATACCGCTGTTTTGCCTGCCCCCATAAATCCGATGAGTGTAATATTTTTTTCATCCATCATGCCGCGATTGTAACACAAGCCCCTTAGAGGTGTCAAACATCAACATCAAAGTTTCCTGATCGAAACGATTTTACAGCGAAGGATTGTAAATTCCATACTGTCCCAGAATCCATGTGATAATCTGATCCCCATAAAACATGCTGACCAAACAACCCAAGACCAAAAAGGGACCATAGGCAATGGCGCTGTCCTTAGTCCGGATCTTTTCCGCAATGCCGTAAATAGCACCGGCAAAAGGAGCAAGAAAAAATGTCAGGAAGGCGACCTTCCATCCCAAAAAAGCTCCCATTAAAGCCACCAACTTAACATCGCCCCCACCCATCGATTCTTTGCGAAAAATGACATCCCCGATCAATCCCATCGCATAGATCATCCCACCGCCGAAAAGCAGGCCAATCAATGACGCATCCGCGCTGCGGATATACGGCCAGATCTTTGCCGATGGGGCAATCTTTTCCAGAAACATCATACCGGCCCATTGCAAAATAAGAAGTCCGATGATCAAAAAAAAGAGAATCTTATCTTCCCGATCAGGCGTACGTTTGTGCAGTAAAAAATCCAGCGAATGAACCACGAGACATGCCAGAACAATAATACGCATGCTCAACTGTCCCACAACCAGTGCCTGATCTGAAAGCTGATGCAGTTCAGGAATAAAACAGCTTAACAGAAAACCAACGCACATGCCGCCGACGCTTACTTCATCCGGAATAATGCGGTGTTCAAAATCCACAAACGTCGCAACAATAAAACAGGACAGCATAAAAAAATAAGACAATGTGACCGGCGTAAGCCCGTAATATTTTGAAAATCCCAAGAACGCGAGCCCGGTTAAAAGTTCGACCAGAAAATAACGGAACGAAAAAAGAGAACGGCAAGATCTGCATCGGCCGCCCAAAAGCAGATAGGAGAATAACGGAATATTGTCATACCATGGAATTGTCTTCTTGCAGACCGCACAATGCGAACGCGGCTTAACAATGGATTCTCCTTTCGGCATCCGGACAATGCAGACATTTAAAAAACTTCCGATAATCGCGCCAAACACAAATACCATCACATCGATGGCCACTTGATCAATCATATCACCTCTCCACGTTGTAGGCTCAACCGCATTTGTTCCCGAATCACTGGCGAGAGCTCTGCACCCGCCCAGTGTTGAAAAGCCAAAATCCCCTGATGCAACAACATCCCTAACCCGTTTGAAACTTGACATCCATGAAGAACGGCCATTTTCAAAAGCGGTGTTTCCGCCGGATTATAAATCAGGTCGTAGACAAAAAGCCCCTCATGAAAAAGCTCTTCGCTCACTAAAACCGGATCGTCTTTTTTTAACCCGATCGGGGTTGCGTTGATCAAAATGTCTGCGATCTCAACATTTAAATCATCAATGCTGTCTGCCACTTCAACCCGGGAAGCATCCATCCGTTGTCCCAGATCCTTCACTAAAAATTTCGCTCGTTCACGATCCACATCATAAAGACGCACCGATTGCGGACCCCTCTCCTCTAAACAAAGGACACTGACAATCGCGCGCGCGGCCCCGCCGGCCCCTAAAATGGCAACCCGTTTCTCTTGCAAGGAGCATTTCAACTCTGTCAGATGCACGAGAAACCCGGGCCCATCGGTATTATGTCCGATCAAATTGCGTTCTTCATCGATCACGATCGTATTGACCGCCATAACCTTCTGCGCATACGGAGACATGGAATCCAAAAAAGGGACAACCGTTTCTTTATAAGGAACCGTGACATTCAGCCCAAAAATCGGGCTGTTTTCCAATTTCAGATCCCGAAGAAACGGTTCGATTTCTTCTTCTTTTAAAGGGAACAATGTATAAAGGGCGTCGACATCAAGCGCGCGGAAAGCCGTATTGTGCATCAACGGCGACAAACTATGACCAAGAGGGTATCCTATCAGGCCATATGTTGTGATCTGATCGTTTTCCATGCTTAGATGCCGGACCTGCCTACAGATTTTTTAGGATGATCATTCAAAACTTTATTGAGCGCATTGATATACGCTTTTGCCGAAGCCACAACAATGTCGGTGCTGATGGCATGCGCGACAACAATCTGTTTGTTCTTAAATTGGACCTTAACCGTGGCTTCACCAAACGCATCTTTTCCCCGCGTGACTGAACGGATCGAATAGTCCAGCAACTTTCCACGGACAGAAGTAATACTGTCGATCGCATTATAACAGGCATCCACCGGGCCGTCACCGGAAGACGATTTGCGCGTGATCGTTCCATCATTCAACTTTAAAACGACCTCCACCTTCGGCGTTATTTTTGCGCCGCTGGTGGTGACCATATCCTCCAACGTCCAGACCGGTTCATAGACTCTGGCCTCATCATCGACGATCGCAAGCAAATCATCATCAAAGACTTCTTTTTTCTTATCCGCGACAATTTTAAACCGATCGAACGCACGCGTTAAATCGTCCTCGGCCAAATCAACGCCTAACGATTTCAAACGGGCTCGAAACGCATGCCGCCCGGAATGTTTCCCTAAAACCAACCCGCTGGTTAATACCCCTACGTCCTCGGGCTTCATGATCTCATAGGTGGATCGTTCACTTAAAACTCCGTGCTGATGAATGCCCGACTCATGCGCAAAGGCATTGGCCCCGACAATCGCCTTGTTTGGAGGAACCGGAAACCCGGTCAATTTTGAAACAAGACGGGACGTCCTTAAAATTTCTTTTGTGTGGATATTGGTTATCACTCCGAAATAATCCTGGCGGGTCTTCAGAGCCATCACGATCTCTTCCAACGCCGCATTTCCGGCCCGTTCGCCGATCCCGTTGATGGTACACTCCGCCTGACGTGCCCCAGCCTTGATCGCCGCCAGTGAATTGGCTACACCCATGCCTAAGTCATCATGGCAATGAACCGAAATCACGGCTTTATTAATATTGGGAACATGATTACGAATGTCGGTAATCAGCTGTGCGTATTCAACCGGATTGGTGTAACCAACCGTATCGGGAATGTTCACAGTTTTGGCCCCCGCTTTGATCACAGCTTCCAGGATCCGAAACAAAAAATCCCTTTCACTTCGGGAGGCATCCTCAGGTGAAAATTCAACATCAGACATCTTGGATTTGGCGTACTTCACCGCATCCACCGCCATTTCCAAGACTTCTTCTTTATTCTTTTTCAGTTTATGCGTCAAATGAATCTTTGATGTCGCCAAAAAAACATGAATGCGCCCGCTTTGAGCGACCTTTACCGCCTCATAGACGGCATCAATGTCTTTTTTCATGGACCGGGCCAAACCGCAAATTGTGGCCCCCTTAATTGTCTTGGCGATTTTTTGAACTGCGTCAAAATCTCCGGGAGAACTGACCGGAAATCCCGCCTCAATGATATCCACACCCAAACGTTCCAAAGCAAAGGCAATCTCCAGCTTTTCTTTCTCATTCAAGCTTGCGCCAGGAGCCTGCTCACCGTCACGCAGAGTTGTATCAAAGATCAAAACTTTATCTTTACTCATTGTTGTTCTCCTCAAATCACCGACACCTATTTTTACACATTTACATGTGTCATATTTACTTCTTCATCCACGGCATCATACCGCGCAACTGCTCACCGACCTTTTCGATCTGATGGGTTTCACCCGCAGCCCGCATCGCGTCAAAACTCTTACGTCCCCGACGATTCTCACGAATCCATTCACGGGCAAATTTTCCGGATTGAACCTCTTTTAAGATCTTCTGCATCTCTTTACGGGTGCGTTCATTGATAATTCTGGGCCCGCGTGAATAATCTCCGTATTCGGCTGTATCCGAAACCCGTTTGCGCATGCCCTGAATGCCCACTTCATAAAAAAGATCCACAATCAATTTCAACTCATGAAGACATTCGAAATAAGCGATCTCCGGCTGATACCCGGCATCGACCAATGTCTCAAATCCCGCCTTAACAAGTTCACTGGCCCCGCCGCACAACACCGCTTGTTCGCCGAAAAGATCGGTTTCCGTTTCCTCTTCAAACGTGGTTTCAATCACACCCGCGCGAGCTCCACCGATGCCTTTGGCATAAGCCAGAGCATCTTTGAGTGCATGCCCGGAAGCGTCCTGGAAAATAGCCACTAAACACGGAACGCCCTTGCCTTCCTCATACTGGCGGCGCACCAATGACCCCGGACCCTTGGGGGCGATCATCCAGACATCAATGTCAGTCGGTGGAATAATCTGTTTAAAATGAATGTTGAACCCATGAGAAAACACAAGCGACTTTCCAGCCTTCAAATACCGGCGAATCGATTTTCGATATAAAGACGCCTGAACATGATCCTGAGTTAAAATTTGGATCACATCCGCTTTCTTAGCAACCATCTTAGCCTCAACCGGCTTAAACCCGTCTTCCATGGCCTGCTTATAATTAGGCGTGTCTTTGACTTCGCTGACCAAAACCTTCAAACCCGAATCTCTCAGATTCAACGCCTGCGCGCGGCCTTGAATCCCGTAACCAATAACCCCGATCACTTTACCCTGCAACGCATTCAAATCCGCGTCATTATCGTAATAGATCTTAGCCATGAGTACTTCCTTTCGTAAAAAACGTTTAATTTTATTAAATTTTAATTAAAATTTGGCTCAAAATTGAACTTTATTTTAGCATAGAATATGTGTCTGTAAATATCTTTTTAATGACAGACAAAAGGACATATGCTTTAAATTCGCCTATGTCCTTTTGTCGAAAAACCACCCTAAAACTTAATAACGATAATGTTCCGGCTTATAAGGACCATCTTGCGGAACATCAATATACTTAGCTTGTTTTGGAGTCAATTTGGTCAATTTCACACCCAATTTAGCCAAATGAAGACGTGCAACCTCCTCATCTAACCTTTTGGGTAAACAATAAACTCCAATCTCATAGGCCTTGGTCCAAAGTTCAATTTGAGCCAGGGTCTGATTGGTAAACGAATTACTCATAACAAATGACGGATGACCCGTGGCACACCCAAGATTCACCAAACGCCCCTCCGCTAAAAGCACAATCGAATGCCCATCCGGAAAATAATACTGGTCCACCTGCGGCTTAACATTTTCCTTGCGAATCCCGGGCCAGGCCTCAAGTTTAGCGACCTGGATCTCATTATCAAAATGGCCGATGTTACAAACAATGGCCTGATCTTTCATGCGGGACATTTGGTCAGCCGTGATCACTTCGCAGTTTCCCGTAGCCGTCACATAAATATTTCCTTCCAGCAAGGCGTCTTCAAGGGTTGTCACCTCAAACCCTTCCATGGCAGCCTGAAGAGCGCAGATCGGGTCAATTTCAGTGATCAAAACCCGCGCACCGAAACTTTTCATCGAATGCGCGCATCCCTTGCCCACATCCCCATAACCGCAGACCACCACCACTTTCCCAGCCATCATGACATCCGTAGCCCGCTTTATTCCGTCTGCCAACGATTCACGGCAACCGTAAAGATTATCAAACTTTGATTTGGTCACCGAATCATTCACATTAAACGCCGGAAACATCAACGAACCCTCTTTCATCATCTGATATAAACGATGAACACCGGTGGTTGTTTCTTCCGAAACGCCTTTGATCTCTTTGATCATCGTCTGCCACTTTTTCGAATTCTCTTTTAAAATGTCCTTCAACGCCACATTCAGTTCCTGCTCATCTTCTGTGTCTGCGAGTTTATCCAAAATACTGGCATTCTTTTCCGCATCAGCACCGCGATGAACCATCATGGTGGCGTCCCCCCCGTCATCAACGATCAATGTTGGGCCTTGTCCATTTGGGAACGTTAACGCCTGATTCGTACACCACCAGTATTCCTTGAGCGTTTCCCCTTTCCAAGCAAACACAGGAACCCCGAGATCCACAATCGCGGCCGCTGCATGATCCTGAGTCGAAAAGATGTTGCAACTGGCCCAACGGACATCGGCGCCTAACGCCTTGAGCGTTTTAATAAGGACCGCGGTTTGGATCGTCATGTGGAGCGACCCAGTAATACGCGAACCCTTCAAAGGCTGCTGGGCCGCATATTTTTCCTGCAAAGTCATGAGTCCCGGCATTTCCTTCTCTGCCAGCTCAATTTCTTTGTGGCCGAAAGCCGCCAATCCCATGTCTTTGACTTTATAATCATTATTTTGAATTACCGAATTCTTCATCATCATCCTCATTGATTTTTAAACTGATGCGGCAGCTTCTTTTTTCAGAATTGCGGCTTTGCCGGTCTTTTCCCAGCTGAATTCATTCCGGCCGAAATGCCCGTAGGCCGCGGTCTTTTGATAGATTGGTTTTAAAAGATCCAGCTCTTTAATAATGCCGCGCGGCGTTAAATCAAAATGTTTGCGAACAAGCTTGACCAACTTTTGTTCACTCACATTTCCGGTGCCGAAAGTATCGACCATGACGGAAACAGGTTCCGGATACCCAATGGCATAGCCAAGCTGTACCCAACATTTTTTTGCCAAACCAGCGGCAACAATATTTTTTGCGACATAACGCGCCATATACGTTGCAGAGCGATCCACTTTGGTCGGATCTTTTCCGGAAAACGCACCGCCGCCGTGAGAAACCACGCCGCCATAAGTATCCACAATGATCTTGCGTCCCGTCACCCCGGTATCAGATTGCGGTCCGCCAACAACAAATTTCCCGGTTTCATTCACATAATACTTTGTATCAGCGTCAACCATATCACCAACGACCGGCATAGCGATCGTTTCAATGATCTGCTTTCGTGCCGCCTTGGTAATAAACTTTCCGGTCTTATCCAGAATCTTCTCTGTATGCTGACAAGCCAACACAACAGCATCAATCCGTTTAGGCGTATCGCCATCATACTCAACCGTGACCTGGCTCTTACAATCCGGTCCTAAATAATCAAGCTCTTTGCTTTTACGCACCTCTTCGATACGCTTCACTAATTTATGCGCCAGCATCAACGGCAGCGGCATCAACTCCGGAGTATCATCACAGGCATAACCGATCATGATCCCCTGATCCCCGGCCCCGCCGGTATCAACACCCTGAGAAATATCAGGAGACTGACCGTTAATCGCATTCAAGATCGCGCATGTTGAGGCATCAAAGCCGTACTTCTGATCTGTATACCCGATCTCAATCAACACACGGCGGACCAATTTATGAACATCCACATACGTTTTGGTTGTAATTTCGCCTCCGACGATCACAAGGCCTGCGGTAATAAATGTTTCACAGGCGACCCGTCCTTTGGGATCTTCTTTTAAAATGCTATCTAAAACGGCATCGGAAATCTGATCACAGACTTTATCCGGATGACCGTTCCCGACTGATTCTGAGGTAAGAAAATACTGTCCTTTCACTTCCACATCCTTTCTTTAAGCTGTTCTTTTTATGGCCTGAATTTCTGCTGTGCTTCCTCCAGGGATTCAATGCTGCCGATATCATACCATGACCCTTCAAATTGAAAACCATAAACCTCTTTCTTCTCAACCAACCAATGAATATAATCACCCGCCTTATCCGTCTTGTGCGTCTCATCCAAATACTCCTGAAGAAAACCCAGCGATTCTTTAGGAAAGTAGTATGAACACATCGCGATCAGCGTTGAACGGGGCTGAGCCGGCTTTTCCTCGAAGGAAAGAATTTTTCCTCTGTCCGGGCACAATTCCACCACCCCAAAACGTGTCGCCGCATTCTTGTCGTGAATATCATAAAGCCCGATGGAAACATGGGGAGCCTGCGCCCGGGCAAAACTCACAAACTCATCCAAGCGATAATCAAATAAGTTGTCCCCGCCGAGCACAAAAAGGTCTTCACGAACATCTTGATTGCCAAGAACAAAGTTCATGTCTCCGATCGATCCCAAACGATCGTCCGGAGTTTTCGTGCCGTCATTGACAACGGTGATCTTCGCCTTCAGATGCGAAAACCCCTTAGCCCAATCACAGAAAACACCAAAAAACTTATCATTGGTAACCACTAAAATCTCAGACAGTCCTTCAAAATCTTTGACCTTCTCGATGAGATAATTGATCAAGGGGGTTCCTTGAATTTCCAGCAACGGTTTAGGCGTATCTTTGACAATGGGATACAAACGGGTGCCATACCCTGCCGCCAGGATTAAAACCTTCATAAAGCATTCCCTTGATTATTTTTCGAACTCGTCGGATCAATACGGAAAATTTGCGGCGCCAACTCACGCACTCTCAACTTACATAAATCTTCGATCTCAGAACCCAAACTCAAACTCAAGGCTTGATCGGCCAATGCCTGAGCATCCGAAAAATTGACAGACCGGATCAGCTGTTTAATCTGCAGGATACTTAAAGGCGTCATACTCAGTTCATCCACTCCCAGTCCTACCAATAACAGCGCGAGATTTGGTTCTCCGGACATCTCACCGCACAATCCGACTTGAATTCCCTGGCTATGCGCCGCATCAACGGTCCGCTTGATCAAACGCAGCACAGATGGATGGCAGGGCTCATAAAAATCCGCCAACTGTTCGTTCACACGGTCAACAGCCAACGTATATTGAATAAGATCATTGGTTCCGATACTGAAGAACGCCGCCTCTTTGGCAAGCATGTCAGCCGTCATGGCGGCCGAAGGCACTTCAATCATAATCCCGACCGGCATCTGTTCATTAAAAACAATATTGCGACTGCGCAAATCCGCTTTAACTCCATCCAGTATCTCATTCGCCTGGCGCAGCTCACTGGGACCTGAAACCATCGGATACATCAAACGGATATTCCCCAGCACAGATGCCCGCAGAACAGCGCGCAATTGTGTCTTAAAAATCTCGGGCTGAGCAAGACAGAATTTGATCGCTCGCCAGCCTAAAAACGGATACATGTCTCTGGGAATCTGGACACTGGATATGAATTTGTCACCCCCGATATCGACGGTCCGGATCGTAACAGGACGGTCACCGAATTCGCGGGCCACATTACTGTAAGCCTGAAACTGTTCTTCTTCTGTCGGAAGATCTCTACGGTTCATATAGAAAAACTCCGTACGATATAAACCGATCCCTCCCGCCCCTTGACTTTTTGCGGTCGGGATCTCTTCCGGAAGCTCAAGATTTGCCAAAATCTGAACCCGGTGGCCATCCTTTGTCTCAGCCGGAAGGTCTCTCATGTCATCAAAGCGATGGCTCAACGACTGAATCCGCTTCTGCTCTTGACGGTAAATGGTCAATGTCGGATCGGACGGATTCACAATGACCAGTCCCATCCGTCCATCCAAAATCAGCAGATCCTGATTAGCAATACGTAGTGTTGCATCTTTCAACGCGACAACGGCCGGAGCCCCCATCGACTTCGCCATAATCGCGGTATGCGAGGTGCGGCTTCCGATATCCGTTGCAAACCCGAGAATATTCCGTTTAAACATGCTGACGGTATCTGACGGAGAAAGATCGTGCGCAATAATGATCAGCTCCTCATCCAGCCGCTCGATCTCATGCAGTTTGTCTTCATCAATAAGGTTTTTAAGAACCCGACGGCCGATATCATTAATGTCGGCGATCCGGTCACGCAAATACTCATCCTTAAGCCCCGCAAACACTTTGGCGTATTTTTTCAGAACCGTTGAAAAAACATACTCTGCCGATTGTTTGCGCTGACGGATCCCCTTGATGACATCCTCGATCAACGTACGGTCTTCCAAGGCCATCAAATGCGCATCAAAGATCTGCGCATGCTGAGTTCCCATTTCATCCCCGATCTTGCGCTGCAAAGCCGCAACTTCTTCACGGGTCTTGATCAAGGCCTCATCAAAACGGGCAATCTCGATAGGAATTTCCTTCTCTAAAATATCACGTGGAGGCACAAGGATATCCTGCTTATCCAGAATATAAGCCGGACCGATCGCAATCCCCGGAGCCGCCGGAACACCTTTTAAGATAATTTCATTCATTGCGGGTTAAAAACTCTTCCAGTTCGTTCATCATCTGCTCAGCGTCTCCCCCATCTGCAGTTAGAAGAATACTGCTGTTCTGCTGAGCCCCTAACATTAAAATTCCCATAATCGACTTCCCATTAATGGCCTCTCCATCTTTGGTAATTATCAATTGTGAGTCATATTTTGAAGCAATTTGCACAAAAAGCGCCGCCGGACGCGCATGCAGTCCCTGCGGGCTTCGGATAAAAATTTCTTTCGCGATCTGCGGCATGCAGCAACTACCTCTTAATAACGCGGTAACGTTCAATCAGTTTTATTAACGCTTTGGTCAATTTTATGGAATCATGTCGAACATAATTACCGACCTCCAAAAGGTCTGTTCCAAAAACCGTATATCCCATCGACCGTATTTTATCTTCATCCGCCTTAACAGGAAAAGAATCCTCAACGCGATACCTCTTAAGCGCCTCATCTGAAGGCATCGCATTATTGATCAAAGCGGCATTGATGATCTTCGGGTTCGTATGTTCCGCCAGCACCCGCAGATGATCACTGGCCGTAAAATGATCCGTTTCTCCCTGTTGGGTCATGACATTGCAAACATAAATCCGAAACGCCCCCGATGCGGCAATCGCATCACTAATCCGATCCACGATCAGATTCGGAATAATACTCGTATATAAACTTCCCGGACCAAGAATAATGACATCCGCATCTTCAATCGCTTCAATCGCCTCTTCCGTGGGCACAGAATGTTCCGGATTCAAAAAGACCCTTTTAATGCGTCTTTTCGCGTTCGGAATATCCGCCTCCCCCTGGGTGATCGTCCCATCTTCATATTCCGCCACCAAGTGAACATTCGTCACGGTCGAAGGAACAACTTTTCCCCGGATGGCCAAAACTTTCGATGACTCTTTAACTGCCTTCTCAAAATCACCCGTGAGCTGAACCATCGCGGTTAAAAATAAATTTCCGAAATTATGTCCCTTGAGTTCAGAGTCCTCAGAAAACCGGAACTGAAAAAGATCCCCCATCAAAGCCGGAGCATCCGCCAAAGCGACCAAGCAGTTTCGGATATCACCCGGCGCGACAATATTGAACTCTTCCCGCAATCGCCCAGAAGACCCGCCGCTATCAGCCACCGTCACAACCGCCGTTAAATTCGATGTGTATTCTTTAAGACCTAATAATAAATGAGAAAGACCATGCCCGCCGCCTACACATACCACTTTCGGGCCGCGCTCCAAAAACCTGCGCTGGTATAAAATATTCACAAGCTCGCGTTCGCCTTTAGGCAGAAAAAGTGTAATAAGCGAAACAATCATCTTGCCCATTCCCATCAAAACAAGCAAGACTCCGCAAAAAACAATAATTAATCCAAAAAATTTCACAAAAGGATATGGAGAGCTTAATGCCATTGCTCCACCAGCAACAACACAAATGCCCGCAATTGAGGTAAACAGCCAACGTTTAATCCTCATTCCAGGATATAACCACTTGATCAAATTACCAGACATGTGCAATCGGTCTATCGGGTTATTCCGGTTCCTGTTGCAATACTGTCAGGATCCCCTGAGCGTCTTGTGCGCCCTGAAGACCGTCCCGGAAGTATTTATCCTTCAGTAGCCGCGAGATGCGTGCTAATGCTTTAAGGTGAGGCCCCGCCGAATCGATCGGGGCGACAAGCAAGAAAAAAATATGTGCCGGTTCTCCATCAAGAGAATCGAAATCAACTCCAACTTTGCTGACACCTAATGCTGCCGTCAGCTCTACAACCTGTTCACATTTTCCATGAGGAATGGCAATACCCTGACCAATCGCTGTTGACCCTAAGGCTTCCCGCGCAAGAAGAACTTCAATCAGTTTTGATCGTATCTTCTTTTCAATCGCGCCCGCTTTAACCAGCAAATCAACAAGTTCCTGAATCACATCTTTTTTTGTTGTTGATTTGAGGTCCGCAGTCACGGCACCTTCACACAAAAAATCTTTAATTTTCATGGAAAAAGACCCTCCTTACAACTCATTCATCTAGATACTTATAACTAAGATGCCCAAGCAATGTGTTTTAAAAAATAAAAGCGGCGGATGGGATTCGAACCCACGACATCCACCTTGGCAAGGTGGCATTCTAGCCAACTGAATTACCGCCGCATTAAAAGATGCAGCCAATGGGGATTATTATAACATACACACTTTATCCCAAAAGCGCCTTTTAGAAAATGGCACTTCGACTCCATTGAAATAATCGGTCCATCATTTCAATTCCGCTCAGTACAATCCTAAGCCATTCAAATGTGTGCTGCAAAATCTGAATGTTGTCGAAGAATGGTGGGCGGAAGAGGACTTGAACCTCCATGAGTTTCCCCACTAGTTCCTAAGACTAGCGCGTCTACCAATTCCGCCATCCGCCCAAGAACACGTCTCGCAAATTCATGGTTCACGAAAAGCCCGGCCCATTAAAAGGACCGGGCTTTTAAAAATGACCCACCCGCGACTCGAACGCGGCACACCTGCCTTAAAAGGGCAGTGCTCTACCGGATGAGCTAGTGGGTCTCAAGCCTCTTACTCCATCTTTATTGATCGTCAAAGAACAGAAAGAGCATTTATTAAAACATAAAATCTCTTAAATCTCAACTAATTCTTGAATCTTTTTTTCTAAAGCTTTCTCAATGTCGCTAATATACTTATCCGTCAACTTCTGGATTTCCTCCTGCGAACGAAAACTGTCATCCTCAGAAACCGATCCATCGCTCTGCAGCTTCTTAATCTTATCATTGCCATCCCGCCGTATCGTCCGTAAAGAAACCCGACCCTGTTCCACCATCTGTTTGGCCACTTTTTTCAGCTCTTCTCTGCGCTCACTGGACAGCTGAGGAATCTGAAGGCGCAAAAGTTTCCCGTCATTAGACGGCGTAATCCCCAGTTTCGGATTATTAACGATGGCTTTTTCAATCTCTGCAATTGCCGTAGGATCCCAAGGCTGAATCACGATTGTCCGGGGTTCTGGAACTGTAATGGAGGCCATCTGCTTTAATAAAGTCGGCGTTCCGTAATAATCAACATGCAGCCCTTCAATGAGTCCCGGATGCGCCCGACCAGTCCGCACTTCTGATAATTCCCTCTGAGTCGATTCAACCGCCTTCTGCATTTTTGCTTCAAGCTCTTTTTTCATAGCCTTTAACATAGCGTTCCCCCTTATTGAACAACGGTTCCAACAGGTTCACCGAAAACAGCCTTCATAATATTTCCCGGTTTTGTTAGATTGAAAACAACGATCGGCAACTTGTTTGTCATACACATACTGACGGCTGTCGAATCCATCACCTTTAAATCCTTCTTCAAAACATCCATAAAGGTCAAGCGTTCATAACGTGTCGCAGTCGGGTCTTTCATGGGATCAGCCGAATATACCCCGTCAACTTTTGTGGCCTTAAAAATAACATCCGCTTCAATCTCTGCCGCTCGCAGACTTGCCGCTGTATCCGTTGTGAAATATGGATTTCCTGTTCCGGCAACAAAAATAATAATACGGCCCTTCTCTAAATGCCGCATCGCACGGCGTCGAATATAAGGTTCAGCAACCGCCGACATCGCAATGGCAGACATGACCCGTGTCTGAAGGCCAACCTTCTCCAACGCATTCTGCAAGGCCAACCCGTTAATCACGGTGGCCAGCATCCCCATATAATCAGCCACGGAACGGTCTAACCCAAAGGCTTTTGAGGCCACTTGCCCGCGAAAAATATTTCCTCCTCCAACCACCAGCGCAATCGTCACTCCAGTGTCTCTGACTTCTTTTATTTCCCGTGCTAACCTGGCACACATTTCAGCATCAATGCCATGGTCCTGTGAACCCATTAAGGCTTCACCGCTTAGCTTTAAAAGAATACGCTGATAAGCCGGCGCTTTACTCACCTTTACCTACCTTATAACGGACAAACCGACCGACAAACATATTTTCGCCGATCTTCGCAACAATCTCATTGAGATAATCTTGAACGGATTTGCTTGTGTCTTTGACAAAAGACTGATTCATCAAGCATTGTTCCTTCACAAATGTCTTTCGATCCTTAACACCCTCCCAAAAATCAGCAGGAACATCATCTTCCTTTATATATTTAGGATTCATGGCCGCGATATGCATCGCCACATCTTTGGCGAATTGGATGAAATCTTCATTGCGCGCAACAAAATCTGTTTCGCAATTAATCTCCACCAGAACGGCAATCTTATTGCCGGGATGAATATAGGCTTCAATGCGCCCTTCATTTGCGGCACGTCCGCTTTTTTTCGCGGCAACTTCCAATCCCCGTTGTTGCAGGATTTTCTTTGCCTTAGCAAAATCGCCTTGAGCTTCCTCTAAGGCCTTCTTACATTCAATAACACCGCAAGATGTCATCTCACGCAATTCTTTGATGGCATCAACAGACGTCCCCATCTTCAAATCCTTTCGTTAACAAACATGTCCTATGCTCTATTCTTCAGCAACTTCGTTATCGGTCGAAACAGCATCCTCAGATTCAGCAGACTGTACTGTTTTATCCGCAGCTTTCTCCACCGGCTCTGTCTTTTTATCCTCTTTACGGTTACGAATACTTTCGGTTTCCGCAAACTGTCTGGCTCCCTCAATGACCCCATCCGCCAGGATCGAAGCGATCAAACGGATCGACTTCAAAGCATCATCGTTGCCCGGAATCGGATAATCGATAAAATCCGGATCGCAATTGGTGTCAATCAAACCGAAAATTGGAATACCCAAACGAACCGCTTCACTCACGGCAATTTCTTCGCGATGAGTATCCACAATAAAAACAGCTGACGGAACACTGGTCATATTGCGGATTCCGCCGAAATCAGCGGTCAATCGGCTCTTTTCTTTACGGATCCGGGTGGCTTCTTTCTTGGTCAAATTATCAAGCACCCCGTCTTCTTCCATCTTTTCAATCTTGAATAATTTATCAATGGACTTTCGAACCGTGGCAAAATTCGTCATCAGACCGCCCATCCATCGATTATTAATATACGGCATTTCACAGCGATTGGCTTCCGATTCGATCACATCTTGAGCCTGCTTTTTTGTTCCGATGAACAAAACTTTCTTGCCCTGCGCCGCAATCGCTTGCACGCTTTCTTTTGCAGTTTTTAAAAACTCTTCGGTTTTTTCCAGATCAATAATGTAAATTCCACTGCGCTCCCCAAAAATAAACCGTTTCATTTTCGGATTCCAGCGGCGGGTTTGGTGCCCAAAATGCACTCCGCATTCGAGCAACTGTTTCAAGACTTCTGACGGCATATGTTCTCCTTGATATTCTGCTTATAGGCCAAACCTCTTCAATGAATCAGCCAAGTGAAATAAGCAGTGTTTTAAATTCCTCATCTTAGGAAAAGATGAGGTTGGGCCCATTGCCCTGCCAGAACGGTTGTTCACTTTGCACAACCCAGACCGGCGTAAAAGTGATTTATTTTAACAAAAATTTTTCAAAATACAACTAAAAAATACCTGCCCCGCATCATTCTTCAATTTCAAATTGGGTACGGTATAATCGTTCATAAAGCCCCCCATGGGCTAAAAGCTCTTCATGCCTGCCTACCTCAACGATTTTTCCATCCTGAAGAACCACAATCCGGTCAGCCTGAATGATGGTGGACAGCCGGTGGGCGATCGCCACAACAGTGCGGCCTTTCATCAGATCATCCAGGGCCTCTTTGACGTACTTCTCAGACTCAGAATCCAGCGCGCTGGTAGCCTCATCCATGATTAAAATAGCCGGATTCTTCAAAACGGCTCTCGCGATGGACATGCGTTGTTTCTCGCCGCCGGAAAGCCGAAAGCCCCGCTCACCAATGACTGTATCATATCCCTGCGGCAACTGAATAATAAACTGATGGGCATAAGCGCGACGGGCTGCGTCTTCGATCTCCGGTTGAGAATGATTGCCGCCATAATTGATATTCGCACGAACAGTATCATTAAACAAGAACGTCTCCTGCGCCACAATCCCGACCTGCTGACGTAACGATTTGAAGGCCACATCCTTCAAGTCTATCCCATCCAAAAAAATCTTCCCGTTGGTCGGATCATAAAACCGCGGCAGCAGATTGGCCAGCGTGGTCTTTCCGGAACCGGTGGGCCCTACGATCGCCACGAGTTCGCCCCTCTTGATCGTCAGATTAACATCCTTCAATACCAGCGGGCACTCGTCATCATAACGAAAATCAACACCTTGAATCTCAATGCAATCCTGAATAACCGGGACATTCACTGCCCCTTCCTTCTCTGCAATTGTCGGCTGCTCATTCAACACCGCATAAATGCGCTCATTGGCCGATAAGGCCTGCTGCACAATGGCATTCACATTCCCTAATTTTTTTATAGGACGAACAATCGACAGCGCGGAGGCCAGAAATACCGCAAAGACACCAAAAGAAAGTTCTCCGGCCATGACCTGCCGGCCTAACCAAAAAATGATCAAAATCCCGCAAAACACTCCGAAAATTTCTGTCACCGGAGCCAGCAATTTCATGCGCTTGATCGTTTTCATTTTTAATTTATAATATTGATAATTCTGCGCATAAAAACGCTGAACCTCCCAATCCTCCGTGCAAAAGGCTTTGATCACTTTAATCCCGGAAATGGTCTCCAACAGCGTTGAATTGATATCCGCTATTTTTTCCTGTTCCTTCAACGCAAGTTTTTTGACCTTGCGCCCGATCTTTCCAACAGGCCATACAATAAAAACCAAAATACACAACGTGGCCACGGCTGCCTGAAAATGGATTGTCATCGCAATCGTAATATAGGTGATCATCAAAAACACCTGTGTGAACAAGTCCGTAACAGCATACGAAACCGCATTTTCAATCAGGGACACATCATTTGTGATGCGCGAGATCAGCTCCCCTGTTCGCTTTTTACTGAAATAATCCAAAGAGAGGCTTTGAATTTTTGCGTATAACTTCATCCGAACATCGCGCAGAACACGCTGCGCCACATCGCTCATCAAATATCCATACAAAAACGTAAAAATATGCTTAATAATAATTAAAATAAGGGCCACCAACGGCAGAGTCCAGAACAATGTTTCCGGCGAAATCCCGTTGAGGTAGTCCACAACCCGCATTAACGGCGCCGGAATATTGTTGGGAAGAACAATCGGTCGGTTATTGAAAATTCGATCCGTGATCGGAATCAAAAAGGAGAGCTGAAACCCCTCAAAAATGCTCGAAAAAAACATGGCCACAACAGATATAAAAAAAAGCTTCTTGTGCTCCTTTAAAAAACTTAAAAGCTGAAGATATCCCTTCATAATTCCCTTCTTTGCACTCATTTAATAAGACATAAACATATCGAAATCAACATCTTATATTTATTTGATGAAGGGAAAATATTAGCACAGCAATTGACTTTTGTCGAGTTCTTTGTTATTCTAGCAAAAGTATTTCATATAAATTTTCCTTATAATTCTATATTAATATATTGCTACTTTAAAAGGCGCTATCAGCATCGAACACTCGTCATCGAAAAACTTAAGGCAAATCCTTAAACTCCAACGGAAATCCTCCATTTCTGCATTAACTTTATTTTAAAACGGAAAAACAATGACCACCTCCTCTCCTAAGCATATTATGATCGTTGCCGGCGAAACATCCGGAGACGCCCATGCGGCCCGTTTAGTACACGAAATTCAGCAGCTTGAGCCATCCATCACTTTTTCCGGGCTGGGAGGCCAGCATTTGGCAGCCTGCGGAGTTAAGCTGGACTCCGATTTCACAGAACTGGCAGTCTTTGGCTTTGTGGAGGTCATAAAACACTACCCGCAATTCCGCAAAATCTTCTATGAATTCTTGGAGAATGTCCGTATCCGCAAACCCAGCGTTGTCCTGCTTGTAGACTATCCGGGATTCAATTTGCGACTGGCAAAAGAGCTTAAAAAAATGGGAGTCAAAGTCGTTTATTATATTTCACCCCAGATCTGGGCTTGGAAAGCGGGCCGTATAAAACTGATTGAACGGTTCACCGATCACATGATGGTCCTTTTTAAATTTGAAAAAAAATTCTATGAAGACCGCGGTGTTCATGTAGAGTTTGTAGGGCATCCCCTTGTTGATGAAGTTCATGCTTCCGTTCCAAAAAAACACTTTCTATCGCGCATAGGACTTAATCCGGCCGCTCCCGTGTTTGGGCTGATTCCCGGTTCCCGTGCTCGAGAAATCGAAACGCTCCTTCCTCCCATGATTAAAACAGCAGAAATCATCACTCAAAAAATTCCCGGCGCACAGTTCATCCTGACCCAGGCGCCTAATATTAGGACCGAGATGATCGATTCCTACACAAAAGACTCTCCCATTTCTTTGCGTATCGTTTACGGGGATTTTCACAATGCGGTAAACGCGTGCGATATGTGCATCGTGACCTCCGGAACCGCCACGCTCGAAACTGCTTTGCTTGAAAAGCCCATGATCATTATCTATAAAACAGCGCTCTTGACCTATATCTTAGGCCGCCTGATCGTTAAGATCAAACATTTCGGCCTGGCAAATATTGTGGCCGGTGAAATTGTTGCCCCGGAGTGTCTTCAGTTCGAAGTCAAGCCGGCAATCATTGCTGAAAAACTCTTGGAGATTTATCAGGATCCGAAAAAATTCCAGGACATCAAACTGAAACTTCAGAAGACCCGGCAATCTTTGGGCCAGCCAGGAGCCAGCCGACGCGCTGCCGAAATTGTATTGGCGGCAATCGCTTGAGTTTATTTTTTTTTCTTGCATTCTAAAAAAATTTAAAGAAAATAAGGATATTATTCTCTTTCAGAAAGGAACCCTTGATGGCCCGCATACTTATCGTAGAAGATGATCCGGCAACACTAACCTTAATCCGTGTAGGTCTCTCCAAAGCCGGCTATAGCGTGCTGGAAGCCCATAACGGAAAAGATGCCCAACTCAAAATGGACCTCCAAAAACCGGATCTAATCCTGACCGATGTATATATGCCGGATATGGATGGCGTGGATTTATTGGGCTATCTTCGAGAAAATCCTGAAACACGAAACCTGCCGATCATCGTCATGACCGCCAATGCCCAAATGGAGCAAGGATTCCGCAAGGTCGGAGTTTCCGATTTTATCACAAAGCCGATTCGGCTTGACGATCTTCTGGAAAAAATCAAAAAGTGTCTGACCAAACCCTCACTTGACTGACGGTTTGATCTCAAAATTATTCTTGGCTTCACTCTCTTTTTCAAATTTTCGCCCAAAGTAAGACTCTCCTTTAGGATGACAGTCCTCCGGGCAATTACAGCGATTCTCAAAATTTGCGCAGACCCCATCCCCGCAAGGGATACAAATCGGAAGACTATACACCGAATTCTCACCAAGCATGTCGCAGGTGTGGTCAAAAAATTCAATCCCGCACCGGCGGACAAAGCCCTCGCAGCATGACACATTCTGTCCGTCATAAGCCAATTTCCCGCATTCAGGAGGATCATAATGTTTATCTCCGCAAACCTGTTTCCCGCCGCAGTCTGTCAAAACTTCACAAAACTCATTCACGCATTCTGACGCAGAAAAACTCGCGCATGACCTAGGCCCGCAGCTTTTCTGCAGGCAGCCTTCACCTTCGCATTTCGGGACCTCACAGCTATGTTCTGGACAGTCTCCAGTTTCCTGAAAGACCCTTTGACAGAATTCAATGGCGGTTTCCTGAGCAGAAACAGAAGGCGATAAAAAACAGCACACACCAAAAGCCACCAAAAGCACCGAGATGATTCTCATCCACAACCCCTTTCGCAGATTACTTCTTAATAATGATCTTACGATTAAAGTGTACCCGTTCCAAACAGTCGAAAGGCACCCAGCCCTCTTTCCCATCGAAACGCGTAACCTTGCTCCATTGATCCTGCCTTTTCAAAAGCTGAACCGCATTGCCCTCATAGACCTGAAAATGCGTTGTTGCCCCTTCCCGCGGTTCAAAGAGGGCCGACGCGTCTCCCAACAAGATTGCCCGATGAATAAAAAATTGATAATGCATCCCGCCCAAATATCCATAACACATCAATATAAAAACTCCAACTCCTGCCAGTATTTGTCTTGAACGCTTCGACCACTCTAAAAAAATACTCATCAAATGCAGCGCCGCCAACACCCCCAGAAAAAACAACCCTGCCCAGGCATATTCATTGCGCGTAAATAACAACCCCGCCTGTTCTGCGAAACGCGCTAAAAAAAAATCTTCCCGGCCGTTCCCGTTGACATCGCGCGCCATGGATCGGGCAAAATCATAATTCGCCCGGAGATCCGCATCGCGCGGGATAAACTCCAAGGCCCGCTCATAATTGAGAAGCGTCTTGCCCAATTCTCTCCTCTTAAAATACGCATTGCCAAGATTATAATAAACGGCTCCGCTTTCAAAACCGGATTTTAAAATATTTTCATATGCCTCAATCGCTTCCTGATAACGCTGCTCCTGATAAGCCCTATTCGCTTCCGCGAACAATGCCTCCGGCCCATCCACGGCAAAAGCAGGAATGCCTCTCATAAAACAAAACATTAAAGCGATAAGAATTATTTTTTTCATATATCCTTGACCCATCTTACCGGCATTTGCGCTCGACCTGATCAATCGTGTATTGCAGGTCCTGAAATGCCTGAATCATACGGTTATTATCAAAATGAGCGGACGCATAACGAATCGCATCACAATCAGACAACAGCCGCTTTAGCGCATTCATAACTTCAGCATCAATGCGCGCCCCTTGAAGATAATCTTGAATGCTCGCAGCTGAAATGTCACCGGGAGACATGTGCAGTTTATGACTGAAATATTGCTGTATAGTTTTATAAACCGTATCATAAAACTGTTTCGTGTCCTTTTGCTGGAGAAATTGCTTGGCGGTTAATAGGCCGTGCCGCGCATAATGCGGCGCTCTCAACCGCCTGGCAAAACGCTCATCTGTTTTAAGCTTTGCATGAAATTGATGCCATAAGCATCCGGAGACCCACCCAACAACAACAAAGATGAGAATACTTAAAAAAGAAAACGAACGCCAAGACCGATAGGAGAATCTGTAAAAAGGGCCAAGGCGATCTTTAATAAAACCAATATCCTTCCCCAGCTTGTCCTGTTCTCCTCCGGAAAAACCGCCTGCGCGGTTCAGTCCGACAATCTGCGACTGCTCTCCTTTTTCCAGCGGCTTGACCTCTAATGCAAACGGCCCGACGGTCTCCTGTTCATAGCTTTCCTTTTCCGGGTTGAAGCTCCAGAACGAAACCGACGGAACCTGTTCAACTTTATCATGCCTTGGAATAACAACCTGCTCTGATGTCTTAACATTTCCATGAAGCGCAATTTGAGGTTCATACACCTTGAACTCACTATTCTCCTTGAGCGCTGGAAGATCGGCGGTCCGCATATTTCCGTTTCCAGCCAGCGTCATACGTACCGTGACTGGATCACCCACCTTCACTTGAACCGGAGAAACCGTCATCTCTAAGGCGAATTTACCGACCGCGCCTGAAAAGGACACCGGTTTTCCATCGTCAGGGAGCGGCTTCACTTTGATGTTCAGAAACTCGGATTCCAGCGTCACAGGACGCATCACATAATTACGGTCAAAAAGATCGCCGAAAAGATCATCGCCAAAAAATGCGCCGGACCGCTTTTGCTGATTCGGATCCTTCATCGCCAACTGACAAGATTCTCGGACTGGGCCCAATTCAAAATTTCCGGATTGCATAGCATAACCGAATGTTTTAAATTCCACCACCTGGTAACGAATACCGTTTATGACTTGTTCATACTGCAGGGGCTGTTCGAAATCTTCCAAAACAAATTCTGATGCGTCAATCTGAGGATAACTGACATTGCGGATATCCAGATTATTAACAAACAATTTCACCGTCACCGGCAATCGTTCATTCACATAAACCTCGGTTTTAGTCGTTCCCATAATCACAAACAACCGCTCTGACAAGCTCTGCTGAAGCGTTTTCTGCTGAGCGCTATCCCCCGAAGAAGCCGCAGCCCCGCCAGCGGTTCCCTCTCCAGCGGAGGGCGCCACCGAGGAGGACACCACCTGAAGCGTAATAGGATTGCTCTGAACCGTCTGATCCTTAATTTTCAAAGCCATCGCCGGAATCTCAAACTGCCCGGTCTTTGTCGGATAAAGATAATAGACTAGCGCATAGGAACTGGAATATTGACCATTCACAATAGAAACTTTTGTCTGCGGACCGATCAAACGGCTTTCAAACCCATCGACCTCCGGCAGCTCAATCGGTTGCGGCAGACCCTCAACACCGGTGACCGTTAACGTCAGGCGCGCATAAGAGCCCAACTCCACCGTCGTTCGGTCAACGTCGACTCGAAAGGCGATCTCTTCAGCCCACGCAAAAGACACACAGCAGAACACAAGAAAAACTGCCATGAGAACACGATTAAGGCGGCTAAACACATTTTTTTTCATTTTATAAAATCTCTCTTCTCACGCTCACCAATCTTTTAAAACCGGCCGGTCAGAAAACGACCCTTTCAAATTCATGAGCTGCTTCGCCTCTTGACTTTGTTCATATTCATCAAGAAACCGCTGAGCTTTAGCGGCCGATACCGCAGAGGGCCGGCTTTCTTTTTCCTCGGAAGAGCTGCCACTCTCTAATTGCTGCGGATCTGAAGACGCCGCATTCTGCGAATCGTTCTGCCCCTCTGACTGATCTTGGGCGGCCTGCTCCTTCTGCTGCTGATCTTGCTGCTGGTCTTTCTGCTGCTGATCCTGCTGTTGATCCTGCTGCTGACCTTGTTGCTGATCCTGCTGCTGTTGATCTTTTTGCTGACTCTGCTGCTGCTTTTGTTGCTGAATCTGTTTCTGAAGCTCTTCTAAAAATTTTTTAACAACCGCATAATTAAATTTCGCCTCTGGGTCCGCTTGATCAATCGTTAATGCCTGTTCATATTGAGTTAACGACATCTTTAATAACGGCACCGCGGCTTGAGGATCTTTCAAACTTAAAGTTTGTCCCTGACGAAAAAGGGCGTTTCCAGCATTGTAGTGTGCTTTCTGTTTCAGGCCCTGATCGTCCGAGAGCAACGCCTTCTGAAAATGATCAGCCGCGTCCTTATACTGACCGCTCTTGTACAGCGCGCCCCCCACATTGAAATTAATAATATCAGATTCCGGCTGCCTTTGTAAGGCCGCGTTATATTTTTCAATGGCCTTATCATACTTTCCGGATTCATAAAACCGCGTTCCCCGGTTCACCGTCCCTGCAACACCCGCATGAACCGAAGAACTACTCAGCAGAATCCAGATCCCGAATGCAATCAAACCGCGACTCACGCGCCTCATGACAGAATTCCTTTACGCCTGGTGATCAGACATGTTTCTAAAATCAAAAAAAGAATCCCGGCCGCTAACGGCCATTGAAACCGCTCAAAATACATCTTTTTCATTTGGGATTTAAATTCCTGCTCTTCAAAATGGGACAGCGCCTGATCATAAATCAATCCCAATCCAAACTCCGCACCGCTTGCGCGCACATAAAGGCCGCCGGTCGAAAGCGCCATCTTTTCAAGCAAGGCTTCATTCAAGCGCGATTTCACAAAATTGTTCTGCTGATCCTTTAAAAAAACCTTCTTACCCGAAGCGTCTTCGATCTGAATCAGCTCACCGTCCTGCGTTCCAATGCCGACCGTATAAATTTTAATGCCCGCCTCTTTGGCCTTCGCCGCCTCCGCCAAAGAATCACCTTCCAAATCTTCCCCGTCCGTTAAAATGACCACGGCCTTATCTTTGACTTTAGAATCCTTGTATAAATCAACCGCTTCCCTAATGGCGGAAGACAGGTTTGTTCCGCCCCGGGGAATTGTTGAAATGTTCACGTCCTCCAACGTTAAAAGAAAACCCGCGTAATCGTTCGTCAAAGGGCAGGCTGCAAACGCGTCGCCGGCAAATGCGATCAACCCGACACGATCTCCCTTGAGCCTTTTCACTAAATCCCGAACCGCTAATTTTGTGCGCTCAAACCGATTTGGCTTAACATCCTGGGTCAGCATACTCTTAGAAGTGTCGACCGCCAGCAGAATATCCACTCCCTGGCGTTTCACTTCCTGCAAACGAAATCCCCATTGCGGACGCGCTAAAGCGATTACAACACAGGCCATCGCGATAACAAAAATCCAGTTTCCCAAAATCCTCCGTTTCAAATTCAAGGTGCCGGCAATCTCTTTTAACAGGCCTTCGCCGGCAAAACGCGTAAGCATATTCCAGCGCCTGCGCGTAAGCCAATGCAGGATCATTCCCAGCGGAATCAAAACCCATAGCAAATATAAAATATCAGGACATTCAAATCGCATGCTTACCCCTGTTTCTCACAAAATCATTCCAATCAATATCATGAGAGCGCTCACAAGTGCTAAAATTGTCCACTTCTTTAAAAACCCCCTTTGCTGCTCATCCTCACTTACAAAAAACATCTCATAAATGATCAGTAAAAGAAATGGCATCGTAAGTATTTTCCAATCTTGAATATTGCCCCAATCCCGAACAATAAAAAAAGAATAGGAACCAAATAAGAAAACAAAAATAATCGCCTTGCTCCATTCCCGCATAAAACATTCCTCCACTCGTTAGGGAAACTTTTGTAAAATCGTGTTCCCCAGAACAATCTCCAAAGCAATCAGGCCCAGCGCCAACCAAACACAATAGCTAAAAAACTCCTTATACTCCTTATACCCATACTGCTCGATCTCAACTTTTTCGAGCTGATCGATCTCCTGATAGATCTTCCTCAAAGAATCCGTATCTGTTGCGCGAAAATATCTGCCCCCGCTCAACTCCGCCATTTTTTTAAGTAGCCCCTCATCAAGATCAATTTGAACCTTCTGATAAACCTTGCGCCCCCACATATCCTGCATCGGAAACGGCACCAGCCCTCGGCTCCCGGCGCCGATCGTATAGATTTTTACATTCAGTCCGTGTGCCGCCTCCGCCGCCTGCAACGGATCGATCGCTCCGGCATTATTCATTCCATCGGTCAAAAGAACAATGACTTTGCTTTTCGCCTGACTATCCCGCAAACGCAGCAAAGCGGAACTCACTCCTGATCCAATCGCGGTTCCGTCCTCAATCAAACCTAAGCGCAGCCGTTGCAAATTCTCGCGCAGCCACTGCTGATCCGTGGTCAACGGGCTCACCGTAAAAGCTTCCCGGGAAAAGGCAACGAGTCCGATACGGTCGTTGACACGCGCCCCAACAAACTCCCCCACCACGCGCTTCACAACCTCCAAACGGTTCACTCTATTTCCCTCTAAGACAAAATCCTCAGCCGCCATGCTGCCGGAAATATCTAAAACCAAAACAATGTCAATGCCTTCTGTTTTATATTGAAGATGTTCGGACACAGAACGCGGGCCGGCCAACGCAAGACACAGCATCATCAAAGCCGCCAAACGCAAATATCGGGGAATGTTTATCCATCGCGTTCGACCCCATTTGAATCGCTCCTTCGGCAAAAGAGTAACGGATGAAAAACGCAGTGTCGGATCTTTCAAACGGTGAAGCCACCACCCGACGACCAGCGGAACGAGAACCACAGCCAACAAAAATAAGGGCGTCTTAAAAACGATCATGATCCATCCGCCGGTTGCGTTGAGGCAACAAATTCCCGGACAAGCGCAAGGCTTTCCGCCATTTCATTGCCGGTTGCACGGTATTTCGCAAACTTAACAAGATCGCATCCTGTTAAAAAACGGGTTAACTTGAGTTTGTCGCCGTCTCGTAAGGCCGAAGAAATCTTCAAGGATTCCAGAAATTCTTCCGTGGTCATATCCGGCGCATTCAGCGCAAAACAGGCTTCGATATATTTCCGTAAAATATCCGACAACTCACTGTAATACTCCTTGATCAATCCCTTCGCCGGATAATTCTTTGCCTGCAATTGATCCAAGCGGTTGCGCGCCACCTGCCAAATGGAAAGCGTTGGGGAGCTGACCGCCTTTTGACGCCGCTTTAAAAACAAGCGCACAAAAAATATCATCGCCGCCATCAAGATCAAAATCCCCAGGGCCACCACCCAGGGCAGAAAAGAAAGCGGCATGTGCACCGGCGGCCGGATATCATGGATATCCTCCGTCTCTTGCGCAAAACCGGCCCCGGCCAAAATAAAATAAAAAATCAGGCCCCAGAAAAACACATTCCTTTTCAAAATAAGCGGCTCTTCAAACATCATCCGTCACCTGCGTTTTCTCCGATTCAAGAAAAATTTTATAATTTCATCAACATACGCCCCATCTGTCTGAAGGTCCACAAAGCCCAATCCGATCGAATGAAAAAAACGCGCAAGACGCTGATTCCGGCCCAACGATTGTCTGCGCATGGCGTCCTGCAATTTGCGGTTGGCACTGTCATATGGAATAATCTGCCCGGTCTCGGCGTCCTCCAGCATAAGCACCCCCGGCACCGACAACGCCCGCTCTGCCGGATCGGATAAAGCAAACGCGACCAAATCATGCCGCTGTCCGGCAATCGTCAACGCCTTTTTAAACGAGAACTCCGTGCCGGCCGTGTCCGGCTCTAAAAAATCGGAAATCAGAAAAGAAACTGTTTTGCGTGTTGTGACACGATTAAGATATTCAACCGCTGCCGAAATATCCGTGGAAATTCCCTGCGGAGTGAACGCCAAGATTTCGCGAACAAGACGCAGAACATTCTGCCGTCCCTTACGCGGCGGAATAAATTTTTCAACCTTGTCCGTAAAAAAAATAAGCCCGACCTTGTCCTTATTGCGGATCGCCGAGAATGCCAGCAGCGCCGCGATCTCCGCCGCTAACTGCCTCTTGAGCATTTTCCGTGTCCCAAAACTGCAGGACATCGATGCGTCAACAAGCAGCATCACCGTCAGTTCCCGCTCTTCAACATATTTCTTAATGTGCGGCTTTCCGGTACGGGCCGTGACGTTCCAGTCAATCGTGCGGATATCATCACCGAAATGATATTCCCGTACCTCATCAAACTCCATCCCCCGCCCCTTAAAGACACTGTGATATTGCCCGGCAAACACATCCGTCACCAGACGGTTGGTGGTAATTTCAATACGCCGTATTTTTTTTAGAAGGTCTTTGGTCTGCATCGCTTTCCCGCCAGCTTGCCTTAAGGGACTTCCACTTCATTAAAAATCCTCTGAATCAGATCCTCGGAGGTCATCTCCTCGGCCTCCGCTTCATAACTTGGAATAACCCGGTGACGCAGAACATCCATTCCGATGGATTTGACATCCTGCGGCGTCACATATCCCCGCCCCTGCAAAAACGCATAGGCTTTAGAGGCCACCGCCAAATGGATCGTTGCCCGGGGCGACGCTCCATATTGAATCAAGGGCGTTAAATCATCCAGCTTGTATTCTTGAGGATTGCGGGTCGCCTCAACCAGATCAACGATATACTGCTCAATTTTTTCATCCATATAAATTTCATCAACAACCTGACGCGCCCGCAGCAGATCATCCGGCGAAACAACGCTCTGCGTCTTGATCTGCTTATCAGTAAAACCCATCCGCTTGAGAATCTGCAGCTCTTCGGCCTTGCTCGGATAGGACACACGGATCTTCAGCATAAAACGATCGACTTGCGCTTCCGGCAAAGGATACGTCCCCTCCTGCTCAATCGGATTTTGGGTCGCCAAAACCAAAAAGGGTTCCGGGAGTTTTAATGTCTCCTCTCCGATCGTCACCTGTCTTTCCTGCATCGCTTCCAAAAGAGCGCTTTGCACCTTTGCCGGAGCGCGGTTGATCTCATCTGCCAGAATAATATTGGCAAAAATGGGACCTCTCTTAATTGTAAAACTGCTCGTCTTCTGATCATAAATGAGCGTGCCGGTCAAATCCGCCGGAAGCATATCCGGAGTAAACTGCAGCCTTTGAAAACGCGTTTGCACTGCCGACGCAATGGCCTTAACGGCGGTGGTTTTGGCGAGTCCCGGGACACCTTCAATCAAAATATGTCCGTTCGCCAAAAGCCCCACCAGAATGCGCTCCAGCATATAACGCTGGCCAACGATCACTTTTTGCGCTTCAAGCAAAATCCCCTCAACAAAAGCGCTCTCTTTCTTCACTTTTTCATTGATTGCCATAATTCCTTGTTCAGACATGATGCCCTCCTTGAATGATAAACCCAATATGATATACAAAACGTCCAGGAAGTTATTTTGAATATATATTTTAAAACGATGACACGTCCGTGTCAAGACAGGCACACTAAACCCTTGAACAGCATCACCACAAAAAGGCGCATTTAAGCAAAATGCACATCCATACGGTCAGCCTCGCCTTTACGGATACGTTCGGCATAAGGAGCCGGGACAAAACCATCCGTAAAAAGAAGTTCTTCGTCCTTTTTGAAGGTCAGGACAATGCGTTCAATTTGATAATCCGCGTCCGGAAGGAGCTCTTTGCGCTGCGGATTATGATAAACCACCAATGTTGAAGCTAAAAAATGAAATGCGTACGTATGCGCCGGCAGCTTGACCTCTTCCCATTGTCCCGCCTTATTCATGCGCCCAAAGACTCTGGGCTTTGCAAGAAAAAATGACTGCGGTAATGTTGGATCAAATTGAACGCATAACTGATTCTGATGATTCAATACAAACGGATTCTGCCCGATATTCATCCACAGCCACATATGTAAAAATTCCGCGGTGTTTCCCGAGAGGCGAGCAACGAATCCCTGCCCGTGCAGCGATGCGTCTTCATGGGCGCTGCTGACGATAAATGAAGAGCTTTCCAGCGTACTGCGGCCGTACACCTCAGGTTTCAAAAACGGGATCAGCACATCATCCACGGTCTCAAAAAACTCCTGATACAAACCTGCCCGTAAAAGCTCCAGTGCATACTTATATTCCATATGAAGCCAGATCGATTCATTCTCAAGCCATCCCCGAGGAAAGACACGCGCGCGCCCGATGTCCTCATTTTCCGAGGAAAGATCCGCATTAACCTTATACATTTTTAGCTTCTGATCAAAAAGGTCGCTCCCCCGGACAGCGTCATAAATTTTCCTAGCCTGTTTGGGGTCGCGGGTCACTCTCATCATGTGCATAATGCCCTCGAGAAAAAACGGCAGCACATGCTTTTTAAATATTTTCGGCATGACGCTCTGCCTGCCATCATGAGACTGCGGAAGCCGGTCATAGTCGGTCACCTCAAACGTATAATAGGTCGGAACCAGACCGCTCTTTCCCTTAGCTCTCTTTTCCGCCGAAAACGTACGCTCAATAACCCGCCGCAAAAATATTCGAAGACTACCGATCGAGATCCCCTCTTCATCCCCACGGATGCCTTTACGAACACTCAATCGATAATGCTCTTTGGCTTCATTGGCGGCATGCCAATACGCAAGCGGCTCTTGTTCTTTATCTAAAATATCACTGAGCCTTTTGATGAATTCTCCCAGCTCATCAAAAATACTCAATTCATAATGATCATCCAATTTCAACGTGTTAAACGCGTCCACTACAAATTCCGCACAACGCCGCAACTCAAACATTTCCGATGTCGATGATCCCAAAAGACCCGGCAAACCATTTAAAGCATCGTACCAACCGGGCTTATCCGCTTCCATTTCAATGCCGATC
>JBBRHV010000017.1:0-42697 GCA_038222225.1 Candidatus Omnitrophota bacterium
AGGCATAGCCTGCCCTTATGATTGTAGCATTGAGGAACAAATACGAACCATCTTCCCTCTCCACCTCATAAAAATAATCAGGAGACGGCTTACACAATGCACCTTTAGGGCATGTCATAAAATATGAATACGCTAATGCTCTTCTATAGCGGTCTTTCTTATCAACGTCATACTCTAAAATGACACTCTTAACATTCCTTCCCTCAAGCAATCCTCTAACGAACTCCGTCGCCTCCTGCCCCATCATAGGCAACTTAACAAAATGAGTACCCCATATTTTTGATTGACGGATCTCTGTTTCATTAGGAACATATGTTCTTAAATCTCTATCCTTAAAAATGATCGTCGGTGCTTCGATCCCTATTAACGCGATCTCTTCACCGCTGGTCAGCTTAAGAGTGTTTCCGTCAATGACACGTTCGACTGTATAGGTTTGGGCGAAAGCGGGGACGCAAACGGTTAATAGGATTGTAATGATAAGGACTTTTTTCATATTTCTTCAATATTAGGGACAAAATATTAATGTCTGTCCCTAATATAAAACTGGCGGAGAGGAACGATTTCCCTAAAGGGACTCCCTCCGGTCGCGAACCCCATGCTCCGCATAGGTTCGGCCACACACATCACCAGTTTATTCCTGGGCCAATGCCCAGCAATAAACTGGCGGAGAGGGAGGGATTCGAACCCTCGGTGGACTTGCGCCCACAACGACTTTCGAGGCCGTCACCTTCAACCACTCAGACACCTCTCCGCAGATCTACCGCAAAATCTTTTATAGAGCATGATCCAGGATCCCGAGCTGCCTGGCGAGGGATCTTTATTAAGATCCTTCGTCGCTTCCCTCCTCAGGACCTGCATCTTGCCAAAACGGGATTCCGGCTCAGATACCTCTCCGCAAATCTACCACAAAATCTTTTCTAGAATATAATCAAAGATCCTCCTGCCAACCGGCGAAGAATCTGCTCAATCCTTAAGATAAAACCGCCCTGAAAGAATAAATGATTATATGCAGGGGAATGCCCAGCGTCAAGCGATTATGACGAGTTGTTGAAGATACTTTTATGGCCCGAAAATTAAAGTTGAAACAATTATAAATAAAAAAACTCTCTTCAGATGAATGAGCAGCCTTTTTAACGTATCAGGTAGTTTTACTTTTGAAAAAGCTTTTTGTACTCCGCGTACCCTTCCTTTTCCAGGTCATCCTTTGGAATAAAACGTAATGCGGCAGAGTTGACGCAATAACGCAAACCGGTCGGTTGGGGGCCGTCGTTGAACACGTGACCCAAATGAGAATCGGCATGCTCGCTTCGCACTTCTGTCCGAACGACAAACCCTTTGTCATCCTGCCGTTCCTTGATATTCTCGGGTTCCAACGGTCTCACGAAACTCGGCCAACCGGTTCCGGAATCATATTTGTCAACTGAGCTGAACAGCGGCTCACCGGAAACAATATCGACATAAATCCCCTCTTTTTTGTTATCCCAGTATGCATTTTTGAAGGCAGGCTCGGTTCCGTCTTCCTGCGTTACCTTGCACTGGAGTGAGGTGAGGGTTTTCTTGAGTTCTTCTTGGTCTGGCTTTTTATATTTCTGTAACGAGCTGTTGAACGAAAATTTTTCACGATCCGCAGCCTGTTCCCATAAGTTTTTCAGCTTCTTATCACGCCCGCAGTTTGAACGGTAACGCTTATATTGGGCGGAGTTTTTTTGATAGTAATCCTGGTGATAGTCCTCTGCCACGGTAAATTGAGCGGCACGGCGGATCGGTGTCACCGCGTCTTCTTTAAGCAAACCGGCTCGCTGCAGCTCGGATTTTGAGGTTTCTGCCACGCGTTTTTGTTCGTCATTCAGATAAAAAATCGCGGTCGTGTACGCCTGCCCCCGATCACAGAATTGGCCGCCCGCATCCGTCGGGTCCACATGATGCCAAAAAAAGTTCAGCAATTGTTCATAGGAGACCGCCGCCGGGTCGTAGGAGATTTCCACAGCTTCGCTATGTCCCTTTTGAGCATAATCCTCATAGGTCGGATTTTCTCCGGTCCCTCCGATATATCCGGAAACCACATGGAGCACCCCCGAGAGTTTCTCGAAGTCCGATTCCATGCACCAGAAACATCCCCCTGCGAAAATCGCTTTTTCGGTTCGCTGCTGAGCAAGCGCGGTGAACGGCATCCAGCCTGCGATTATGCCGATCAGAAAAACTTGTATTAGTGCTTTTTCCATGACTCCCGCTCCTTTTGATCGCTACCATCCAACCGACTCTCTATCCTTTGGTCAGGACTTCCAATGATTTCCTTACAAATAGATGGCGGGATGATTTCGAGAAAGACGAAAGGCTGAAAATGGCTTTTAACCGATATGCCGTCAATGAAAAAGACTGCTGATAGAAAGGGTTGTTCCGCGTTCAGCGGCTATGAGGAACTGTTCCAAGTTCGGATCGGACCGCTGTCAAAAACCGGGTTCCATTTCGAAACTTCAGAATGGAGGTCGCCCACCGAATCCACTTGATCCGTATTGGCGCGCACAATTCCATCTTCAGTAACGCCGAACTCAACCTTAGGCGACAAGGGATAAACAGGAGAAGCCGATATCACATATAATCCATCTCCAAACGCTTGAAAATCATAGAAATAACCGCCATGCACTCTGCGCAGTAAGTCTTCCGAACGAAGCAAATACCCGTCCAGCTGAGAACATAACACAAATTCCGGCAGTTGCGTCAATGACTGGACTTGTACCCCGGAAATTTTTTGAAAAGAAAAAATGTAGCGGTTTAAGGCATCGACGCTAAATCGGACCTGCTTGATTTTATCATAACGTGATATGGCGAACAGACACAGAAGACTGATAAAAACAATCGACCCGTAAAAAAAATGCTTCAGATATACCATAAAAATCACTCCTGAAAATTTATCGTTTTTTTTGATTGTCCTAAAGGACCCTCTCCAAGGAATCAACGACCTGCTGATCAAGTTCCTCTTTGAGGGAACGCAAATGAGCGACCGCTTTCGAAGGCGTGTAAGAAATGCGATAAGGGCGTTCAGACGTCATCGCATCATAGATATCAGCGATCGTCAGAATACGCGTCGGCAAAGAAATCGCGCCGTTTTTCAATCCGTCGGGATATCCGGTACCGTCCAATTTTTCATGATGATGGCGTATAATGTCACACAAATTACGCAAAGAGGCGATCGGCTTAATAATGCTTTCCCCGATTTCCGGATGTCTCCGCATCATGGCCATTTCATCCCGGTCCAGCGGCCCCTTCTTGGTCAAAATTTTATCAAGCACTCCGATCTTTCCGATATCATGAAGTTTAGCGGCATCACGCAAAAGCACAATGGTTGCCTTATCCACTCCCATCTCCTGGGCAATACGCGTACACAAATCCCCTACCCGATCCAAATGCCCGCGGGAATACGGATCCTTTGCCTCAACCGCCAGCGCCAGCGCAGAAATCGTTTCAAAATATGTCCGTTCAGCATTCTCATTTAATTTGGAATTTTCCACAGCCACTGCGGTTTGCAATGCGATATTCAACAGCAGGCCCTCTTCATCTTCTGAAAATGAAGACTGTGCTTTTCGCCCGCAAATAATGACAAATCCCAGGATCTCTTCATGCAGGATCAGCGGAGCGCACATCGTCGGTTCTTCCAGCAAATTGACCAGAGGGTCGGTCCGAGAAACCCGTTCAATGAGAACCGTTCTTTTTTCACGTGCAACAAGGCCCAGCAGCCCCTCCTCCTCAACTCTCATCGCTTTATATTGATTGAGATTGGCATCCCGGCCGAAAAACGTTTTAAGAAAAAACGTTTCTTTGTTGTCATTCTGAAGAAACAAAAAACCACTGTTAGAATCGATCGCTTCGACAACCGTCTCCAAAATGAGTTCCAAAAAACTGTCGATATTGTCCATCGACGAAATGCCTTCTCCAATGCGTGACAGCACCGACTGCAAGGTCTTTTTCGCCAACTCCAGATTGCGGACATTCTCTTCCAAATGCAGCGTGATCTCATTGAAGGACTTCGCCAAAAGAGAAACTTCGTTCACATCTGTATCCCGGATCTCTTCCGCTTTGCGCGGACCCAGGATCTCGATGAGAGCGTCCGTATTCTGCGAGGCCACATCCACTAAGCCTTTCAGGAGCGCCCGAACCGAAAAGAAACCCACCGTGATCCCGAACACAATAAAAATCATCAGCCAGAAAAATTGATCCTCGGAAATGGTAATAGCGCCTTGACTGCGCAGCTGAATGTAAAAATAATACAAAACGCCCACTGGCAGAATGGACATGACAAAATAAAGGATGGTGAATTTTCTTAAAATCGAGGTGTTTTCAAAGGATGTGAGTTTAAACTTCTTCGCCATGCTGTAATTCCCAATCGTTACGTTTGATATCAGTATATCACAGCTCAATGCGTGTCAAAATCAAGGTTTTATTTTTTTTAACTGCTTATTACCAGCGTTTTTGTGGTGTTGACTGAAGCAAAAGCTTGAATGCGGCAAAAAACAGCATGATCAAAAACAGGATAAATAAAAATCCGCCGATCTCGTCATTCGGAAGCAGCGAAGCCCCGGCCATCTCCGCAATAAAAACGCCGGCCAAAGCAACAAGAACCAAGACATACAACCACTTTAAAACAAGAAAAACGCACCGCATACGACACCACTCCTTATTAAAAAGCCCTTAAACAAATTTCAGAAGGCCCTAAAAACTTCTGCTGGTTAACTGAGAAGAAAACCTTGATCGAACCTCACGCCACTACCAAACCGGGATTAAATATACCATAAGTAAAACAAAGCAAAAATAAAAAAATCTAAAAATGCGCCGCTTTTACGCGATAAAAGGACGGCCCCATTTGAGGCCGCCTTTTTTTCTGAACTGATCTTTCCTGCGAACCTGCCTTACTCTAATTATTATTCAATGATATCATCGTTCTCCCAAACATTACCTCGACCCATTATAAAGGCGCTGTTATAACTGTCATTAAATTGCAGGTCATTATCTCCATTTGATAAAACCGTCGAATTGTTCATCGTGATAACATCGACTCCGCCAACATAAATACCATCTGTGCCAGCATTCTGGGCCTCGGTATTATTAATGGTCAGATTGCCGTAATCACCGCCCTCCTCCTGATTAATGGAAATGTTCTCAGAACCATTATTGTTGAACTTGGATCCGCCCCCTGAACCTAAATTATCGATCAGAACAGCGCCGCCATTCGTATTATCAATGCTAAGACCGCGGCCACCTGAGTCGTTGGCCACAACGCTGTGCAGGCTGACAGCATTGCCTTCACTGTTCAACCCGGAAACACCATTGATCTCAATATTAGTGTCTCCATTATCGCTCGACGTAACATCCGTGAATTTGACGCTGTTGACATCCTGAATAAACACACCTCTATCAAATTCGTTCAAATTAAAGGTCGAGGAAGCAATAATGATATCCTGTCCCGCCACGTCACCCCCATCCGTATCAATATACAGATTTGAAGCGCCATCGTTACTTTGATTGTTATCGCTGGCATCCGTGCCGGTAATAGTAACCTTACCGTCAAAACGCTCGATAAATATGCCGTTCGTGGCATTTTCATTGACGATATCATCGGTAAGCGTTATATCACCCGCGGCATCACTAATAGCCATGCCATACCCGTTATTATTATTGACGGTATTATTGGTGAGCGTTATATCCCCAGAAACGCTAGCGATATCCATACCATTGTAGTCCTGACTTTCGCTGGCATTGGTATCGGAAATCGTGACGTTATTGACGCTGCCAATCTCGATATTGCAAGAATAATTATTATTAAAATCAGACCCCTCAATGACAACGTTATTGTCGCCATTACCTTCGATCCAAAGACCAAAGCCATCTGTGTCGCCGTCAGAATTTATCACCGTAACATTCTGTATATAAACGTTTCCACCGGCAAAACCGTCACCTAAACCAGTAGTCCCCGCATAACCCACGATACCGTCATTATAGGCATTTTGGATCCAGATATCCGAAACCGTGTTATCGTTCGCCAACCCGATGACATAGTCGGAGCCACCATCAGGATCAATGATCGTAGAATCTGTGTCCGGAATAGCGCTTGAGGCTAATACGCCGGCCGTGCTCCCGACACGGGCCTGAAGCGTCCCGCCGCCGCCGATAAGCGTCTGACCGTCAGAAAGGTCAACTCCATCTTCCGAATAATTCCCACCCCTAGACAGAGCAACAACGATACCGTCGTTACCGGCTTGGTCAATCGCATCTTCCAGGGTTGCGGGATCTTCTAATGTACCGTCCACACCTCCTTCTGCATCGGCACTCGCATAATAGATACCGCTATAAGCCACGCCCGTATTCGGGTTGATCGCATCCAGGCCGCTGGTCGTGGTAGTCGTTTTAGCTTCTCCGCTCACAACGTCTACATCACGGACGATCGGTTCAACCATCCTGGACTCCAGCGATCCGCTCCCCTGCTTGCCCGACTTTGCAGCGCCAAGGCCGAACGGAATACGCACCGACGCTCCGGCGTAAACCTCTGAATTCCTGACCTGATCATGCGAATATTCGCCTTCGATCGTGAGTCTGGTCCCCTCAAACCCGAGAAAATCCTCCCAACGCCATTCTGTGCGGGCACGCGGGCCTGAAATTATCGGAGCTCCGCTGCGATGGAAATAAAAACCACCCGCGTAAACCCGGATGTCTTCCGCCAACGGAAGCTTGTATCCCACTTCCGCGTCAAACCCCGGCAGCGCCTGTTCCCTCGTCTCGTTGTTTATGCTCGAAGCGGTTATCGAAGTACCGGAAATATCTATGCGTCCGGTCGAACTGGAGAAGAGCATCTCTTTCTTTGTTTCCGGAAAATACGCGTTCATGCGAAAATCCCAATCCTTGGTGAGCGCTTCAATGCCGAGCGTCCCCTGATTAAAATAATTCTGATGTGCGGAACGCAGTTTATCGCAATACCCGTAAACACCCAAAATCCATGTTTCATCCATCATGTGACGATAACCGAAGCCGATATTATATTCAACCTCAGGACCGCTGGCTTCTTTAACACGAAGGTCCGTGAACAAAAGGTCACCCGGCGACTGAGTCAACGGAACAAAGACATCGGTAAGGCCAAGATAACGATCATGGTTACCGACCTTCCCGCCGACTTTAACCCAGGCAGGATAATTGCTTTCTGCGGAGGCTGAAAGTGGCTGGTTCAAAACAAAACAGAACGCCAGAAGCATGCCTACTACCACCTTGAACGACGACCGAATGAATGAACCGGGCATACAGATCTCCATTTTTATTGCTAATAACAAGCACTTCCTTCTAAAACTTTCCCGGAACCGATTCACGAAAAAAACCAATATCTGAGACCTTTTTAAAACAATAAAAATTTAACGTTTATGATACCGCACAAAAATCCCCTAAACAATTTTCAGAAGCTTCTAATCTCTTCTGAAGTTTCCAGAGACACGCAGGGATACTGTTTCGCGTGCGCTCACAAACCATAAACCTTTAAAATAGATTATGAAGGTGACTTATGTTCAAACCCTTGTAGGCTTCGCGCAACCATCCCTTTGCAAGCCAGGGGCAATCAAAAAAAACTTTTTGGTGAAGACAGGCGGAGAGGCAGGCCCTGCAGCGCTTCTGTTCGCTTCGCTCACAGGTCCCTATTCTCTCCAAAATCTTGAACTGTAAACATCAAACGGCGGGGATTTCCCTAAAGGGACTCCCTCCCCCTGCTGATTCGCCCTGCGAATCACAACCGCAGGGGTCAGTCGCAAACCCTATGCTTCGCATAGGTTCTTCATATCTTACCATCCATTAATTTTAAAAATCCCCACAAAAGGGGATTTTTAAAATTACGGAGAGGCAGGGATTCGAACCCTGGGTGAGTTTCCCCACGACGGTTTTCAAGACCGTTCCTTTCAACCGCTCAGGCACCTCTCCAAAGATCTACCGCTTAAATTTGAGAGCTGATTATAACAAAATAAAATAAATTTTCAATGTTTAGAAAAAATCTTAGGGCCGCTTGCTGGCAATCAAAAAACACGTATTTGCCGACATATGCAGACACGCCCTCTTCACATCAAGTGCAGCCGTCTCAAAATAAGGTCATAAACATCCATACTCGCGCGATACGAAACCTTACAAAAATTGAAAAATGTGACGGATTCAAAACATAAATGCAAAAGTAGCATCACCAGCGCTAAAACCGCAATATACATCAGCGCCGCACTAAACACATAATGACCCTTAAGATGCGTTTCATCCTCCTCATACTCATCCTGAGCTGTCAAAACAATATGCATGGACAAACTAAACCCTGTCAGAAACAAAACGACATTCTCCCAGCCCCTAATATTCATCAGATTAGCCGTTACATAGAACACCAGCAAAACAACCGTTGTGAGAAGCGGGAACACGTCGGGCAAAATAGAACTCAAGATCGAAGAAAACCCGAAGATCTCAGTGAGGATCCCCTGAAAAAAATGGTAAAGTCCCTGCGGAGTGAAAACAAATAAATGAAAAAGAACATAGGCAATAACCCCATACCAAAAAAAATCAGCGAACTGCTTCAACTCCAAAATTTCCCGGGAAAATCCGGCCGTGACGCCGATCAAAACAGGGATCACGCACACAAACGCCGCCAATTTTAAAACCCCGAGTAATCCCGTTTTCATAAAAAATCCCTCGCTCAGTGTTTAACGATTTTTTCCATGCCGCCCATATAGGGCCGCAGCACATCCGGGATAACGACCTCCCCTTGCGCTGTCTGATAATTCTCTAAAATCGCCACCATCGTACGGGCCAAGGCAAGCCCGGAACCGTTTAAGGTATGCACATAGGCCGGCTTTTTCTGATTTACCCCTTTAAAACGGATATTGGCCCGGCGGGCCTGAAAATCTTCAAAATTAGAACAGCTCGAAACCTCAAGCCATTTATCCATGCCGACGGCGTGTGCCTCCAAGTCATAACACTTTGCCGCAGCAAAACTCAAATCCCCTGACGCAAGCAGCAAGACCCGGTACGGAAGCCCCAACCGCTGCAGGACAGTTTCCGCATTCGCCAGAAGTTTCTCAAGCTCATCATAAGAGCCCTCCGGGTGAACGAACTTCACCAATTCCACTTTATTAAATTGATGCACCCGGATCAATCCCCGTGTATCCTTGCCGTACGATCCGGCTTCACGGCGAAAACAGGCCGTATAAGCTGTGTAGAGAACCGGCAGATCTTTTTCAGCGAGAATCTCATCACGGTGAAGATTCGTAGTCGGAACTTCCGCGGTCGGGATCAGATACAAATCATCATCCGCGCACCGGTACATATCCTCTGCCATTTTCGGCAGCTGACCAGTTCCGATCATTGATGCCGTATTAACCAGAAACGGCGGAAAGATCTCCTTGTACCCATGCTCGGAAGTGTGCAAATCCAGCATGAAATTAAATAAAGCGCGTTCCAGCCGTGCTCCGGCCCCTTTATAAACAATAAAATTTGAGCCGGAAATTTTTGCCGCCCTTTCAAAATCAATGATATCCAGATCTTCAGCAATTTCAATATGCGTCTTCGGCTTGAAATCCATTTTTTTCGGATCACCCCAGCTGCGGACAACCGTGTTGGCATCCATCCCTCCGACCGGAACACTCTCATGAGGAAGATTCGGAATTGCGATCAGTATCTGATCCAACCGCTGTTCAATCGTCTTTAAAGGCTCCTGCAGTTCATCGATCTGCGCTTTGATCGTTTTCACAGCTTCGATCTGCGCGCCGGCGTCCTTTTTTTCCCGCATCAAAATCCCGATCGCATCACTGGCCCGATTCTGTTCCGCCCGTAATTCGTCAGCCTGAGTCAAGATCTTCCGCCGCTGCTGATCAAGTTCCACAATCTCGCTAAGATCGATCTTCACGAATTTCGCAGTCAGCCCCTGACGGACGCGGTCAATATCTTCCCTGATCAAATGAATGTCAAACATCTAAAGCCCTTTTTTTGTTTGGATTAAATGCGCGGTCCGATCCCTAAGAAGCCCCGGTTGTTTTTCGACTGTCAATATCCTCAAACGCCATGCCCACCTGACGAACCAATGTTTTACCATCGATCGGCTTAGCCAGATAATTTTCCGCCCCCACCTGAAAACACTCCAACACATCTTTGGAGTTTGCGCTTCCGGTCAAAAAAATAACCGGGATACTGCAGGTGTCCGGATCCTCTTTGATCTGAACACAAAACTCTTTCCCGTTCATGCCAGGCATCATATAGTCTGAAATGATCAGCTCGGGCCGGCGAAGCGCAACCATCTCCAGCGCCTGGGAAGCGTCGATCGCTCCACTGACCTCAAATCCTGCTTTTGTTAAGAAACGGATATAAAACTCCCGTTCAACCGCGCTGTCATCCACAACCAAAACATATCGCCCTGTCTTACCGTTTTTTTTCTTCTTGCTCCGGAAAATATTTTTTAGCCAATTCAGCATGCCTCAAACTCCCTCCTTAGTGTTTAGACTCAAAAATTATAGCAAAAAGAGTTTGAGAATGCATATAAAATCTCAAAATATACACAAACTAAACCAAGACCCTTTTAATCCTCCATCCGGCCCAACCCAAACCCGTTAAAAATAAGAAAAACGAAGACGGTTCAGGAACCGCCATGGAAACTTCATAATCAGTCTTTCCCGGGGAAAACGGGATCCCGGCCGCCGAAGGCGTGATCTGTGAGGCATACACCGGCTCCCTTCGAAACAAAGACACATCCATGCCGCCTTCAGGGCCAAATTTAAACTCATCGATCAGCGCTCCGTTGGCATCATACAACCGGACAGCGTCACCGCTGTTGTTCAATCCAAGCCCTCCGGTACTCGCAGTGTACCAGAACGGATCAACGAACGGAACTTCTGCGCCGCCAAAAACCAGAACCGTTGCCCAGGGCTCAATCAAACTTCCCGCTCTAAAGACATGCCGCTCTTTAAGAGCATCCGCGATCGACCATCCCTCCAAAAAAACCGTCTCACCGGAAGCATTGTACAGTTCCACGAATTCATCTCCCGAGCTTGAAACAACCCCATCGCCGTTGGCATCACCCACGGCGCCAGACGGAGGGTCTGCCAGCACCTCACTGATCAAGATATAACTTTCCACCGGAGATGCCAGGCTCAAACACACCCCCACCCACGCACAGACTCTCGCCCATTTCAACATTTCAGCCTCCTAAAATTGTCAGGGGAATTCAAAAAAGGGATGAGCTGTGTTACCAACGCTGGAAGCGTCTAAATAACCGCTTCCAGCGTCGATAAATCAAAACTTAACTTTTGACCTTCTCAAGCCAATCGAGTTCTACGCTTGAACGATCCATTTTATCAAACGGCGACATCAGTTCAGCAGACTGATTTTGCGTATTCTTATCAGAATCGGTCGTGTCCATTCCGAGCAGGGCAGGAATACCCTGGATTGGAAGCACATTGATGATCACCGGATAAAACCCGTCAATATTCATATCACCGATCGGCTGTTGCGGCAACGGCAAGGGAATCCCGTCCCCATCACGTTTGATCTGAAGATTGAGATTAGCGGGATTTAAATCGATACCACCGACCCGATTCTCACCCGGTATAACCGCGGCATTGGTTGCCGGAACAGCATTCGCCAAAAGAGAAGTGATCGCAGCATCGGCCCGCTGTAAAGAAATAGAACTGCGTACGGCATATGTGGTTTCTGTGGTTTGTTCAAAAAATGACACTGTACCAAGAAACCCCTCTACTAACTGGCCCTGTTCTTCCTGCGGTATGGACCTCAAGACCGCTGAGGCGACTATCTGTGCTTCAACCTGAAGACGAACGCTTTCTCTATATTGCCGCTGGGCCTTAGTCACTCTTTCGCCAAACCTCTCTGCCCGGATATTCCAGTCGGCAGGCCTGCGCGATTGAATAACGACCTTTTGATCAAAACTAGAAACCATCCAGTCCTTTAAATCATTCGCGGCCCGGCTTAAAACAGCCGCATTCGCTTCCATAACAGCCTCCCGAGCCGGAAAAACATCAGCAATCGCAGCTTCAATGCGACTGGCAACCGCAACACTGCGTATTGTATATGACTCTCCTTTGATTTCTCCCGCAAACGTCACTGCGCCGACAAACTGTTCGACGGCCTGCTCTTTTTGCTCTGCCGATAATCCCAGCGCAACCGGATCCCCGATTTGCATATTGACCAGACGACGAACGTTTTGACGATATGCCTCTAAGGCCTCTCTAACTCTTTGTTCAAACGCCGGTGACCGCAGCCTCCAATCGGAAGGTGTCGTTGATGCCATGATAAAATTGTGGTTAAACGTCTCAGCCATCCAATCCCTCAAGTCCTCCCCGGTCGAACTTAAAACCGCCGCGTTTGTGCCTGTCTCTATAGAATCATCCGCGTTCTCAACCAACTGCATAGACACCTTAAATGTTGTGCCCTGTTCTTTGAGCCCATTTCTTAAAACAGCAGCATTCGTTGCCGGTAAACCATCGGCCCTGTCTTTAATCACTTCAACTTTCATGCCCTGGGTTTCCTGCCCGGCGAATGCCTTAAATAAACTGATGGCCGATGTCCCGCCGGAAAAATACCGGCGCGGGATCACCTGACCGCTGTCCTGATCATACTCTTCCTTAATATAGTCATAGGCGCCCTTTTTGAACGCCTCAAGATACTGCTTATAGATTTGTTCATTCACGACAGGGTCTTTAAGATCAATACCCTTAACTTTAGCTTGGTTAACATACACCTGTCCCAAAAGCGTCTGACGCAAATTCGCCTTATACCAGGCAGCCAGGATCATGGAATTATAAACCTGCCTTAGATTGGCGAAATGTTTTCCTTCATTGACCTCGCGCTCGATCTCCGGGATCAAAATTTCCCTTAAAGCCTGAGTGAACGTTGCGCCTTCTCCCTCGATCTTTTCCGGTGCCTGAATGCTTGAGGCCTGCTCACCCAATGTTTTCTGAAGCGCAAGATAATCCTCTTCCAGCATGACCTTTAAATGGCTCTTCACCACATAAACAGTTCCCTTATGCTCATATACAACCGCCTCATCCGGCACGATCCAGACTTTGTGGAATGAATTCAACGGGACTTGTGCTCCACCTGTTTTTTGCTCAACTTTACTGTAGATGCTTTTCCAGAATCCCTGTCCCAATTCCTGTTCCGGGTACATAAAGGATGCGGTGAGCTGTTTCAAAATATAATCCTGAGCCAAAAGGTCCCGGCCCATTTCAGTGGAGCCGAAATCCTTGGGGATAATGCGATCCTTCTCATAGGGTGACAAATTCACCCAAAGGTCTTCTTCAGGAACGGTCAGCGAGACTAGAAAATATTTGATCAGTTTCTGTGCTTCGTCTTTTAAAGCATCCCCTTCCAACCCTGTGTGCCCGGTATCAATAATAAAATCAAACCCAAGCGGATTAACCGGATCAGGCGTCATGCCTTTGATCATCACTGGGACAAAACCGCTGCTCACCGCAAGCATCTCGCCAGGTAAATTCAGGGCCGGCAGGACTTGTGCCCTGGCGATATCAGGCGGGCAGATCATACTGAAACTAAACACAATTGCCAACACACTGGACACAAGTTGATTCATACGCTTTTGTGTAAAGAACATAAACCGATCTCCTTTTGAAACCTTGTTTGGATTTTCAATATAAAATAAGGGGCGAGATGTAAAGAACTGCACTACTACTGATATACCAATATAGCCATGTGGATTTTAAAGAGTATACAATAAAAAACGCTATTTTTCAAATTTATGGATAAAATTTGCTCAAGAATCCACTCATCCCATATATTTTTCGTATTTTCCTCGTTTTTAACTGCTTTTTTTACATATTCCACCTATTCCCCGGAACTCTTTATAAATTTCTCACTACAAAAAGGATATATCTTCAATTGTATTGCCATTAAGATAAAAAATATACGCCCATGAATTTTGATTTATCAATGGCACCCCTTTTGAGTAGTAATAGTACCATTCCTCCTCATACATCTTACCGCCATGAGAAATATTTTTATTAATCTCAATCGGCGGACCAAAATCTTTAAACAACACCGCTGAATCTTTTCCTATATACGATGACAGCAATTCACGAACCTCTTTAATCTCTCCGGAATAACGCTTGCCATCCCTGGGATCATCAATTGCCCTTATCAGATTTCGTTCTGCTGAGCACCCGACCATAAAAAAAATACATACCGAAACCACTATTCCAAAATATTTTCTGTTCATATGTTCCATGAAGCCACCTTTAATACGGCCAATAATGATTCTCAATACCTAAGGGAAGAACCGCCGTCCCTATAGATCCTGCAGCAAAATTTCTCGGGTTCAAATGCGGGCCTAAGAATGCTGAAAAATCCCACATCCCAGTTTTATATAATACATGTTTTGAGTTAAGACCTGCCGTCGCCCCTGAAAAAAGAACTCGAACTTGGCTGACCTGCGTTGACCCAACCGTAAGACTACTTAACACCTGCCGCTGGTCTCTCAGCCCCAAGTTCAAAGCGACATTGGATGCGATAATCCCACCCTGACTAAAGCCCGATAATCTGATGCCATTAAGGCCGACTAAACGATTGGAAAGCTGCCGTGACATTGAACTGGTAAATGTTAATTTCCCTAACCCCGCCTCCATTAAATCCGCGATCGGGCCGGACGATGGATTATAGGCCAAAAAATCTGCTCCGACATCTCCAAAAGATTCTGTCATTGCGTTCCCAAAATCAGTCACAATCCCATTCACATGAACCTTGCTTCCATTTGTGACAGAAGCATCGCTGCCCAATCCATCGACCAAGCGGAACCGGTCCTCATACACCCAATCCTTGACCCCCTTCAAAACATTGGCGCCTAAATACAGACCAGCGGTCGCCATCGACGCATAAGTAAGCGCCTGTTGTGCTTCGGACCAGCCGGCCGCGCCGGCAACCTGCGAACCCAAGGACAGCCCACCGGAAATCTGCGTCAACCCCCACCAATACCCCTGACTTTCAATCGCGGTAAACGGTGTTCCCAACGCTGCTCCTGACAAAAACCCCTGAACCCCACCCAGAAGGATCCCGCGCCACAGAGACTGATCATTGTTATGTGCGATGATCCCTCCGGACGCGCCTCCGATCAGCGCGCCGATCAGCGCGACCAGAAACCACCCATGCCCATCCGGATCCACCAGGATCACCGGATTATTTCGAACATACGTGTAACGGTTGAACGCCTGCGGATCGCCGGCAGCCGGCACCATCGTATCCGCGGAAATAAACCGCCCCAGCTCCGGGTCATAATATCTTGATTCATAATAATACAGCCCCGTTTCATCATCAAGCCTTTGTCCAGTAAAATACGCGCTGCCGTTTTCAACCCCGCCGAAGCGCTCATGACGGCTGAAACTCCCGAACGGCTGATATTCGATCACCTCACTGATCCGCCCTTCACGGTCGCTCACCACATTGGCCGAACCAAGATGATCACCGTGAATGAATGCAACCGTGCCGTTTCTTACCGAAGCAATTCGCTTGTCTCCCAGAAAAACGTGCTTGGTCTGATCCATCGTGGTCCGTTCATAAAGCTGCCCGATAAAATGCGTCACCAGATCTTCTTCCCCGCCGTTGCCTTCCAGCAACTCAGGAAACATCATCCCTGAAACGCCCCCGCCGGATAATGCGCCATAAACAATTTTTTTAACCCTCCCGCCGTCGCCGTCATAGGCGAATCGCACCTTTTGTTCATTGTTTTTCAACGCCCGCTTCAGCCGGCCCTCGGCATCAAATTCAAACCCGCTGACGCTCCCTGCGAACTCCCGGCGCACCATGTTCCCGTTAGCGTCATATTGAAAACTCTTGCCATTCTCCAAAGACGTTACCGCATGCGGGCCTGCCGGCAAGCCATCAATCCGCGATCCGGCCTCTCCATAACGATAGAGCAAACCATCTTTCTCCTTGATATTACCCACAGAATCATAGGCGTAAACTTTCGTTCCATACGTCCGGTCATTACGAGCCTGCACCAAACGGTTAAGATGATCATAGACGAACGACTGCGTTGAGCTGTGAACCGAATCCTGGATCGAAATAATATTACCTACCGCATCATACGAATAGGCCAGATCCTGAAGGGGCGCCCCTTCCGCATCCATTGTCAGCATCCGTAAAAGCCGGAAATTCTGCGGGTGATATTCCTGTGTTGTCACCTCTCCGCTTCCGTATTCGATCCGCTCGGCCTGGCCCATCACGGTATAGTGAATACCTGCGACATACACGATCGGCTCCTCTGTCCGGACGCCGGATACAACTTCGATATCCACATCCTCTGAGACGGCCTCCTCACCATCCCCCACCTCAAAGGTCACCGCATAAACACCGGTCTGGACAACCGCCGGCACCCATGTCAGACGTCCTTCAATCCGTCCATTCGATGTTCCCACAATTGAAAAATCGCATCCCAGCGGCAAATCACCCGGCGCAGGACGCGTAAACTCAAGAACATCACCATCGGCATCGGTCGCAATAACCACGATCTCCAAAGCCTGCCCATCTACAACGGTCTCCCCGCTCAAGGAGATTACCGGCTTTTGATTGGGCGAACGGGTGAGATACTGATAATCATAATACTTCCAACCCAAAGCCGTCCTTGACCACAACCGGACATAAAGCGGCTGGCCGGTTCTTGAAATAGAAACTGTCATCGATGTTTGCTTGTTCAGATTCCGGTTAAGAATATCATAACGGCCCTGCTGCGTTCCAACATAAACCCAATACTGCAAAACACCAACCCCCACATCCCATCGGAATTCAGCCTCACTCCCTTCCAGGACCGCTCCCGACGAGGGTGTCAGCATTTGAGCAGGAACCGGCGTCTGACTATTCTGCGTTGCAAATGTATAATCCCGATATTCCCACCTGCCCGTGCTCATAAATGACCATAACCGCACGTAAAGAGAGTTTCCGCTCACTGGGACCGGAATGGACACCGTGCGAGCGACCGTCGTTGGAAAATATTTCCCGAACAGATCATTCGCTCCGGAGGAAGTTCCCGCAAACAAAAAGTATCCGCTCACATTCGACCCCGGGCTCCAGGAAAACTGCACGGGTGAGGATCCGATCACCGTCCCTTGAGCCGGAACAGTCAATTCAGCCGGAACTCCAAGATTTCCCAACGGCGCGCTTTGATATTCATAATCTCGATATTGCCATCCGCGGCTACCGGCATAACTCCACAGGCGCAGATACATGGGGCCACCGGCAAAATTAAGATTCGAAATCGTTGTCCTTCCGCCAGAGACCGGCGCAGAATACACGTCATTCCCGCCGAAGGAAGACCCGATATAAAGGTAATACTGCGAAACGTTGACTCCCGGATCCCAGGTGATCACGATCGGCAGTGCTGAGATCGCGGCCCCGTTAAGAGGCGAAATTATTTCCGCTGCCCGATACGCTTCCTGCGCGCACGCCTCCCTAACCCCAAATATCGATGAGAACGCCTGCCCCAGCCATCCCCAAAAACCCTGAGCCGATGAAAGATCCCCGTTTGCGCCAGTCCCGCTGTTGAACAATTCCGGATCATTGACCACGCCATCCAGCTGGCCGAAGGCATTAAAGTGATAATACACCGCCGTGCCATCCGGATAAATAACCCCGGTCAGATTTTTTAGAGAATCATACATCCGCTGAACCTGATACGGCTGGCCGTCGATCGTCTTCTGCGAACGAATCTCACGGCCGAATTGATCGTACTGAAATTCCGCCCAGTCCCCGTCCCCCATCGGCCCATACTCCACAAGGCCCAATTGCCCCTGAGAATAGGACAGATCCTCCCGGTCATACGTATAAACAACATCAATGTCCGCACCGTCACTTTTGTTCACCAGACGGTTTAAGGCATCATAGGAAAAATTTAACCGCCGGCCCTCAGCGTCAATCTGCCATGCCAAATTCCCATTTTGATCATAGCCGTATTCCCAATGGCCCATATCCGGATCATCCATCGCAACTTTCCGTCCTAAGCCGTCATACGTGATGGATGTTAAATTTCCCTGATCATCAAGCACACTCAAAAGCCGGCCCTCGCCGTTATATCCATATTCTGTCGTGGAGTACAGGGCATATGCTGTCTGAGGATACGGTGACGATCGCCCATCCGCACCTTGATATTCCTCGATCTTGACAACGCGGCCCAAGGCATCCGAATAGGAAACTTTTTTATGTCCGTTGGCATCGACGGCCGAAACGGTCGCCTGAGCGCGCTTCGAAATAACCCCATACCCCATGCTGCGATAGGTGCCGTCGGGACCAGTCTGCCGGACAAGGCGGTCACGCTCATCATATTCCAGCTGAGCATGCAATGCGCCGTCATCAATTTCATCCAGCACATCAAGCGTAGTCGAAACAGCCCGCGGGATATAAACCCGAGTCACACGGCCCAACGCATCAACGCTCTTTTGTCCCGTCACCACATATTGCCCGGACTGTCCGCTCAGGGCTTTGGCTTGCAGGGGCATTCCAAGCCCGTCAGAAAACTGCGCTGAATCGATCGTTTGCGCTGTGCCGGGTTCTCGCCTCAGGGAATAGATCGTGGCCATGTGGTCCGAATAAAGCCGATATTCATATGATTGAGTCGGCAATGCCAACGAGTCGTCCGGAGAAACCACCTTCAGCAAACGGCCGAAGGCATCATAACTGTAGCGTTCCTCTGCTCCGTTAAGGTCCGAAACAGATTCCACCTGCCCAAATAAACCGTGAGACCCATCCTGGCCATTCAAGGAAACCCCATCAGTCCCGAAATACCTCGTCAACGAAGATTGACCCAGCGCGTTTGTCTGAGTGGCAGCAAAGAGATGATACTGCCCATCATACTGCGTGTACGCATGATTCCCCTGCGGATCAGTCTGAGAAATTCTATTTCCATACCGATCATACTCATAGGTGACGACCTGCGGCTGAACCGTGCTGTCCCCGGGAACCAGCATTCTTTGTTGTGTGAGCAGGCCAACCGTCGGGGCCGCATTGTTCGAACCAGCGCCATCATAAAAATATTCGTTTTTCCGGTAATACCCGGACCCGCCTTGGCTTTTAGAGCGCAAAAAATGAACCAGCCAGACATCATCCGAGAAATTACTAACGACCTGCGGCTCTTCGTAATAACGATATTCTGAATTATTAATCTCACTGCTGTACCCATTCAGATCCTGAGCGCCCTGAAACCACCGATAATTCTGATACGCCACCCCATGCTCTGCATCCACCGAATACAGATTCCACGTCTTCAACTCGATTCCCGCCACCCCATCCTCTCCATAGGTTCTGTTCCTTTCCCATGTCAAACACGGAAAACGCACCGGGATCTTCGCATCTGCGAACAACTGTTTCACCTCCCAGGTCTTGAGCGTCTCAAAAATACGGCGCCCATCCGGCTGAAATGACGCAGAACTTAATATCCTCCCCCGCAAATAAACATCCTGCTGCGAGAAAACCGTTTCAACAAACCTCCCGGCCGGATCAACAATACGAAACGTTTTAAATCCATAAAACTCGCGGTCTTCCGGTTTCCAAAGGCCTCCCTCATACCAATACTGCCTGCGAACAGAATAATCCCTGCTATTGGAGATTTCCACCGAAGACACCAGCGGTATTGAAAAAGGCAGATACGTGTGCGAATATGCCGTGGACGGCGCATACGAAATGCGCGTTTTTCCGCCGACGCCGTTATCGATTTCGGTCAACAGATCTGCGGCAACGCCACTGGAATAGGCAAGCTCCACATTGCCCGTCTGATTATACACAATAAAATCCACAACACCGTCCCCGTTAAAATCCGAGCTTTGCAGCTGAATATCTAACCCCTGCAAATGAAAAGAAAACGGAAGATCGTGATCATGATCATCAAACCCCTCAGACCGGGAACAACGAAAATGCGCCGTGCCCTCCGCCGCATTAAAATAGCCCACATCTGCGAGGCCATCTCCGTTGACATCAGCAACACTCATTGATTGGCCGCGGGCAAAGTTCAGCAGTTCCGCTGCCGCCCGGAACTCCGGTGAAATTTTTCCAATATTCGAATACGTCATCCATCGTCCTTCGGAAGCACGAAAGGTTGCCAGGTCGGTTAATCCATCCCCGTTAAAATCCCCGACAAAAGGCGTCACATCCTCTGACCCGATCTCCGTTTGAGCGGATACCGGCTCAAAGCGCCCCCCGCGATTGATGGCGATCCGCGCGCGTTTTTTCCCGAGCCCGTTGAAAAATGTCGCGATATCGGCCAGGCCATCCCCGTTAAAATCCCCGGAGGACGGCGTTTCGCCCGGACCGAATCCGCTGATCCATTGTTTCCCCTCAATAAAGCCTGAACCGCTTGATACGTAGACATTCCAATTCCCGCCGGCACTCTCAAAAAATGCGATATCCGTTCTGCCATCTGCATTAAAATCCCCCAAAATCGGCATGGACTCTACACTGGCTTTTTCTAACCAGGTCTCTTTCGGCAAGAACGCGCGTCCATTGGACAATGCGACCTTGACTTTACCCGTCGAATAAAAATAGGTGGCCACATCGGCAAACCCATCGCCGTTAAAATCCCCGGCCAGCTGCGGCAGAATGACCTGCGAAGAGTTCATCAAATCAACTTGTGCGGAAATTTCCGTCAAGAGCTCGCTATAAAACGAGCTGTGCTGATGATAATCCGTATATTCAAAAAGATTATATCCCGCCTTCAGGGGCCATTGCGTCTCAGAGACCGACTGACTATAATTTCCATTCAACCAAAATCCGGGGTTCCATTGGTTTTTGGCAAATTGCGCTTGAATTGTGGTCGGCTTCTGAACATAAAAATAGGTATAAAAATAATACCCTTGATCTTTGATTCCCGCCAGCCTGAAACGCCCCCGTCCGTCCTGGGTCCATGAGCCGGCCCCGGTCCAACTCCTCCCGATGAACGCATCGGTCAGCGGAGCAAAATGCCACGGAGGAACCGGGCCGTAATTCTCATGGCCCCGATCATAGCCTTCTCGATTTTTTCGAAACCCCCATAAGTTATCCCCGGTAGCCGGGTCGCCGGTAATCCCGCTCAGTTGATAATTGAGGTCCTCCTCGTTATATTCTAACCGGACCTCCGGCATTGACGACTGCCCATCCGCCCCATACTCCCTGATCGATCTCAAAACAGAACGCCCGCTTCGCTCACTATCTCCGTATTGAAAGGAATAGCTCCGCTGAAGCTGATCTCCGGCGTAGATCTCGATGGAACTGATCCGCCGAAGAATATCCTGTTTGAACCCCGCCCGATAAGAAACAACCGGGTCCTTTCGATCAACGCCTTCCATCCGCGCGACCACACGGGCAAAAAACTTCTGAGAAGAAACATTCACGCCATCATCAGCGGTTCCCGGTTCTCCGGTCCAATAGACTTCAAACGAATCATCCTCCAAATAACGGATCAGGTAATAATTCCCCACTGAATCTTCAACCCGGCTGAGCCTCCACTGAAAAACGTCCCCACCGCTATTTTTCAATCGCGATCGATCGCCATACGACTGATCATCACCGAAATAATACGTTAGCCCTTTGCCGTTACGCATCAGCCAGCGCTCGCCGTCATACTGAAAGTTGTAAAAAGCCCCTTCCACCGGAAAACGGTACCGGCCTTCGGCGATCCTGACCAGCTTTGAACTGGCCCCATCAACGGTCGCGATGAACGTGTCGGTCCCGTCATACGCGGGAGGCCCCTCCTGCGTCGAGCGCTCGATAGAACCAAACCCGATCGACCATCCCATGCCCAGGACGCCGTTTCCCGAACGCGGTGAATAGGTCAAGCCCAAGTTTGGCTTCATGCCCAGACGCGCGGCCGGACTAAACAGGGGAAGCGACAAGACGCCGGTCCCGCTGCTGGGATCAACCTGAATGGAATTTACCGCGGCCTGAGGGCCGCTCAGCGTTCCCTCACCACCTGACCCCGCCGACGACATTACAGACAGCGCCATCGTGGCTGCGGCCGGAGCCGCCGTCAAATCCGGATCTTGCGCCAATGCACCGGATCCGGCAGCGATCACGCCACCTGGTTCTCTCTGACCGATCAATTCTTCAATGGAAATATCTGCTGTGTAGATCTTTGCATATGCCGGCGCGTACTGGCCCAGCGTAGTGACCGTAAAAACACATACCATCAAACCGCTTAACCCTTTACGAAAGACAGTCTCTCCCCGTTGGTTTCTCATCATACGCTCCTTGCCGTTCATAACGCTTTCTGTTCACGAATCGCATCCAATAACCCATTATAAAATCCCATCTTCCTGACCGTGCAGCTACTCCATTCATACGTATCCGGATGAAATGGCGCATCTTCCCGCAGAGGAAGCTGTTCAACGTAATTTAAACACGCCTCCAGATCCTCAAAATATTCAATCGCGATAAACCGAGATCGTCCAAGCCGTCCGATCGATTTGTTTTTCGACGTCACCTCCGTGAATTCATCAAAACGGTCATTCACATCCGTAAGAAAATGAGTGGCCGCTTCGATCCCCCGGGAAAAGATCACCAGAGAAATCATTTTTTCAAGCAAACAAAACCCGAACAGCTTAACACCATATTTCTGCTTCAAACTTTTCAAAATTTTCAAATACAGTTTAAAATCCAAACGGCTGCGGAATATGGGCTGCGCTCCCAATCTCCGCAGCACAACAAGATAACTGATCCCTCCCTGCAAACTCTCTGCCATACATCCTCCTTCAATGCCCTGTGAAAATGAAAGGTGAAAAGCCGATTTTTGTTCCTTAGGCATTTCAACTTTCCGTCCGCTCCCCACAACCGTCACCAGCTCCTTTCGACGTCAACCTTTCACCCCCACTTTCACATAGCACCGTTCATTCTTTCATCAACCGCCAGTCTTCTTATCGTTCTTCTTTCTTGCCTCTTCTTTTCATTCCCATAAAATTTTTGAGGGCTGATTAGCCTCATCCCCATCTTCCCTTAATTGTGTGCGCCCTGCTTGCCTGACCCCTATTTCAGCCAAACCGGCCTCTCACTACTAACCCGCCCTCATCTGCGCGCGCAACATATTCTGATCACAGGCAACCGCTCACTTATTTCTTTTTTGGTGTTTCATTTTTGCTTTGTTCCAACCGTTCGATGCAGGAACAGGGCGTATAGCCTGTTTTTACAGCCCCCGCATCATCTAACTTCTTCACCTCGCGGTCTTTCACCCAGCGGCAGTCCGCCGTATGGTACTTTTTTCCTATGGCCGTCACATACACATCCATGGCAAACGCCAAACTTGATGAGGCCACGATCACACTGCACAACAACATCATCATCCATTTTTTCATCACTCTTTCCTTTCAGTTAAACGCGTATTTCAGTCACCTGTGACCACTCAGCGCAAACTAACTCAAAAAATATAAAAATTATTTCTGATCCAGCCTCTTAATTAAATTGCGTGTCATCCCATTGATCTTCTGAAGGATGGCACAACAGCCTTCGTGATCTTTTGAACTTACATAATTCAATCCACACCCGATTTCCAATTGGGTTTCCAGCTCAGAGCACAATCCCAGCGCGACAAATAAAAAGTGTTTAAATTCATCTTTATTCGAACGATTAAACCCTACCGCGATATTGGTCGGGACCGAAATCGCCGCACGCCTCATTTCTGAGCACATGCCGAACAATTCTTCCTCCGGAAATTTCTGACTCACCCGGTAAACCTCTCTCACCAAATCCATGCCGGATTTCCAGATCAGCAAATCCTTGTAACTCCTAATTTTTTTAACCTCAACCGCTGTTTGACCATTTTCCACCACAAACCCCCTTCGCTAATTTTTTACCATCCATCATTTCACGTCTTCACGCGTTCACTTTTCCATGTTCACAGAAAATGCCCCACCCGTGTAAGCGTCCAGTAGCGCGGTCAATTCATCGATGCGCAGCTGTGTCCAAGCCCTTTCTTCTTCTGCGATCCTTTCCTGCTCCATCTGCAGGCGGCGGCGCTCAAAATAAATACGGGTCACCTGGCTCAGCACATCTTCCCTCAGCTCCGTCAACAACTTGGAACGCGAATCAATCGATGTCTGATCCGAACTCCAGATCATCTCTGAAAGATCCCAATTCAAGCTGACATCCCACTCCGTGATTTCACGCCCTTTGATCATCTCATCCGGATTTTGACCGGTATCCCAATGCCAGAGATCGGTCGCATTGCGGTCAACGCCTAACGAAAACGACGGCACCAAGGCTTTCATGCGAGATTGACGGTGCCAGCGCTGGATCTTTAACGGATCCATATCCGCATACCGGACCGCCATGCGCTGCACATCGGAAATGGACGGCTCAGATAAAAACTGCAGCGGTGAGCTTAAAAGTGCCTGCCTTGGCTGCTGAACCAATCGATAAACCCCCTCCGCGGTTGCCGCAAGAACGCCTCCCGCTGAATCGATCACGGCATCCACAATTTCGAGCGACGGCATTCCCTGATACAGCGGCCTCCACGAACCATTGCAAAAAACAAAAACATTTTGCTCTCCCCAGGCTAAGAATCCGGGGCCCGGCGGAACACCTTGCGGGATGGCATCCCCACTCCGAGCCCCTTCTCCGTGGCATGGAATTGCAGCATTTAAAAATAGAATTCCATTTAAACCTTCGACAGAAACACCCTGATCCGATATTTCATTCCAATTCTCCCCGGCATCATGACTTTCAAAGATTCCTTCCGAGGAAACAACAGCCAACGCCTCCCGGGAACGATCCACCGCAAAGGTCCTGATGTCCCGATCAAACGTTGGGCTTTCTTCATTCAGAAAATCTTGTTCTCCCATCTCAATTCCAGAATAAAAAACCTTGGTAACCCTGTCGTCATTAAGACCCAGCCGATACAGCGTATGACCTGCCGAAAAATAAAGATATTGGCCCATATGCTCAATTTGAAAAACTGCTTCATTCCGCTTAAACCCTTCCAGACGCTGCCAGATATGACCATTATCCTCGCTGTAAAAAACCCCGCTCTCCGTTGCGATATAAAGACGGCCGTCTCTGTCAAAAATATCCCAACACTGGCCGCCCGCTTCATTGCTGGATGAAAAAATTCTTTTCATTTCATTTTTTTCGAGATCGATCTTGTATGCCCCATCGGAAGCCGCCGCAAAAACTTCGTCGCCACGGCTCTCTATAGAGAAGATGCTGGCCTGACCCGACAAAAAAAATGAGGGCCTTTTCAAAAGACCCTCATCATCATAGCTCCGAAGTTCTCCCGGCATCCCCACCCAAAACCCGGTCTTGCCCTCGATAACACCTAGAAATGTTACGCGCTGAGCGTTGCCTTGAAGATACAAATGCTTCCATATGTTTTCATCCATGGCCCATCCCACCCCAACGATTAAAAGCATTATTGTCCATGAAAACCAAACCGTCCAACGCTTCATTCTCATCATTCGCTCCTATCAGTAAGTAACTTTAATCGACATGCCATGTGCTTATTTCAGAGTAATTCAAGCATACCATTATTTTGTTTTTTTGTCAAATAATTTATTGATAAAAAAACAAACTGATTTGTACAAATGTAGGAATTCTGTATAAATATTTGAAATTCATGCGTTTATATACATCTATTTAATAAAAAATCAAAAAAATATTGACAATATATCCCGAAAAATGATACCCTTATCGAACAAAGCTCGTGAAGAGTAACAAGAATTCCGTTATGTTTTGAAAGGAACACTCGATGTCAAAAACCGCATTTGTCTTCCCAGGCCAAGGTGCCCAATATGTCGGCATGGGTAAAGATTTTTATGACACCTTCCCATCCGCTAAAAAAGTTATTGATCAAGCTGACCAGATTCTGGGCAACGGCCTGAAAGATGTCATGTTTGAAGGCCCAGAAGAAAAACTCACCCAGACCTCCTATTGCCAGCCGGCGATCCTCGCGATGAGCATTGCCGCGATGACGATCTTTTTTGAAAAAAGTTCCAACATCACCCCCTCCTTTGTGGCCGGCTTAAGCCTGGGTGAATATTCAGCGCTAGTGGCAAGCAACGTTTTAAGTTTTGGAGATACCGTACGGCTCGTCGAAAGACGCGGCGCGTTTATGAATGAGGCAGCTCAACTTAAAAAAGGCACCATGGCCGCTATCATTGGAATGGATGCCGCCGAAATCAAAAAGATCTGCGACTCCTGCAGTGCGGAAATTGCCAATTTCAACGCGCCTGACCAAACCATCATCACCGGCGAAGCTGACACCGTCGCTACCGCATCAGAAAAACTTACTGAAGCCGGGGCCAAACGCGTTATTCCCCTCTCGGTGAGCGGAGCGTTCCACTCCTCTCTTATGCAGCCGGCCGCCGACCGATTTAAAACGATTCTGGCTCAAACAGCATTTCAGACCGGCACGATTCCGTTAGTTTCCAATGTCGATGCCGCTCCCTGCACCGATCCCAGCCAAATACGCCTGAATTTAGAAAAACAAATCACGGCTTCCGTCCAATGGGTCAAAACCGTTGAATTTATGGTTTCTCAGGGCGTGACTGAATTTATTGAGATCGGCCCGGGAAAAGTCTTAAGGGGCCTGCTCCGTAAGATCAATAAGGACCTTGTGGTCATTAATATAGAGAAGATAGACGATCTTTTGAAGCAAACCTGTAAAAAGGATTCCCCATGCTGATCGGTGGCAAAATTAAAGAATTACGAAAAAACCGGAAGATGAGCCTGACGGAGCTGGCTGAAAAAACCGGCATTCAAATCGCGACGTTGAGCCGCATCGAGCACATGAAAATGACTGGGACTCTTCAGTCTCATATACAAATCGCCAAGGCCCTTGGCATTGAGCTGACTGATCTTTATAGAGACCTTTCAACCAGCTCTCCCTCGGGTTCAACCACGCATGAGACTTCTCACGAAGCAGAGAGCTTCACCTATAATGACAAGGCCTCGTATGAAATCCTGACGAATAAAATCCTCGCTAGAAAAATGATGCCGGTCCTACTAAAATTGAACCCGGCGGATCAACCCACACCGAACAAAACCCCACCGGATCAGAACGGTTCATTCTCATTCTTCAAGGAACGATCAACCTGACCCTCAACGATAAAAGAATTGTTCTTAATAAAAACCAATCCCTGTATTTTGACGCGTCCTCAGCTCATTCATTTCAAAATACCGGCACAGAAACCGCACGCATTTTATCGGTGGCGACACCCGTGACGCTTTAATGGAAAGGAAAACCTTATGGCCAAAATACTGATTTGTGATGATGAACTGGGAGTCCGCGAGTCGCTCAAACTCATTTTAGGTGATTTCTATTCTCTGATCGCTGTTGATAACGGAGAGGCGGCTTTAGAGGTTCTTAAAAATTCAACGGATATCCGCGTCGTCTTCCTGGATATCAAAATGCCCAAACTCACCGGACTGGACATTTTGACGAGCATCAAAGAACTTCACCCCAGCGTCAAGGTTGTCATCATCTCCGGGTACAACTCGGTTGAAACTGCCCATGAAGCCAGTAAATTAGGCGCTGACGGTTATATCGTCAAGCCATTCGAATCCAAAGACGTGCTGAACGTGGCGGGGAAGTATATTAAGTAATATGACTATTACGCCGATTTCAATTCCGAATTTTTTAAGCTCCCTTATCGTCGGATATCTCGGACTCTTCGTCATAATCAAGAACCCAAAAAGCAAAAACCACTGGACGTTCTTTCTCACAACAACAAGCATATTTACGTGGCTCTTTTTCTATTCAATAGCCTACAATTCATCTACTGAAAATGCGGAATTTTTATTTCGAATAGGAGCCATAGGCGTAACTTTCATTGCTCCCCTTATTTTAATTCACTATGTAGCCATGTCAGAATCAAACGCCTCAAGAATCGGGAAATTATTCTCCCTTCCTTACCTGATTTCAGCTTTCTTTTTCGCTTTTTTCATATTAAAAACAAATTTTATTATAAACGGCCTCTACCATTACCCTTGGGGAAATTATTTAAAAGGTCAAAATTTATACCTTCTTTATGTAACATGGTTTCTCTTTTGCACGACACTGGCTTTTTTTATACTCCTATGGGAGTTTAAAAAAACTCCCTATGGGCACAAAAAGCAAAGAATGAAATGGCAGGTATTCGCATTTCTCATGCTATCTCTTTCGTCTGTCGACTTTCTGCCAAAATTTGGCATAAACTTTGTTCCATTCGGCTGGCTGACTGTCCTCCTATACACAGGCATCACGACTTTTGCTATTATCAAACATAAACTATTAGACATTAATTTATTTATCAAACGCAGCATCCTTTATACAACGGCCATATCCTCCATAACACTCCTATATTTCATTATAGTCATATTATTAGAACGCATTTCTCAAAATCTTATCGGATATAAGTCAATTAGTATTTCTATGACCGCTGCATTAACTATAGCTATCCTCTTCACCCCAATTAAAAATTGGATACAGAAACTTATTGATACCTTGCTCTTGGCAGGGACTCCAACAGAACTAGCTGACCAAAACCGCATTCTTAAAGACGAAGCTGCTCGGGCTCAGCGCTTAGAAGCGGTCTCAATTCTGGCCAGCGGACTTGCCCATGAGATCAGAAATCCACTTACCGCCATCAAGACCTTTGCCGAATACCTGCCCAAGAAAAAAAATGACCCTGAATTTCTAAATCAGTTCTCAACGATCGTGAGCCGGGAAACCGACCGCATTAACAGCCTGGTTCAGCAACTTTTAGACTTTTCAAAACCTTCAGCCCCGGCTCTTGAAGAACACGATATCCGGAAAATCATTCACGAGACGCTTGATCTGTTAAACAGCCGCCTGATCCAAGCCAATATCACGCTCAAAAATTCCATCCCCAAGGCAGAGCCGCACCTGGCCCTCCTGGATGCCAATCAGATCCGTCAGGCCCTTTTAAATATTCTTATGAACGCGATTGAGGCCATGCCAAAAGACGGACATTTGACCATTGATGATGAAATTGGCGCGGGCAATCTCTACCGGATCACCATTTCGGATACCGGCTGCGGGATCAGTGAAGAAGATCTAAAGCATCTGTTTGACCCGTTCTATACCAAAAAAGACGGCGGCACCGGATTGGGGCTGTCGATCACGCACAATATCATTAAAGAACACAACGGAAAAATCCTGGTGGCCAGCAAACTTGGGGTAGGAACAACCTTTATCATCGAACTCGAAAAATCAGCGTAAAGCGCAGAGCGTAGAGGGAAAACCAAAAATCGACCAAAAACAAATGAAAACCAATCCCCTCCAAACCCCGTAAAACTCACAATAACCTTACATTTTTCTGATTTAAAATTTGAAAATTTTTTCAGGGGAGCGCCGCTTTACGCTTTATCCCTCGCTGAACTCGGGACTCCCTGCAATCACGCTCTACATCCTTATTCCTCTTCCCGTTTCAACGTCTCGACCACAATAATCTTATCCGCCCGGAATACCCGCTCTAAGGCATCCACGACTTCCGGATGAAATTGCGTACCGCGATTTTTTAAAATCTCCTCCATGGCCTGTTGAGGCGTACGAGAAGGACGATAAGGCCGCTGGGTCACGATCGCGTCAAAGGTGTCGGCCGCCGCAATGATCGCCGCAATGATCGGGATCTCATCGCCTTTAAGCCCGTCAGGATATCCACCGCCATCATAGCGTTCGTGATGATAACGGATCCCGGCCATACTGCGCTCAAGTTCAGACAACGGCTTCAGAATAGCCACCCCATCTACCGGATGGCGCTTGACCAAGGCATACTCTTCGGGCGTCAATCGGCCCGGTTTATTCAGGATTGATTCAGGAACTCCGATCTTTCCGATGTCATGAAGAGTTCCGGCGACATAAAGATCTTCCATGAACTTTTCGTCGAACGGATATTTTTCATCCTTTAGCATTTCTTGGGCAATTGCCAAAGAATAACGGGTTACGCCTTCGCTATGACCACGGGTATATTCATCTTTCACCTCAATGGCTGCACCCAACGACATGGTCATGCGTAAAAATAAATCGTGATTGTGCTGGGCCTGGCTTCGAAGCTGATCAAAAAGCTGAGCATTGCGCAGCGCCATGGCGGTATCAGAAGCCAATGCCCCGAAAAAGCTCAGCTCTTCCGTATCAAACTTCTCTGCACTTTGTTTCTCCCCCAAAAGAAGAACCGCCAAAAGCTTGTCATGATAAATCGCCGGCACACACGCCACCACACCCAGCAAGTCCATCTGGTCACTGACCTGGTGGAGAATATCCCGCACCTCAGGATTGCAACCATGTCCATTCAAAAGCCCCTCTTGCCAGATCATCTTGTTCATCTCATGCCAGAGGATGGCATGTTTGTTCTGAAAAAGCGGACGGAATCTCGGATCGCTGAACACTCTAATAACCGGACTTGCCTGATTAAAACGCGCGAACCCCTGCGGAATACGGTGACCGGTCTGGCCCTTGGAGATCGTCAAAAGGTATTCTTTTTTTTCCGGAGAATAAATGATCATACCGGCATGGCGCAATTTCAGACGATAAACGATCATCCGGATAATCATTTTGATCAGAAGCTGAGGATCGTGCACCATGATCATCCCGCGGCTGGCTGCCTCAAGCGCTTCCTTGTAATCCAATTTTTTAGAAAAATTCTGAGTTTTCAAAACGCGCCTTAGGCTTCCTCCTGCAATTCTTTCATAACGACTTTCTGTAATTCTTCCAGAACGAGCGGCTTATGAATAAATCCTGTAATCCCCAGGCTGTGAGCTTGATTAATTGTCTCCTCATCCTCGATGCCGCTGACCATAATGACCTTCACCGGGTTGCCGGCCTCCCGTATTTTCTGCAAAAGCTCAACACCGGTCATTTCCTCCATGCGCACATCCAGAAGGATCAGGTCAGGAAACTCCTCATTTAAAACATCTAACGCTTCCCCGCCGCCGGAAGCGGTAAAAACTTCGATCCCGCGCTTTTTAAAATAATTACGGGCAAACTCCCGGATATCGATCTCATCATCAACAATTAATAATTTGGCCATCTTCCATTCCCCATTTCCACCCTGTTTCAATTGTATTTCAACCGTATTTCAATCATGTTTCAACTCCATCCTCAGCCCCCTGTCCTCCCTTTCCATGCTCCCTTATTTTGCTATGTCGCCATTTCCCTTCCCTCTACAGTCGGAAGGGTAATATAAACGCGCGTACCTTTACCGTACTCGGATTTATAAAAGACCTTGCCCTTATGATTTTCCTCGATCAATTTCTGGATCACATACAGCCCCAAACCGGTCCCCTTTTTGCTGGAAAGCTTGGTCGTGAAAAAAGGCGTAAAAACCTTTTCCTGATCCTCGGCCCTGATCCCGATCCCATTATCTTCCAAAACAATGCGCATGCTTCCCTGGCGGGCGCGTTCGGCCGTAATTGTGATCGTGGGCTTAAACCCCTCCTCTCTGAAATCAGCTTTGCGCTGCATCATCGCATCATAGGCATTATCGATCATGTTAAAAAATACTTCCTGAAGCTGGGTGAAGTTGCCATAGAGCTTCGGCAATCCCGTCTCAAAATCCCGCACGATCGACATCTCGCCGGTCTTGATCTTAAACTGCGCCATGGTCACCGCTTCATCCACCAACTGATCCAGCTCAACCTCACCAAACACATCATCCCCTTTACGGCTGTATTTTAATAAGCCCCGCACGATTTCACCGCCCTGAGAAACGTTCTCCTGAATACGGCTTAACGCATGCTCAATATCCACCACCATCTCCTTGACCTCTTCGGTCATCTTTAGCTTGCTGTTCATCTGAATGGTGTCCAGCGCATCTCCGGCAATAAACCCTAAGGCATGCAGACGGTTATTGATCTGATGCGACAGCCCGTCAGCCATAATACCGATGGTGGCCATCTTCTCGGCGCGAAAAAGCTGCTCATGGGTCGCGCGCATGTCCTTATAAAACTGGGCATTCTCGATCGCCAGGCCGGCCTGATTTGAAAGGATCATAAACACCGACAAATCATCCTGACTGTACATCTCCCCACTCACCTTTTTGCCCATGGCCATAATGGAAATCAGCTTGTCCTCAATAAAACAAGGCACGACCAGCTCGGCATGAAGACTTGCCATCTGTTTCTGCAGCTCTCTTAATTTATGGTCATCAAAATCCTGCGCCCGCTGCTCCACTTCAGAATATACGATCGGAGCGCGCAGTTTCTTTAACGCCTTGACAATGCGGGAATCCGCCGAAATCTCTTCCGGCATTTCCAAGCGTTCGCTTCTAAACCGCGCTGCCTCAAATTTATATCCTTTTGACTTGCGGTCATTCAAATAAATAAAACTGTGCTCAATGCGTACCGAACGGGTCACCACCCGCACGATCATATCCAGCAATTTGTCCATATCCTTGATCCGGCCCATGCCGGTGGAGGCCTGGCGCAATGTTGACTGATAACGCCGCTGATCCTGAAACAGCTTTTCTTCCGCGCGCCGCTGGATGGCCAGATAAATAAACGGCCCCCCGGTGGCCATGACCGTCAAAAGGATCATCGGTGACAGCCACCACAATTCTCCAAACGTAGCCCTTAACCACGCCTGCCCGCCGATGGCAAAGGCGCATGGGATTCCAAGCACAAAAGAATAAACCGCGACAAAAATAGATGTGCGGGTTATTACCAACGTAACTTCTAAAAATCTATATTTTAGAATTGCATATCCAAAAATTAATGGATATAAAAACATAAAAATAAAACCGATAGGCAGAAAATTAATGCCATAGCTGCCAATAAAATCCAAAGAACCAAAAGAACCAACCACAGATCCTAATAACGCATATTTTAGCCGTTGTCTTTTTAAGGACCCCAAAGTGCCATTTGGCTTAAAGAATGCAATTGCTAAAGAAATATTAGCCAAAGTAAAAAGCGATAGAAAAAAGCTAAGGAATACCACGTGCTGAACACTGAAAGTTTTTGGGTAAAACCCCCAATAATAATCATAAACTCCGATTACTAAAGAATACTTCGTAAATAAAATGCAAGAAAATATCAGCCCAAGAATATAATTTAGAACTAAAAAAGCATCTTTTCTTTTTCCCAACAAAGAATATATAAAATGAAAAAATGTAATTGGAATGAAAATTATACCAAGATATCCCATGCGGAAAAAAAATATTTTTGTGGCCATATCGCGAACGCAATATGCGGTAGCAAAAAAGAACAACCAAACAAAAATACTCAACCCGAAAACCCCGAACGATTGATTGATGCGTGAAGATGGCTGTTTGATGTAAACAATATAATTGAAACCCAAAACAAATACTGCCGCTACAAACATTAATGGAGCTTGAATAGTAGACAAATATCCCTGCATCAAGACCTCTTAACTTTTAGAAAGCCAACGTATTTGCAATAATTACACAACTTTTCAAAATAAAATTCATCAATCCGTGGAAAACAAAAATCAGAAACGGCATTAATTGCATTCACGGTTTTTTCATTTTTAAACCGACACCTATAATTGAAATATGGCAAATATTCTTTAATAATGTTAATTTGAAAAACAGTCAAACTATTCATATCAAATTCTCTGATTGGAATAAATACCGGGTTTTCATATTTAAAATAGTCCGCAACATAATCATAAAAGACGCCTGCTTTAATATTTTTCGGGCTCGTGACATGATAAATATTCATATTGGGACCTTGCGATCGAGATAAAATATAAATAATCCTTGCGGCGACATTTCCAGGAATCAAATTCAAATCTACGTCTCTATCAGCTGGAATAGCTTCAAAGATTCTCGAAGAGAAAATTTTCATAGGTTTATATATTAAATTAAAATTATTAGTCCACCCCGAATCGTAATTCCCCGTAATTATGCTTGGCCGAAAAATACTTTTTTCATATGGCGCTTCGAAATTGCGAAAAAAATCCTCTCCCTCATATTTTGTTTGTTCATAATAATTATTAAACGCTTGTCCAATATGAAAATCATCCTCTCTGAATTCTCCAACATAATTTCCTGCGATATAGACAGTACTAATGTATGAAAATTTTTTCAGTTTTTTGCAATCTAATGAAATTCTTAAAAGACTACTAAAACCTTTAACGTTTATTGCATGACTTGAATCATAGGATAAATTAAACTCAAGCGCCGCTGCAGAATGAAAGATTTCAGTTACTTGCGAAACTAGCTTGCCATGCTCTGGGGCTGATAACCCCAAACCCTTACTGTTCAAATCGCCTGAGAAAACCGTGATCCTTCTTAAATAATTCTTGACGCTGGCTCCATCAGAAAATAACTCGCGCAACAATTTTTTCAGTCTGCCTAATGAATCCGCCCCGTCCTTCACCCTTATTAATAGAAAAATGTCTGCATCTGTTTCCAATAAGAAAAGTTTTAGAAGTTCAGCGCCCAAAAAACCAGTTGCACCTGTTATTAGAACGGTTTCTTTATCCGTCATGGCCTCTCCATAAAAATCACTGAAAAATTATTGCCCCCAAATGCCAAAGAATTATTGAGAGCAATCTTCAATGAATGCTCTCTATATTTATTAGGTACACAATCGATATCACATTCTGGGTCCGGCGTCTCATGGTTGATAGTTGGCGGAATCTTCTGATCCTTGATCGCCAGACAACAGGCAATGGACTCAATGGCAGAGGCTGCCCCCATAGTGTGGCCCAGCATAGACTTTATGGAGCTCACGGGAATACTTTTCAGCTGTCTTCCAAAAACCTTTTTAAAAACCGCGCATTCGGTCCGGTCATTCTCAGTCGTCCCGGTCCCATGTGCATTAATATAATCAACATTCTCTGCCTCGATACCGGCACTCTTCAAAGCCTTCTGAACGGCCTTGATTCCACCTTTGGACTGAGGCTGAGTCAAATGAAAAGCATCAGAGGAAGCTCCACATCCTAAAATTTCGGCATAAATCGAAACACCCCGCTTTTGAGCATGTTCAAACTCTTCCAAAACAAGAACCCCTGACCCCTCCCCTGGGATTATACCCTGCCGGCCCTTATCAAAAGGCTGGCATTTTTCTGAAGCAATCGCAATCAACCGGTGAAACCCCGTATATGAAATACGGGAAATCGCATCCGAACCGCCTGCCAACATGACATCATTTTTTGCATTTTGTATAAAATCAAAAGCCTGACCTAAAGCAAAATTTCCCGCAGCACAGGCGTTTGCAAACATTTTCTGAGGTCCCTTGAAGCCAAACTCGCTCGAAAGAACAGCGGCAATATTATTGGATGGATACTTGGCAACCGAACTTAGCTCTGCCACTCTTGAGCCATTCGCATAAAATTCCTCATCAAATTTCTCCATGATTTGCGGCTCACCCATGGTTGTCCCAAAGCACACACCCGCGTCATAATGATTCACAGAATCTTTTATTTCAAACCCGGCATCTTTCAAAGCCATTAACCCGGCGGCAAGCGCCATCTGTGAGGCCCTCCCGAAAAATTTTAATTTCTCCCTATTAATGAATTGCGCTGGATCAAAATCTTTGACTTCCCCGGCAAATTTGCGGTCATAATCTTTTGGATCAAACCAACTTACAGGCGTAATCCCGCTCTTCCCCGCCAGCAGATTTTTCCAAAACTCCTGCCAACCAATGCCGATGGAAGAAACAACCCCTAAACCGGTCACCACCACTCTGCGTTTTGAACCGTTATTTCTCATTTCACACCTCGTATTACGTATGTCGTATTGCGCTTTACGCTCTACTACGTTACTTTAAAAACGAATAGAATACCTGCACCTCTCCCAACTTTTCATCTGCGCCCGCTGTCATTTGAATATCTGCATAGCCACCGCCGCCCATGATCTTTCCGGACAAAACCTCTAACCGCAGCACGCCCCCCGCCGCTACCGCTCCCCGGATATCAGCCTTGATCTTGCCCAACACGATCGTGCGCTTCTCCGGAGCCCCGCGCTCGATTAGCGTCTGGTACACAAAAAAAGAAGCAGCCTGCGCGGCTGCCTCGATCATCAATGTCTGCGGAAAGATTACAGTCTCATCGGTCTGATGCAGCATATAAAGATCATTGACGGTCACCTCTTTGACGGCCGTCAAACCCTTTTCAGCGGTAAAATCTGTAACGCGGTCAATAAATAAAAACGGAAATTTCTGAGGTAAAAGTTTTCGAACATAGAGTTGATCAAACACCGCAGGCATTGAGCGTTCCCCTTTGAAAATCAAACCCCGCCAGACCACTTAAACGATAATAAATTTATGGATAAATATATATAGATATTTTCAGTATAGAGATGTTTTATAAGAGGGTCAATGAGAAAGGAAGAAAAACTACCACCTTACCAAATTCGCCGCCGTAACCAGACCTGCCCCAAATGTGACCAGCACAACCACGTTTCCGGGTTTGATCCGTCCCTCTTCAACCGCTTCACACAGCGCGATCGAAACCGCGGCTGCAGAGGTATTGCCGTACTTCTGGATATTAATAAAAAACTTCTCCATTGGGACTCCGGCGCGCTTGGCCACCGCAGAAATGATCCGGTCATTGGCCTGGTGCGGCACAACACAGTCCACATCTTCGAGCTTCAGGCCCGCCTTCTCCACCACCAAGTCGACAGCATCGGCCATCGAGGTTACCGCAACCTTAAAGATCTCCTGACCGTGCATGATAATGGCAGGTTTATGAATCGTTGTCTGTGCTGGATCCAGCTGATTTGGCTCTTCGTTGTAGACATACAGAAGCTTATGATATTCGCCCGCCGAATGCAGGTACTCTGAAAGGATACCGCGGCCTTCCTCGACCGGCGCCAAGACACACGCCCCGGCCCCGTCACCAAATAACACGCAGGTGGTGCGGTCATTCCAATCAAGCAGATTGGTCATCTTTTCGGCCGCGATAACCAAAGCCGTCTTGTACATCCCTGACAATAAATACTGCTTGGCGGTTGTGATCGCATATAAATATCCAGAACAAGCCGCGCTCACATCAAAAGCCGCCGCGCTTTTGGCGCCGATGGCTTTCTGAACTTTGCAGGCAACGGATGGAAAATGCTCATCAGGACTGGCGGTGGCGACCACGATCAGCTCGATCTCCTCAGCCGGGACCGGCGAGCCGTCAAGAGCGCTTTTGGCAGCCTCGATCGCCATATCCGTGGTGGTTTCATCTTTTCTGGCAATATGCCGCTCTTTAATGCCGGTACGGGTGGTAATCCACTCATCCGTAGTTTCAACGATCTGCTCCAAATCCTGATTGGTCAGGATCCGCTGCGGCACATATTTTCCGACAGAAACAATCCCTATATTTTTCATGCGAAACGTCCAATCTCTTTACGCATATGATCCATGACTTTATGTTCAACCTCGCGGCGGGCAGCACGGATAGCATTTTTAATGGCCTTGGCATCCGAACGGCCATGACTGATCATCACCACTCCATCAACCCCCAAGAGCGGCGCTCCCCCGTATTCCGAATAATCTGCATAACGTTTGATCTCTTTGAGCCGAGACTGCATCAGCCAAGCGCCCAGCATCGCCATGGGGCTTTTTTTCAGCTCCCTCTTTAACAGTGCGATCGCTGATTCAACCAAACTCTCCGACACCTTCAAAACGACATTGCCGACAAATCCATCACAAATAATACAATCGCAATCACCCCGATAAATCCCGCTGCCTTCCACGTTGCCGATAAAATTATCCGGAAGGCGTTCCGACAGCATACGGTGAATCTCTTTCACAAAATCTGTTCCCTTGGTCTCCTCTTCACCGACGTTCAGAAGGCCAACCTTGGGGTTTTCAATTCCAAGCATGTCCCGCGCATAGACATGGGCCATGAGGGCTGACTGGACCAAATGCTGAGGCTTGGGGTCGGTATTGGCACCGACATCCAGGACGAGGGAAAAACCGGTAAGCGTCGGCAGAACCGCTCCGATCGCCGGACGCTCGACACCTTCCATCATCCCCAAAAAGACGGTTGCAGCGGCCACCACAGCGCCCGTATTGCCGGCGGAAATAAAACCCTTGCACTCCGGGTCATTCTTTAAAAGGTTAATACCGACTGAAATGGAAGAATTACGTTTTCGGCGGATCGTGATCGTTGCCGGGTCATTCATCGCAACCACATCCGGCGCATCAACAATGCTGACCAACTCCTGAGGATAATCATACTGTTTCAGCTCTTGGCCAATACGTTCCTGCGGGCCGACCAAAACAACACCAATTCCATATTCTTTAACCGCCTGAATTGCGCCATCCACAACTGTCTGCGGCGCGTGATCTCCACCCATAGCATCAACAACGATTTTCATAAAACCCCCGCATTTCGTCACCGTATTGCGTGTTTCCAAAAATAGCCCGTCAACCTGCCGTTACCGTGTGATTTTACTCATACCCGTATCCTCCAACCGCAACTGACACGCAAAAAATGTCCTCTGCGAAATACGAGCAGCTCAGCTCCTTTTAAGCTTTCGCCTTTGCTTCTTTCACTTCAATCGTCACGACCATGTTGTTCTTATAATGGCCGCAATACGGACAAACTCTGTGTGAAATCACCTGTTTGCCGCAATGACTGCATGGCTGCGTATTGGCTAAAACAATGCCCTGATGCGTACGGCGTTTACGTGATCGCTGTTTCGAATGTTGTCTTTTTGGATTTGGCATATCTATCTCCGTTGTTGTATTAACTCTTTATATTCACTGCCTGTTATAGGAACATGAAAAATGGATCGAAAAATGTGGAACCGTCAAAACCGCTTCGATTCTCCATCGTCCATCCTCTTCTTAAACACATTTACATTGTCTCCGATTCAGATTCTGTCCGCACTGCGCGCATAAACCTTTACACTTTTCACTGCAAAGCGCAAACACCGAATTCGCAATGATCAATTCTTCTCTCAACTCATTCTTAAAATCAATCTCCTCCGTTGAGGACTCCACATCAAAGGCAAGATCAAATTGATTGTGTTTCTCGACTTCAAAATCGATCAAACAGCGTGAGCAGGTCAGTCCATAAGTTGCCTGCGTCGCAAATGTCGCCAAGACTTCATCCCCGGCACGGGTAAAAACCGCCTCCACCGCGACCGGACTCTTAATTTTTAACGCATCCGCAGGAATATCCAAATCTTGGGCGATGAACACGAAACTGTGTTCTAGCCCCACATCCGAAATATTCCGCAAAAGAATTTTCATGATTTAAGACGACTCTTCAGTTTCGCTTCCACATTCGGAGGAACAAAACTTGAGATGTCCGCCCCCAGCATTGCCGATTCTTTCAGCAGCTTGGACGATAAAAACGAAAACTGTTCGGAGGGCATCAAAAACACAGTTTCAACATCATCTGCCAAACGCCGGTTGGTTAAAGCCATCTGAAATTCATACTCAAAATCCGAGACCATTCTTAATCCTCGGATCAGCACATTGATCCCATGCGCTCTGGCAAAATCAACCACCAGTCCATCGAACGCTATAATTTCGACATTTTCCAGTCCTGTAACCGACTCAGTCAACATTTGAAACCGCTCATCTTTATCAAACAATGGCTTTTTGTGATAATTGCTGGCGACCGCCACTACCACTTTATCAAAGATCCGCGCAGCGCGGCCGATCAGATCAATATGCCCATAGGTTACCGGATCGAACGAACCTGGATAAAGCGCGACACGTTTCATCATTCCGTTCCTTTTGAAATCAATTTTCAAGCTTTTCAGCTGGTTTTGCGCCATAAATAGATAGATAGGAGTTCCCATACTTGCGCTGCGTGATCTCTTCAAAATCATGCTCACAACGCGGAAGCCCCTCGCGCTTTCCAAACTCTGCCACAATTCGGAAATTGGGCTGTAATATATCATAGGCTGAGAGGGTTTTCAAGGTCTTTTTTGCCAGACCAGCGTCGTATGGTGGATCAAAATAAACCACGTCAAACCGGCGATTTTGCCGGGCCATCATTTTGATCGTCACAAAGACATCCGCGCCGAAAACCTCACAGATCCGTCCGTCTTGCCTGGGCTGATCCAAGCCGAAACGCTCTAAATTAGCCCGAATCGTTTCTAGGCATTTGGCGTCCTTTTCCACCATGACCACTTCCTGGGCCCCGGATGAAAATGCCTCAAAGCCGATCGCCCCGCTTCCGGAAAAAAGGTCCAGCACCCTCAATCCCGAAAAATCATGCCCCAAAAGGTCAAAAATCGCCTTACGAGTCAAATTCTGAGTCGGCCTAATAGAAGCCGGCATATAAAAATTGCGCCCTTTAAATTCACCTGTCAAAATTTTCATGAAACATCCTTCCTTAAAAAAGTCACTAGGACACTGTGACACTAAAAAACCAAACCCTCGACCTTTATAACCCTATCTCTAAGATACCAGTGCCTTAGTGCCTTAGTGCCTTAGTGCCTTAGTGCCTTAGTGCCTTAGTATCACAGTGTCCTTCTAGCCCGCTTCCACATTCTCCAAATACCCCGGAAAACGCTGCGCAATGACCGCCTTTAAACCCGCGTTCTGCGGTTCGATCAAATTGGGATCCTTATGAATCGCCTCCTGAGCCTCCGTGCGGGCCAGCTCCAAGATGTCGATCTGGCGGATCGGATTAGTAAACTTCAGCTCATTAAGGCCATGCTGATGGCGGCCGAAATAATGCCCGGGTCCGCGGATTTCTAAATCTTTTTGCGCGATCACAAAACCATCCCGCGTTGAAACGATCGCATCGAGCCTCGCCAGCCCTTCTTCGGTCGTTGGATCCGCAACTAAAAAACACAACCCATTTTTTCCGCCCCGGCCGATACGGCCGCGCAGCTGATGCAGCTGAGACAAGCCGAACCGTTCCGCATGCTCGATCACCATGACGCTGGCATTCGGCACATCGATCCCGACCTCCAGCACCGTTGTCGCAACAAGCAGATCCAGTTCCCTCTTTCTAAACTTCCGCATGACATCTTCGGCCTCGGACTTTTTCATCTGGCCGTGCACCAGACCAAGGCGGAATTCTTTAAAAACTTTACTGCGGAGCTGCCGATACATCGTCTCCGCCGCCTTTAGATCCAGCGTCTCCGATTCCTCCACCAGCGGATAAATAATATAAGCCTGCTCACCGGACCTGAGAATATTCTTAACCCGGAGGTAGACATCATCGGCCTGCTCCGTCGGGAAAATGCTCGTCGTCACCTCTCCCCGGCCCGGAGGCATTTCATCGATCGTGGAAACATCCAAATCACCGAATAGCGTTAAACTCAAAGTCCGGGGAATCGGCGTTGCCGTCATCACCAGAACATCGGGACAGGTTCCCTTCGCTGAAAGAAGCGCCCTCTGCTTTACGCCGAATTTGTGCTGCTCATCAATCACCGCAAAACTCAAACGCGGAATGGAAACCCCTTCGCTTAAAAGGGCATGCGTCCCGACAACCAGATCGATCTTCCCCTCTGCCAGCTGTTCATGCACCAGCGTATGTTCGGCGCGGCTCATGCTGCCCACCAACAGCGCAACACGCATCTCACTCAAAGGCCCATCGGATAACAAATTTTGAATATTCTCAAAATGCTGCCGAGCAAGAACTTCCGTCGGAGTCATAATCGCCGCCTGACGATGGTTACGGTATGCGGCAACACACCCGAATAAAGCAACCACGGTTTTCCCCGACCCGACATCTCCCTGCAGCAACCGCAGCATCGGAGACCCCTTCTGCATATCCCCGGCCATTTCATGAATGACCCGTCTCTGCGCGCCGGTCAGGGAAAATGGCAGCTGCTCCGTAAACTCAGCAAGAATCTCTTGAGTGATCGCATGCTCAACGCCCGGCCGGCGTACAATACTTAGCCTCCGGCAGATCACTGAGATCTGAAACAGAAAAAACTCCTCAAACGAAATCCGGCGAAAGGCCTCCAACTGTTCGTCCATGCTTTCCGGAAAATGTAAATTTGCTATACTCCGCCGAGCATTAGGCAAATGATGCTTATTGCGTAACCAGACCGGAAGGACATCCTCCAGTTCATCCAAATGCTGCTCCAGCACCGCCGCGACGACTTTACGCAAATACCGCTGGGTCATTCCGCGGGTCAATGGATAAATCGGAACAATGCGGCCCATATTGAATTTTTCATCATCCTGATCAATGATCTCATATTCCGGCGAGATCATCTGCAAACGGTTCTTATAAACATCCACCTTGCCGTAAAGCACCACCCGCCGTCCGACTTTAAAATAATGCATCAAATATGGCTGATTAAACCAGACCGCCGTGATCTGCCCTGACCCATCATGGATCACCGCCTCATAGACATGTTTGCGGTTATAGAAACTGCGCCGGGCGGATTGATGAAGGACATCCCCCGCAACAGCCTGAAACTCACCGGCACGCACACTTTTAAGCGGAACCATCCGGCTGCGGTCTTCATAACGCCGGGGAAATAAATACAGCAGGTCCTCAATACTTTCCACGCCTAAATTGGAAAATAAGATCTTCCTCTTTGGCCCTACGCCTTTAACATATTGAATAGAGGTGGTGGCTAGCTTATTCATAATCGAGGACACAAGACACAACGGGGAACGGGGAAAACTAGAGACCAACAAAGAACATCCAGTTTTTTTGACTTTCCTGTGTCCTGTGTCAATTTAATATCGCAACTGACTAATCTTTTTATCAACAGCCCTGCGGTACACCGGGCCAAGAACATTTTCCAGATCATAGACATCGCGAAAATCATCCAAAGAATCCGCTTCCGTTCTGCTCAAGACCTTTTTCTGGATCAAATTAAAAACGATATTACCGAAATCCTCGGTCGTCTTAATC
>JBBRHV010000018.1:0-40171 GCA_038222225.1 Candidatus Omnitrophota bacterium
CAAAGAACAAACAACGCAAACCGTATAATTGATTCAACAACGCGCGTTTATCGCTCTCCCGTGAGCCTCGCTTATGCCCAAATTCTTCATACCGGCTATCTCTCTTTAAGCTCCTTCTTCATAAAACTTTTTCCAGAATCGATTCGCCTTAAACAATGCTATAATTCTAACACATTTCTTCATTCTTAAAAGGATCGTTTCAGACATGCAAAAGACCGCTGAAATTTTCGGACATCCGATCAGCATATTTCAAAAAACCTGCGTCATCGCGCCTTTTCTTTTCGCGGGCATGCTGAAGGACCTCGAAATTCTTGATTTTAAACGCGGGTTTCCGTTTTCTTCCGGATCTTCAGAACATCTTACCCTTATCGTAACAGGTATGGGGGCCACCCTGGCCGGAGATGCGGTCCTGCTGCTTAAAGATTCTCCCTGTCAAAACATCGTGCTGACCGGAAGCTGCGGAGCAGTCTGTGAAACAGAAGTCATTCAACTCGGAGCTGTTGTTCAAATCGCAGCCCTTTATCACCTGGAAAGCTTTTCGGAGATGCTCTCGGCAGCGGCAACGCCCCGGCTTGTCGCAAACAATCTCCCAGTTCGATTCAAGGACGCACTGCCCTCAGTCGGCTGTTCGGTCGGCTCAATGTTCATGGAACATTGTTATCTTTCCGCCTTCAAGCAGTTCGGCATTCAGGTTGTGGACCTGGAGGCATCCGCCGTTTTCAGCGCCTCACAATGGATCGGCATCCCGGCGAGCGCGCTGCTTTATGTTTCGGATGTGATCCATGCGTCAACGCACCCGTTCATATCCGGACGCACGGATTCTACCGGCATCCACAATGCCCAGAAAACAATTCTCAATTCTCTCAAGGGTTTATTTTAAAAGCTGGAAGTCAAACAAAATGCTTTTTGCCTGTATCGATATCAAAACGGGCAATCAAAAGGCTTACGGCACAGCCGGCACAAATCAGAGCAATGGTCACCCAAAAGTCCAGTCCATAATTCTCCGGCAGAATATTCATCTGCTCAATCGGAACAACTTTCCCGTGCGCGGTGATCATCGTGTTGAGTGTTTCTTTCCACGGCCAAATTTTGCGCAGTGACCCCAGGACCAGTCCGGTCAAGACGGTCAGGGTTAAAGCATAATATTTCTTTAAAAGCCAGCTTAGAACATGAACGAAACTTAAAAGTCCGATCCCGCAACCAACGGCAAAAACAAACAAAACCAGGAAATCACGGGCACTGACGGCATGAATAATAAAATCATATTTACCAAGTAACAGCAAAATGAACGCGCCGGAAATCCCCGGCAGAATCATCGCGCAAATAGCGATCATTCCCGAAATACAAACAAACCACAAGTTTTCATAAGTCTGTATTGGAATCATCCCTACCAGAATAAACATCATCCATGCCGAAGCTAAACCCAGTCCGATCTTGGCAAAATCCATTTTCGGAATTTTCCGGGCAATGACCCAAACCGTTGCGATGATTAGTCCAAAAAAGAAACCCTGCAATTGAACCGGAAAATCACTCAAAAGCCAGCTCATCGTATGGGACAGGGTAAAGACAGCGGTTAAAATTCCGCTCAGAAGCGTTAGCAGAAATTTCCAGCCCGTGAGGCTAAGCGCTTTCTGGAAACGGAAATGCAGGCAGTGCTTCAGGAAGACCAGATCAAATGATTTGATCGAATTGAGCAATTCTTCATAAATGCCGAATAAGAAGGCGATCGTTCCTCCGGATACACCGGGAATAAGGTCAGCGATACCCATACAAAACCCTTTAATAAAGATGCTTAAATACTTGCCGAATGGTCCCCTCTGCAGCATGAAAAACCCTTTTTTAAAGTTGGTAAAAGGAAGCGGTTTCTTCATAGCGGCCGCTTTGCTCATAACGTAGTTTATTTTAAAGACTTATGACTTTTCACGCAATGTTTATTTTTTGAAATTTTAATAATAAAGACAGGTCTAGTTTGCAAAAGCAATATATCGAGTGCTATACTCTAGTTGACAATTTGAATCGTAAACTGCTCGAAAGAGTAGGGCACAAAGCCGTGAGCCTAAGTCCTTAGCCATGTGAGGATATGGCTGTCTGGTTACCGTAACTCGAATTTAGTCATGAGTTCCGTTAATCGAAAAAGCCCTTCTCACTTTCAGAAGGGTTTTTTCAATTAGGGGGCTCGAAAGGAGCCAAAATGATTAGAAAAATTGTATTTCTAATCGTCCTTTTCAGCCAAGTCACCGCCTCGGTCGCGTTCTGTGAAACCTCGTCATTCAAAGTCTCAGCAACGATTCCGCGCATTGTCGGGGTCAATTATTTTCCTGAGGCATCGGAAGACGGTTTCAACACCGCCACCAAAAGCAAAAAGGATTCGACCGAACAGATTGTTTTGAGAGATGGACAGGAAGTAATTTTGAAAACAAATGTAGCGAAGTAGGCGCTTTTTCAAGGCCGAAAAAATAATTGCCCCGTTGCCTTCAACTTGACGATTCATTCGATCTTGGCGCGGGGCTCTTTATTGCTTTAAATAGACCGGGACATGGAACATATAGGTGGTCCCTTCCACGATCGTAATTGTATGCTCAAGAGCGATACTGGGAAGATACTGCATCGGGACCGAATTGATATCAATCGTAATGGTATGTTGGCCCTGTTCAATATTATTGAAGAAATACGATCCGCGCATATCACTGACCGTACTTAATTCGCCATCCAAAATCACTTTGACATTTCCGATCTTCTCTTCGTCGGCATCCGGACTCTTATTTCCGTTACTGTCCACAAATACGATCCCGTAAATTCCCGAACGTGTGGCCAGGGCAATGTCATAGCGGATCACATCTTTATGCGTGATTTCAAATTCTTGCTGCAGCTGATTTTGAAACACATACCCGTCGGGAACCGTTTCAACATCCAGTCCGATGACAACCGAGCGCGCCTTAATTTCTGCATAATACCATCCTTCCGGATCCGTTACTGAGGACGTCTCCCCGATGAGCACACTCACTCCGGGAATGCCGGGCTCGCCCTCATCCCTGCGTCCGTTGGAATTGATGTCCTTAAAAACATGGCCCTCAACAAGCGCGGATGGATTCCAGGCCAGTCCCAAATCCCAGGCCGAACGCATCCCGAAATTCACATCGGCTTCGGTATACGCTGTGTTGCGGGAATTTTCTGCCCAGACATCCCGAAGCCGCCCATCCACATAAATATTCACATCCGGGTTCGGAGAAAAGGTTAATCCCAGATTGGAGGTCAAGCTGTCCTCCCCGGCCAAAAAACTTTTTTCGTTCTCGCTCCGCTCTTCATTCCGGTAAGAAAGCCCGGCGTTCCAGCGCCATTGATCGCTCAGCATTTTACGGTAATTTAAAGCGGTGTAGAAGACCTCCGGGTAAATGGTGTTCGGAGTTGTGCCGCGGTCCTTAATCCAGTACTGTTCATAGCTGGCCGATACGCTGAGGTCGTTGGTCAGGGAATATTGAGCGCCCACGGTCATGCTGTTTCGATCATACTCTGAATCCAGATTGGAGTCCGATCGGCGGAATTGAGTGGTCTCTGTGATGTACGTCGAGAGATTTCTTGACCAAAGGCTGAATATTTTTGAATACGTGCTGCTGACCCTCGTATCGGTGTCATCCGACAAAAGCCCCGGGCTGTGAAAATAATACAGATCTGTCCTCCATGACGATCGGTCGGTCAAAGGGACATAGATGTTGGAATTAAAATCAATATTGACGGCATCGGGATTTTCAGGATTTTCGTTCTGATGGTCCCGGTAGAAATCAATATAGGAGCTCAAATCAAATTTTTCAAAATTACGCCGGTATGTAAAGTCCGATCCCACTTCCCCCTGCCCGGAAGGGGCCCCGCTGACATTGGCATAGGCAGATGGAATATTACGGAGCCTCGCCTCAAGATTAGAACTGTCTTCCGTATAATTCAGCCGTGCCCGCTGCGCCATTTCATCCTCATCATAAGCAAACTCGCTATACACGGCAAAATTTTCAGTCAGCTTATTTTCTGTCTCAATCGAGACCGCGCGGTCCTTTGCAAAGGGAGATGTATCCGTTCCCCAGGCTCGGGCATAATTTAAGGCCAGACCAAAATCATCGGAAGGTTTGTACTTGACCCGCAGGCCTTCCACATAGGATTCGTTTTGGTTGGAAACATTGGGAGACGGCGTCCCATACGTCGAGCGGGACTGCCCCCTGAGATAGGTGTACGTCAGCTCGTCATAATACACTTTATCTTCAAATAAAATACCCCGGATTTGTCTGCCGGGAAACGTCAGATTGCTAAATGGTCTTGCGGAATCAAAAAGCCGTAAATGAAAATCATCCAGGACCCCGACCTTTCCCTGGGAAACTCCCACCGTGTAATAGGTGGTCTCGGTCGGCGTTAGATCAGTTTTGTAAAGCGTGACAATTCCATCCAGGTTTCCATACGGTGTAGGACCATAAAGCCCGAACGTATTCACGAAGTTAAGCGAATCCCGATCAAGTTTATCCTTACTGGGTCCGGAATAGGTTGAATACCAATTTGTATCATAGGTCATTTTAAAGTTTTCAACTGATCCCTGTCTTTTCGGCTCATATCGTTTCCCTTCTTCAATCACCTTCAGCGGAAGCGTTGTTTTTAACGTGAACGTCCATCGCCGGCCGGAATCTTCCCAAATATGCAGAAAGGTTTGACTGCGCATCAAAGGAGAAATCGCAATCTCACTGCGGTTTGTCTGTACCATGTCGATCATTTCAGGAGTTGTGACCAGAACCCGATTGATCCTGTTATCCGAACGAATCAATAATTTCGTATCCAGGGGAAGTTCGATCAGCGTGTTGGGTTGCTCCGCCCAAAGAGAATCGCTCAATTCCAGCAGTTCAACCGGATAGTCATCATCAGCCATGGCGGGATCAAGCAATTTTACGTCTGCGGATGGTAACGGTTGAGAGCGAGTCCGTGAAGAAATCAGCGGCGCCCTCTCCGGCGCCTGCACGATTCGATTCTGAGGCGCAGTCGCGCCTTTATCAAACGGTACGTCAAGGTCATCAGTTGTGCCCTTTGTCATATCGGCGTTTTGATCCTCGGAAACGAGAACCTCAATTTTATGGCTGACGGTCTGCGGTTGGACTTTTAGCGGTTGTGACGTTCGAGCGGTCGCGGCTTTTGTAAGCGCTCGCGGTTTCGGAGCCTCGGTTTCATCATTGGCGAGCTGAACCGTCTGATCTTTAACGGCCGGTGCGCCTTCGATGCGGTTTTCGATGAGACGTTTAACAAGATTGATATATTGAACGAGTTCCTCGTCAGCCGGCTCGACACTTTGAGCGGTTTGAAAAAATAACAGGGCCTTCTGATAATGGCCCTGTTCAAGGGCTTCAAAACCCAATTCCCGGTAATTGCGGTAAATTGAGCTGTACTGTGCAAAGGCCGCCTCTGGAAAGAGCGTCAAAAAACTGACACTAAAAAAGAGCAGCGCGACAGCAGAAATTGTTGTGAGTTGTTGACGTCTCATCAAAATACCTTGCCTTGAAAACCACAAAACTCTCTCTGTCAGCCTACTTGGCCGAAATAACGGTATAGAGAGGCCCCTTCTTTTGAAATTCGATTTCAGACACGGCAGATACGCCGTCCTCCAAGTCAAATGTCAAAACCGCCAAATACTGCCCGTCAGAAATTTCAGATGACGATTTCAGCGCAAACCCGGCAGTGCTCCCCGCCGGCACATACAACTTTTCCAATTCCCCCCGATCAACCGGAACCCCGGAGCTCGAGTTTATGATGTAGAACAGCGGCGTGATCACCAATGTCACATCCCCCTGGTTGGTCAGCGTTCCGCTGATGGTTTTGCCATCCGCCTTGACGCCTCCGACAGAAACTTTTTTGATCCGGGCATTTGTTTCAACAAAAAATAATGTTCCCACTCGCGATAAAATCGTCAGCCCGGCCTTGCTGCCTTCACCGCCCGCCCCGGCGGACCCGTCAACGATCGTCTTTTCCATAAACAGAACACAGTAATAACCGCCCGACGCATCTGATGGCGTATTGATTGTAAAATTTATTTTTTTCTGCGCAAAGGGCGGTAAATGAACGGTCTGGGGATAAAAATTGATCCACGGACTGCAGGAATGATCAACGGTTCCCGCTGAAAAAAAATCTTTTTTGCCGAGAAACGGCTCAACATAGCGAAAATCTTCAAAATACAAATTCAGATCGGCCGCGTCACTGCCGGTATTATGAATCGTCAACGTATCCGCCACCTTTTGGCCGGGCTCTAACGAAACTTTGATCTTGCCCTGTTCAACCAGAACCTGCGCATCAGCCGCCGACACAGCAAAACCAAACCATAAGCAGAGCGCCATCATGGTCTTTTGACAGATTTTTCGCATCATGTCCCTCCAGCATCAATTCTTTTAAAATATGCGGGCGCCCTTGAAAGATCAAGAGCGCCCCCAAAACGTTTCCAACCTGACTTTTTAGTTCACAACAGCTGTGACTAACAGAATGCCACTGTAATCACCAGGATTATCTGCTGGTGTAAAGACCTCTTCATCGGCATCACCTGTACTTGTAGTTGGATTTCCATCCCAAATCCCAACATAGAGTCTTGGCCATCCGCCAGTAAACTGGCTTTTGTCCAAAGTTCCGATGCTGGCCACTTTGCTCAATAAAACTTTGTTGAGCAGAGCGTCATTGGCCCCGTCTGTTTTAACCACTGTTAATGAACCTTTGACCCCTAATCCTCCGAGTGTCGTACCCTGGTTAGGGTTTGTACCCGGTGTATAGGAAAAGGAAATGTCATCCGGCTGGCCTGCGCCATCACCGGTGGTCCCAATGTCAATCGCATAGTAGAACGGTGAATAAAAGATGCCGTTAACCCCATCATACAGTAACGTCCCGAAATTGAGGTCGTTATTGTTCGCAGTCCATGTGGTGCCCTGAACACGGCTGACCACAAACTGAATTGCGGCAGACTTCTTGATATTGACATTGATCCCGAAAGAACCCTGATCTGCGATGACCGCAGTTGCGCCCAAAGCAATAATCGCAATGCCGATAAGCGCGATGAAACTAAACTTGACTGTTTTCATATATTCCTCCTTTATGTTTTTATTTATAAAAACGAGCTGGCTTACATTTCTTCAAGTGAGTATCTCACTTCAGTGAAATAATCTCCTGGTTCCATTTCCGCATAAGGTCTCACTTGATAGAGAACGCGAAACTGTGCCGATGAACCTGTTTTGTCAGAAAAAAAAAGTGTTTCGCCACGTTCTTTGACAGGTTCAAATTCCGGCAGTAAAACTTTTCCAGTTGATCCATCCAACAGCTCGGTACTAAGCAAAAAATATTCCGAATCCAGGCGCTGCCCGCGCTCATTCACCAAAGGCGTCATAAGTCCCTGGGTAACAGCATACGGTTTTCCAGTATTGCAGGTCACCCGGACCACCACGGAAAAGGTCTGGGCCGGCCCCCCTGCGAACAGATTCTCGAATTTCATTTGGCCGTCGGGAAACTCAAGCTGAATCGAGAATTCAGGCTTGATGGATATCAAAAAATTAAAGGGATATTCCTTTTCTCCCTGCGGTCCCGAAACCACATACCGCAGCTGACCGCTGTATTCTCCGGCCTCCAGTGTATTCAAAATGTCCTTATCCAGGACATACAGAACCTGAAATTTGTCTGCCGTCAGATCCGAAGAATAGATCAAATCGCGCTTTAATTTAACGTGCGTGGCAGACACATACGGCATATCCGCTGCTCCCGTTCCCTGTGAATGAAACGTCAGGGCACTTAACGGGAAATCCTTTCCCGTACGAGTGTTTGTCGGAATACGTGTGAATTCCTGATAAACTTTCAGCTTCCCCATATTTCCTTCGTAGGAAAAATCGACACGGGAACTCGGCACAGAACCCCGCTCGTTGGATAACTCAATCTGCTCCCGGCTCCGTTCTCCCGTAATTTCCATCGTGAAATCTAATTCAGCATCAAGGACCACGTCTAAAGACGCATCTCGCTGACTTCCCCCACCGGATACCGGTCTCACCGACAGCATCACCCGTCCGTAATATTGCCCGGATCTACTGAGGCGATCTCGATCAATGGTATAAGCGAGAATAAACCGATCACTCGCGCCGTTCCCAGCGGACGTAAAAAGGAGCTCTTCAGAACGGCTTAAATATTCCGGTGATTGCGCATAGAGCGTTCCAGCTGAATTTGATCCGACGATCCCATAATATTGAAGAACATCCCGGTTCTGTACTCCGCCCTGTGTCGAGGTCAGCGGATCGATCATCCGCTGAAAAACTTGATACTGATTGGTGTCAGTTGATGTGATCCGAATCCGCACCTCTTTTTGCCGGTTGTCTAAAATATCCTGACGCCCAAACTGCAAAGAGGACCCGCCCTGAACCGGCGTGGCCGAAATAGAAATGTCTGCAAAAGCCGGGGACTTTCCGATCAGAAGCAAAAAAGCAACGATTCCATAGCAAATTGTGCGGTTGTAGACTTTCATGCGTTTATCCTTTTATATATGATAGCAATAAGCATACCAAATATACATTATATCTTATACTCTTTTACCTTTAGATTGCTAAAGAAAATTTAAAAAATTTAAACTTTTTTAAAAATTTATGTGTTTTGTTTAGTCTTTTGGACATGAATGAGTTACTAACTGCACCTTAAAGTCCTTTACTGCTCTGAGCAGGAACATTATTTCGCTTCAATATTTCCTGGGTAATCTTCTGAATATTTTCCGTTGAAAGGATGATTTCTTGCCCAAAATCAGTCTCAAACCGGACGAACTCCCCCGTTTCATTCTCTAAAAAGGCCACAAAATCTTCAAATGAAACAAATTCTTTTCCATTCACCCGCTTGATCGTTTCATCACTGACATCAAAATACCCCATGCTCACATTGTCCGGCAAAATATTCAAGAGTGCGATGATTTCCTTACGCCGCTCATAATTCAATCGTCCGGTGCCAAACGTATACTGCAAATACCCCAAGGGCGCTTTTTCCCACCAGGTTTTTCCCCACGTTTTGAGGAGATCAATCGTAAGGACCGTAAAAACCAGCCCTCCATAAATGTAATACGGAGGCTTCACATAACTGTTGGGCGAAGGAACCAGTCCTCTGAAATCCGTAAAGGTCACCGGGATCTTCTGAATTTCACCATTACGAAGGACCGTGAGCTGCGCGACATCTCCGATCTGCTTTTGAGTGATCAGATATGAGAAATCCAAGCGTTCATTGGCGCGGAATAAGATTGTCGCATCTGCATCAATCTTCTCTCCATCGACTTCCAAAAGAACGTCTCCCTCTTTGAGAACCTGATCTGCCGGTGAAAATGGAATTGCTCTTGAAATGACAACCCCCTCGTTTTTTCGGGGAATCTTATAAAATTTCTGCAAGGCCGGGTTCTCCGTATTATCATATTCAATTCCCAGAGAAGGAAACCCATGGTAAGAATCGTCGGCCACATCCGTTAAAAAATGTCCGATCACCTTTGTCGGAATCATAAATCCGATATTCTGGCTGTTAGCGATCCCTTGCATCGCAATGCCGACCAGTTTTTCATCCTGAACAACCGGACCGCCGCTGTTGCCCGGATTGATCGCCGCATCAATCTGCACGCCAAGTAGTCTCTTGCCGCTCTGAACATAAGGAATGATCTCGATGCGCGAGACAACCCCTTTGGTGATCGAGATCTTGTCTCCTCCGAGCGGAAAACCGATCACCAAAACCGAATCCTGCAGATTCGGGAGTTCGCCGAGCGTTAACGGCTTCAGGTCGGAAAAAAATTCCGGATCATCAACGGTTAAAAGAGCCAGGTCGCAATCATGGCCGATTGCCAGAACACGTGCGGTGTATTTCCGCGAAGAGGACTGTTTGCGTACCTGAATAAACGTATGGTCAGCAACAACATGGGCATTGGTCAGGATTCGGTTCCCATCAATGATGCATCCGGAACCGGTCGATGCCTGGCTTCCAAGAGTCTGCCAGGGTCGGGCATAATCCACCGGATTGGACGTCACAAAAACCTTAACGACTGAATCCGAGGCATCCGCGGCGAAAGCGCTCTGCGGCACCGTCAATAAAAACGAAAATACACATAGTGAGATTATTAACACAACAACTTTTTTCATCGATGGTCCTTGCTGTTGAAAGTGAGCCTTAATCCGAAGAAGTGAATTCTGAAAGGTCGCGTTTTGTGTGATAATAAACCGCCTCGTCAGAAAGCCCTGCGATAAAATCTTCATTAATAAATTCAGACAGTCGGGTTTTGCCGTTCCCAGCGCGCCGATCCGTCCGTCCCATTTTGTCAGTGGCAGCCGGCTGCCCATTTAACGAGTCTGATGAACGGATCATCTGCAATGTTTTTTTCAGCTCGATCTCTCGCTGCTGAAGGAGCAATGTTAATTCTGTGATTTTTTCCCGGTAGGAATTTAAACGACCGTTGAGTTCCCCAATTTTTTGGTCCTTCGCTGTGAAAACATCATTCACCCGGGCCAGATCAAGATAGCGGTCCTGCAATGACTTGCGCAGTCGCATGACCTGCACATCTTTTCTAAGATTGTCCGAACGCAGCCAAGCATTGGATTTTGCAAGCTGTTCAAACTGAACGCTGAGCTTTGCCATCGTGACCTGATTTCCCAACGAAACGTCCTGAATCCGGTCGCGCAAGTGTGAAACCTCTTCTCTTAATTCGACGAGTCCTTCCGCCGCAGGTGTCTGTGGATTGGCACGCAGATCATCAATTTGCTTTTCAAGATTAAGAATCTGTCCGTCCTTATCACTGACAATTTTTTGCACCAGCAATAAACGTTCTTGTGTTTCCGCCAATTCCTGCTCAAATGCATGAATCTGCGCCGTGCGATCAGCGAGATTGCTCGTCCCTTCATAAAGGCTCAAAGACATACCCGCTAATTCTTGCGTCAACCGTTTCACTTCGCCGGAGGTTTCGGCAAGTTTTTTCTCCAGCACATCCACTTCCAGCAGAACCGACTCAAACCGGTCCGAAAATTTATTGAATCGTTCTTCCTGCTGGGCAATCACAGCATCTTTCATGGCCAGCTCTCCCCGGATTTCTACGATATCCAGATCAGCGGACACTTCCCTTTTTTGTTTCTCCATCTCGTGGATCTTTGAATCGAGACTCACTTTATATTTTCGAAACTGGATATCCTGACTATTCAAAACATCAATATACGACAGGTAGGCCTTTTTGAGATTCTGCAAGGCCTCGTAAGCGGAAAATTTCTCTCCCGTTGAAGCAGCCGCGCTGTCCGTAAAAACCGTAGGCAATCCTGCCGCCGTCAATTCAAAAGAGACCTGCTCATCCGCCGAAAAATCCGCTTTCTGAGCGCTCTTCAGTTGACTGTATTTTTCCTGAAGCTGACGGATCTGCGATTCAATCATCTGCGTGCTGGATGTGTAAAATTGAACGCGGGTTTTTAAAAATTCAATATACCCCAGCAGATCCTGGCAGCTTTTTCCTGTTTCCGATCCCTCTTGAAAAGCCCTTGCAACGCTGGCGCTTAAATTGTCAAACACCGATGCGTCCAGCGGGGCCTTGGCCAGAACCTCCGCGTAATAGACGATCGCCTCTTCATAATTTTTTTGGGAAAACAGGTTATCGGCATATTCTCTTTGCCATTGGGGATAGAGCCCTTCATCGGCCGGCTCAGCAAAATCTGCCGGAAAAAAACTCAAGGCGGCTGCCAGGCAGGCCATCAATGAAAAATTAAGAATTCGTTGATCGTTAAACATCATGATTTATTTGGAATAATTGAAATTGATACGGTTTTTGAAATTATATCCGGCTCTGTTCCGCCCGAATCCCATTCGATCATAATAACAACCGGAACGTTGGATTGACATTCCGCTTTTTCCGGAACACGGATCTCATATCGTCCCACCGCCTGATCATCGGTAAAAAGATTATTAAATGCCAAGACATGAATTTTATTGGGCTGTTTCGTTATGTTCTTCAGATCAACCCGGACAAACACTTTCTCTCCGGGGTGAAACGCCTGCTGATTGAGAGGATATTGAATATTAAAATCCCCCCGCAATTTTTCCGCCTCACGTTCTGATTCGGCTTGGGCCTCTGCCGCAAGAGTTGCGCCGGCAGAAATACAATTGCGTTCAAAACTCAGCGAAAACGGCTCTCCCTGTTTTAAAAATGGAGCGTCAAAGGAAAGTTCGAGTCGTTGGGCCGCTTCGACCGGCAACTCGAACAAGAATGAGAATTGCTTTTTTTGGCCGGGATAAAGTGTAAAGGCCGGGAGCTCCTCCCTTGTGATCAACCGGTATTGATTCTGATACTCGTCATAAACCGCGGCCGAAGGAATCTTCGGGATATCCAATTTAAGGTTCTCAGAAGAGTTGTGCAGTTCCAGGTCAATCCTCAAAGCCAGACTGACTCCGGAATTCTGCGGCAGGCTGACATTTTCAATGATGGCCCGTTTCAAAAAAACCTGCAACGGGTCTGCCAGAACGAGGTTTTGCCCAAATTCGGATTCTGCCCTGGCCGAAACAGTCCAAAGCTGAACCGCAAGGCAGCCTATTAAAAAATAAATATACTCGTTTTTCATAGCGGAAATAGTATATCACAGATGCCCCTGCGAACGCATGTGAAATAAAGGAAAAAACGGGGGAGCTCAACTTACAGATTCTGATCAATGGCTTCGATCAGCTCTTCTACGGTGCACGGTTTGGCGAGAAAAGGATAGCCGGAAATAAATCCGCTTTCCTGATTGACTTCGGATTTACGCACGGTCGCGGTCAAAAAAATAATTGGAATATGGGCAATTTGTTCATTCTCTCGAAGCTGACATAGCACATCCGGACCCTCCATCTCCGGCATAATGATATCCAATAAGATCAACTGAGGCCGATACCCCAACGCAGTTTGAAAGGCCCTCGTCGGATCATTTTCGATCCGAACGTTGAAACGGCCGGTATCCTCCAAATTCAGTTTTACCATTTCCGTAAAACCGATCTCATCATCCACAATTAAGATACGTATTGTCTCCACTGCAGTCCCCTTTAACTTTAAAAATCAAACGGGCGCGCGCGCCGTTTTTGTCCTCATTATTGGATAAATCGATTATGCCGTCATGTGTGTCCATAATCGTCCGCGCGATGGATAGGCCAAGGCCGACCCCGCCGGCAGCCCGGTGCGTTGTGAAAAACGGATCAAAAATTTTTTCAATGTTCGCCTCCTCGATCCCCTTGCCGGTATCTTCAAAATCCACGATCAAAACATCATCGCCTTTCCGGATGGTTTCCACCAGGCTCGACGGGTTATGGATATCAGAGCGATCAAAATTTTTACGGGACGTGTGGATCGTCAGCACCCCGCCATTTTTCATCACGGCGATCGCGTTGAGAATCAAATCCACAAAGACCTGCTCAATTCGATTCTTATCAATAAAAATATCCGGAAGATTCGTCGCGTAATGTCTGACCACTTTGATTCCCGTCTTTTCGCACTGATGATGTGTCAAGACCAGGCCCTGCTCAATTGTTTTCTCGATCGGGTAACATTCTTTTTTGATATCTGAAAGGCTTGCAAAATCCAGGAGATCCTTAATGATGCTATTGGCCTTGTGCGCGGCATCTTTCATCGAGCGGAGCGTCAACTCAATTTTATCATCCCCTTCTTTCAAAACGGTGCTGAGGTATTCCACTCCATAAAGAATCGTCGCCAAAGGATTTTTAACTTCATGAGCGATCCCGCTGGCAACCCCCCCGACAACATTCATCTTTTCGGCACGAATGAGTTGCGCCTGCATTTCCTTTAAACCCTCCAACGCTTTGCGGAGACTCACTTCCGCTTTCTTGCGTTCAATGGCGTAATAAAGAGCCTTTACCAAACCATACGACTTGTACATTCCCTTGATCAAATAATCCTGGGCCCCCAGTGTGACCGCCTTTAAACCCAGATCATCCTGATATTCCCCGGTATTCACAACCACCGCGATACTTGGATGCCGGCTATGAAGACGCTGTAATGTGTCAATGCCGTTACTGTCCTTAATGTTCAGATCCAGTAGAATGACATCCACAACACTTTGTTTGAGAAGTTCGAACGTTTCCAGCAATGAATCCGTGGCGCTGATTTGGAAGGAACCATAGGGAGCTTTTGAGAGCATATTGATAAGCACGGCCCGGTCAACATCGCTATTTTCAACAATTAAAACCTGCAGAGTTCGCTTGAGTTCATTATTCATACACACTCCTTTTAGATGATTATAACAATTCGCGGAGGGAAAGCAAAAGCAAAAAGAACTTTTTAGAAATTCTCATCTTCCCCAAGAAAAAACAATTCCTGGAAAAAAGCATAATTCTCATGCACGGCCCGGATACTGGGACCTAAGCGTAATGCTTTGAGGGCAAAAGGATAGGCAGCGGTTTTAAGAAACTCAATGTCATATTTTCGATTACCCAAATAGGCATTGTGACGATAACAGTAGCTCATGCCTAAATATCCTAACGGCGAATAAGGAAATTTCCTGATCAATGAAGCAAAAATATCTTGAATTTTAGATTCAGCCTTAGCTTCACTGGCGGTTGAATTCAGCTGACGGATCCCCTGTTCATACAATTGAATCGGATGTGGAGACGGAAGGCAAAACACAGCACCGGTATTTGCAAGAAAAATGATCAAAAAAATAAAAAAAGTAGTAATTTTATACATATTTTTACCTTATTCCCATACAAAGTATATCATATAGGGAGCGAAATCAACCAATGAAGAATTATGGTTTGAAATCTTTCATAAGGCGGAAATATTCTTTGATCTGGGTATCACGCAGATACCGGATGGAAGGAACCGTCAAGACCAGATAGAGCAAAACCATTTTGAAAAATGAACCCGGGTGAAAGAGGATAATTTCCAAAGCAGGACTGTAGTACATAAAATAACGGGTCCGAACCGCTTTATACACGTAATTTAAAAGCAGAAAGAAAATGGTTGGAAAAAGCACATAGACGGTAACAAGCCGCGCCCACTCACGGGACAGGAACAGCGACACCCCCGCGAAATAAATTAACACTGGAATAACACCGTAGAGAAAGAAACCAATAAACCCGCGCAAAGAACTGATCAAAAGTAATTCAAATCCGCCGACCCGCAACGCATCAACCACTTCAAAAAGGAGCAACAACGATCCGAAGCCGCCCAAACAGATCATCACGGAGGCAATAATGGTGACCCCCAGGGGTCGTTTAAGCTTGACGACGGCCATCATTATTTGACTAAGACCGCCTTTCCTGTATCATCAATAAAAATTTCACTAACAATCCGTCCCGTTCGATCGATTTTCCGTTTCCGGCGCAGTAGCCCATCGGCATATTCAAGTTCGTAGAGAAGATATCCGTCATCATCATACTGCTCATAGACTCCTTCCATGGCCTGAAAACGAACCGGCTGTTTTGTCTCATCTTCCAGAATCGTCTCTCCTTTTTTGTTGTAGCCCTCAAAGGACTCCTGCTTAAATTCCTTTTGAGCCGCCTTCAATTCTTTCTGCTCCAAAAAACTCTGACGGGCCTGCATCAGAATCACGAATCCGATCAGAGAACCTGCGGCCATCAAGACGGAAAAACGCGCAGTACGCCGCATCTGGCTCTCCCGTTCCTTCAGGGCATCGTAAATGCCGATGACCAAGGCTTCTTCGCTCAACGGCTTCTTCGCAGAATGTTTCTTTTTTGAATGAATTCCCAGTGAGCTGGCGAGAAGTTCCAGCTCAAGATAGCGGACATTTTTGTCCGGAAGGCTGAGGATAAGGTCTAATTTTTTCACAGGTCTTTAACTTCTAAATTGTTTGCTGCAGGCATCGATAAATGCCTGATCGATCCAACGGCCCATATACGACGTGCCGCTCACTTTTAAGAAAGACTCCGCATCCTGTTCAATTTTCAAAATCTGTTCTCGGCGGATCGGATCATCAAGCTGATCGGTCTGATAGTACGAAAATCCGATAACCGGTCGCATGGCAAATCCAGGAACATGCCGGAGGATCTCTAGAAATTCAGAAACCGGTTTATCCAGCTGCACATCCGTGAGCACCAGATCCGGATTATCCTCAATGACGGCAGCCACCGCCTGCGAAACCGCGGTCGCCATTTTTGCTTTTAACCCTTGCTGCCCGGCCAGCGCCACCATCTGATGAAGCTGCAGGTGATATTCCGGGCGCCCCACGAAAAGGATCTTAGAAACCGTCCGCACGGACCGGGGCTTCTCTGCCAAACCTGCGTCCTGAAAAGCCAGTTCAATCGCGTCCAGGAGCTCCTGAGGAGTGAACGGCTTTGTAATAAATTGATCCACTCCGATCGCTCCGAAAGAATCCTTCATTTGGCCGCGGCCGGAAATCACGATCACCGGGATCGGGCTGGTTTCATAGGATTTTTTGATTTCTTTGAAGAGCGAAAAGCCATCCATTTCCGGCATCAGCACATCGGTCAGAATTAAATCCGGAGGGTCTTTATAGACAATATCCAGCGCCGCTTTTCCGTTTTCAGCGCAGGAAACCTGAAACCCCCGCTTCCTCAAGATCGAGCTGGTCGATTCCAGAATTTCCTTGTCATCGTCAACGATCAGTATGTGCTTAGCCATGATAACCATTCATCTCTCAAGAGATATTCACATCGCGGAAAACCGCGCCGGTATCGGCACTCGTCACCAGCGACGCATAACGCGCCAGCCACCCGCCGCGCACCTTGATTTCAAACGGTTTCAAATTTTTTAGACGCGCGGAAATTTCATCGTCAGAAAGCTCCACATTCATCACACGGGCATGAACATCAATGTCGATCATGTCCCCGTTTTTGATAATAGCGATCGCGCCGCCTGCGGCAGCCTCGGGGGCGACATGGCCGATACACAACCCGCGCGTTCCGCCGGAAAAACGGCCGTCTGTGATCAAAGCCGCCTTGATCCCCGCCCCTTTGATCGCAGACGTCGGAGAAAGCATTTCCTGCATGCCGGGGCCGCCCTTCGGTCCCTCATAACGGATCACCACCACATCGCCGTCTTTAACTTTTTTATGAAGGATCGCGTCTAAAGCTTCTTCCTGCGATTCATAAACGTTCGCGGGTCCGCGGAATTTGAGCATGTCCGACTCCACCCCGCTGGTTTTAAGAACCGCTCCCTTTTTCGCGAAATTCCCGGTCAGAATCGTCAGGCCGCCTTCTTGAGAAAAGGCCTTTTCGACCGGCCGGATGATATCTCCATCCGGAGCAGGAGACGCGTTGACATAATCACCGAGCGTCCCATACACGGTCTGAACGCCCAGCTTCAAATAGGGATGGCCATGGTCAGCGATCGTTTTTAAGATCGTACCCATGCCTCCCAGCTTATGGACATCTTCCAGATGCACCTCCATGCGGGACGGCGCGATCTTGACGACGTTGGCCGTGAGGCGTGACAGTTCATCAATACGCTGAATGCTGTACTCCAGGCCGGCTTCATTGGCCAGCGCCAGCACATGCAGGACGGTGTTTGTTGATCCGCCCATCGCCATATCCAGGATAAACGCGTTATCGATCGCCTCACGGGTCACGATATCCAGCGGACGCACATTATTTTCCATCAGCTTAATCAAGGTTCGTGCCGCATTGCGGACCAGCTCAATTCGTGCCGGATTCAGCCGATGCTGACGCGTCGCACCTTCAATACGGATGGTGGCGGTCGTCGACCCGTTCCCGGGAAGGGCCACCCCTAAAACTTCGGCCAGACAATTCATGGAGTTGGCGGTAAACATTCCGGAACAGCTTCCAAAACCGGGACAGGCCCCTTGCGCTAATTTGTTAAGGTCCTGCACCGACATTTTTCCGGCAGACTCCTTGCCCACCCCTTCAAAAACCGAGATCAGGTCAGTATTATTTAATCCGGAAAGCATCGGCCCGCCGCTGACATAAATGGACGGGATATTAATCCGTACCATGGCGTTGAGCATGGCCGGAACGATTTTATCGCAGTTCCCGATCCCGATCCAGGCGTCACACGGATGAGCGCCGATAATGGTCTCGATCTGATCGGCGATCAGCTCACGGGACGGCAAAGAATATTTCATGCCGAAATGTCCCATGGCGATCCCGTCACAAACCGCGCCCCCGATATTGGTATACCAGACATTGACGCCCAGCCGTTCAAGCTCTGATTTAACAATCGCTCCCAACTGATCGAGGTGAGCATGCCCCGGGATTTGAGTTGTAAACGAATTGATGATCGTGACAAACGGGCGCTTCAGATCAACGATGTCTTTCAAAACCCCCTCTGCCATCATCAACGAAACACATGGCAGCATATGATTGCCTGAACGGAAAACCCCGCTCCCATGATCGCGCACGCTTTGAATTCCGCGGTTCACAGCTTCTCTAGCCATATCCTTCCTCTCTTTCAAATAAACGATACATATTGAAACACCTCGACACATGATAAAAATACATTGAAATACGATTGAATTAAAAAAAATTAATTTAAAAAATATACATCTATCAGAGCACCAGTAAACTTCGATTGAATCTCCACTGTGCTCCCACAGTGTTCCCATTGCATTTCTATTAATTTCCTATCATATTTCCAATAAACTATTTTCCAATGTATTTATGATTCTATCTTACACGAAGAGAGAAAATCGTCAAAGGCCTTGTTGAAATTTCTGATTTTTTTAGTACCGGAATGAAGCTCGAATCCCAGCTTCGGTAAGCACGGCGAGAACAGAACCAAACGGCGAGCGCATGAAATCATTAAAAATACCGGGCCAGACGTTGAAAAAAGGACTCTTCATTAAAACGATCGAAATATTCGGTTGCCCCGGCCACCATGGCTTCTTCGGCAGCGCGCTCAATGGCAATGGCCCGCTTGCGAAACTCAGCGGAAGCCAGATCGCTCACCCGATAATAACTGTACAGCAGGATCGGCGTCTCTTTATGCCGCGAAAAAAGCCGTATTGCTTTGATAACATCCTGGATCGATCGGTCGTCTTCCAGCTGGACTTCCATAATAATGACATCCGGCTGAAAATTGACCACGTGGACCAAAACATCCCCCGCGGTCTTTGCGGACTGCAGCTGATACCCCCGGGAAGACAGTCCTTTCGCCATATTTTCCATCACTTCCGGATACGTTCCATAAATCAGGAACTTCTGCGGAGCGCGTTTGAAACGCGTTGCCGACCGGGAATGTAAAAGCACGGTCTGAATTGTTGATAGTAAGATGTCGGGCTCACTCGGCTTTTCCAAAAAACCAGCCACACCCAGCGCCGCGAAGGCATCTTCCATTTTTCCCCGGGCAGTGAGAATGATCACCGGGATGTGCTGCGTTTGCGGATTGTCTTTGAGTGTTTTACATAAAGCAAAGCCGTCCATTTCAGGCATGACGATATCGGTTAAAATAAGATCCGGACGGGTTCTGGTGAGGATTTGGAGAGCTTCTGAGCCGTCGCAGGCCTGCAAAACAGTATGCCCGGCTTCTTCCAGGTTTAAAGCAAGCATTTGACGCTCACCGGCGTCATCTTCCACAAGTAAAATAAAGGCCATTCATTCCCTCCATTCATAGTATACAAGCAAAAACCACAGAATGAAGGTATTTTCAAAAAACTTAACGCCGCACAAGTTTTTGATACGTGATGGTCTGATAAGCTCGAACAGTGACGGGACGATAGACAATATGTGCTGAAACCACCGACTGTTTTTCCACGCGCATCGAAACTTTAAGCGGCTTTCTGAAACTTTTGGATATCTGCTCATTCTGCGCCGCCTGGGCTCCTGAAACCGGTTTGACCGCGCCTGAGATCAGAACAAAGAGAAACGCTGCAGCAGCGAACAACCACACTCCAATGGAATGCCGGTCACGCATAGTGCCCCCTTTTCCGGCAATAAAAAAACCCCCTGACAGAGAATCGGAGGGCATCAAATATTGCCTTAACGGAACTGGTTAGCTTAGTTACGGCAGCCAGACAGCCATCCCCAGCAGCCACAGAAGGTGCTGGGATTAGGCTCACGGCTTTGTCCCGTCTCTGCCAAACAATCTTATGTCTAGCTTCGCCGGGCCCGGCGTAGTTAAGCGCGCTGAAGCGCGATAACGCAGCTGGGGCCCCACTCTTTCGAGTAGTTTACCTTTCAAATTTAAAAAGAACGGATGAGTCTGTCGCTTCAGCTTAAGTATGCCATAAAAAAGGAAGCGCTTTCAAGGCATTGCATCTTTCTGATGCATCCACGTATCAAGACACTTTGACCGCTCTTAAGCAGCACACACAATCTGTGCCGCTGGGAGCAGAAATATTTTCTGCTTCATCCAATAAGATTTCCTGCCAGACATTGTGGGCCTGCCCTGCCGGGAAGACATTTTTGAAAAAACGGATATCCTGGACCTTAAATCCATGGAGCAATTGATCCAACCGCGTCTTATCATAAGTTCGCTGCTGATCATTGACATGCGGCAAACCGAACGGAACGGTCATCACCAAACGGCCATTGGGTTTCAAAACCCGGTGGATCTCACGGATACCTTTCTCATCAGCTTCCAGCTCGCTTTGGGGATCATGATAAAAGCCCAAACCAACATGCTCGATCATGGAAACACATAACGCGGCATCAAATGTTTTATCTTCAAACGGCAGATGAAGAATGTCCCCCTGCTGAAATTTGAAATTCGGGACCCGGTAAGGATATTCCCGGAAATCAAATCCCGTTACATCAAAACCCAAACTGGCCATAAACAACGAAAGCAAACTTTCCATGCAGCCCAAGTCCAGCACCGCCGAATCCTTGGGAAGGTCGCTTAAGGCCTGGATCGCGTAAGGGATCTCAATGATCCGCTCATTGATCATGACTTTTTTTAATTTTGAAACTTTCCGGAATCGCCCCCAGTCAAACTGGCGTTTATATTTCAAAAAAACAGGATTGTTCAAAAAATACGTTTCCGGCAGATCCATTTACTTCTCCCCTCAGGTTATTTTTTGCGGCATTCCCACGGATCCGGCAGCTTGTCCCGTGGGGTTAAATCAGGATTTTTAATAATATATTGTTCGGCGTATTTACAGATCCGAATCACATCAAAAGCCCAGATCATGGCCGCGTAGATCAGTCCGTGCAGGCTGTCCTTATACCCTTGTTTCTTCACATAGCACTTCCAGAAATTCTTGAATGGTTTTGTAAACAGCAGCCAGCGGAATTTCTTTTCCGACAACTCACCATATTGGTCATAATAGGCCTTACAATCAAATTCGCTGATGTAGTTAAATTTTTGTGCGATCCAGTGAATATTAGGAGTTGGATAATGCAGGACCTCGCCTTTTAACTGACCAATTTTTCCGTCAATGATGGGTTTTTCGTGATATGAATCACCCTCAAACCGGACCTTATCACGGCGGAACATTTTCAGCGTGTTGCCGCTCCACCCACCGTGCCGCAACGGTTTATCCATAAAAAAGTTCAGACGCGGAAACTCAAACGCAGCATACTCCGTATCATTTTCGAGAAGACTTAAAATTTCCGCCTTTAGATCTTCGGAAATGAACTCATCGGGATCTAAGATAAAAATCCATTCTGCCGTTGTCTGTTGAGTCGCCCAAGCCTCTCGCTGATTATGATTCGCATTGAGTGGCTTATGTAAAAAAAACCGATTATGCTCCTGTGTAATTTTTTCTGATCCATCCGTACTTCCAGAATCTAAAATAATAATCTCGTCTGCCCAAACATGCTCTTGAAAAAATTTAGGCAAGGCCGAACTTTCATTCAACACACCAGCCACCAGACAAATCGTATTTCGTTTCATGCCCTTTTCCTATTTTTTGCCCAAAAAAATGTTTTTTGAATGGCCTCATCTAAACCAACCCCAACAGCCAAGTTTAAATCTTTCCTGGCGAAATCAACACATGGCACATATTGGGACACGCCCTGCTCTAAATATTCATTAGTAACTTTAATTGAAATATCAACTCCCGCAATATTGGCCATTAGATTCGCCAATTCTTTGATTTCAATACGTTCATCGGAACCGACATTATAAGCAAATCCTGGTTTTCCTTGCTCGAGAATTCTAAAAAGCCAAACAATTAAATCAGCCATATACAGGTATGATCTTACAGCCCGCCCATTCCCCTTGATAAAAATCTCATTACCACTGATAGCATCTCTTAAAAAATTTCCAGCAGCAAAATGGCGATCAAACGGTAAAAACGGACCGATAACCGCAAAACAACGTGCAATGACGATTTCCATGCCAGGATTTAATTGATATAAACGACATAAATCCTCTGCCTGTAGTTTAGACTTTCCATATGCCGTTTGCGGATCCGTCTTAAAATCTTCTGCTAAAAACTTTATGTTATCAGGTTGCGGCCCATAAACCGCGCCAGAACTGATAAACAACATTTTTTTTGACTTTTTTTTAAACGCAAAATCAAGCACCCTACGGGTGCCGCCACAAATGACATCTGAAATAATTTCAGTTGAACCAACAACCCTAATCCCGCTCGCTTCTGCAGCACCGTGTATAATATAATCAAACTGTCCTTCAGGAAATTCAAAGCTTTGAACATCGCCCTTTACAAATGACAACCACGATTCATTTCTGAAATGCGGATTTTGCTTTAAAAATCTTTCCGGATCCCTGGATAAAACAAGGACGGAAACCTCCAAACCATCAATATTAACCGCCCACCGGATAGACTCAAGAATCCATTTGCCAAAAAAACCAGTCCCACCGGTTAGAAAAAACCGCCTACCATTAAAAAAATTTTGATTAACCGCTTTTAAAATATATTCGATATCATGCTTAGACAAATCATTCATCAGTGCCCTCATCAAAGAACAGGTCTAGAAGTGCTTCTAATCTTATTTGCAATTCCAGCCGCATCAAACCCCAGAAATTTACGCGAATCATCTTATGGCCCAACAGCATCCAAACCTTCCGGCAAAGCAATTTTAAGCATTCGCAACTTGAGTCCTTTTAAAAAATCAATTCTGAAATAATGCCCGTCAAAGCCTTCTTCAATATACATAGATCATACCAATGCGATCATTTTTAAAAATCTTCTAGCAAACAACAGCTCCTTCTAAACCATCTATGGCGTCTTAAATACGAATACACAAATGCACGCCGTTAAATATAAACTCAGCAAATATAAATTATTATTTGATTTAAGCTCTTCCTGAAAATAAGACAGTTTATTATATCGGATATGTAAAAAGGCGCAAACAAGATAATAAAAAAACAGCGCCAATTTCCCTCCAGAAATCAGCGCTGTCTTTTGATACATAACACTTAAAAAAAATTACTTACCATGCCGCATTAACAATCGGCAGGACCGGAAGCATCTCTTTAGCGGATGCGATATTGATCAGCCCAATCTGGATGCCGTTCAACTGCTCGGTCCAGTTCACCAACCCAAAGGCGAACCCTTCGAACTTCGTGCTGTAATTAAGGACACCGGCCTGAACGCCCTTGGCCTCTGTCGCAATATTGATGCCGCCAATCTGTGCGCCGGAGAAATTTCCGTTGATATAGTTTACGAACCCGAAACTCGCGCCCATCACATCACCTTGAACAATTGAAACAAGGCCTTCCTGCACACCCTGGACGCTGCCTTCTGTATAGGCAATCAAGCCCGCGCTCCCGCCCATCACGTTGCCTTGAACGACCGACACAAGACCTTCCTGCACTCCCTGAACACTGCCTTCCGTATAGGTCACAAAACCCATATTTGCGCCAAGGACATCGCCCGAAACCACATTCACAAGACCTAAGTCCATACCTGTGACGCCGGCATTTTTCCCGTAAATGAAGTTAAACCCAAACCCCTTAATCCCTTCATCTTCCGGAACTAGCTGGATCGGATTGAACAACGCCACCTGCAACGGTTTTGACATTTCAGCGGCCATTGCAAATTGGCCGAAGGCTGCCATCGAAACAGCGAAGACTGCGACTACAACGATACTTCTGATAATAAAACTTCTCATGCTTTCCTCCTTGTAAAAAGGTTTTCTCTCACCCCATAGTGTAGCCCTAATTCAAAATTTTTCAACAATAATCTCCCTGCCGGCTTATGGCCGAATCTCAAAACCAGCCCAATAATCAAAATAATGTATACATAAACGGCACTACCGCGGAGTTCTCCGTAAAAACAATGATCGCTCCCAAAAGCAGAAGAATGATGAAGATCGGCAAAAGCCAAAAACGCTTGCGGACTTTCAGGAATTCCCAGAATTCCGCCAAAAGACGCAGTTTTCCCATCGCGCATCACCTTTGTTAAAATTGTTTGGTGTAATGTTGCGGATCAAACACATGTTTTTCCCGTTCAATCCAATAACTCTTCGCATTTCGATCCCATTTTTGTGAAAGAAGATCTTTCCCCAATAACCGCAGCAATAACCCCATCGGCGCAAAAACCAGAAAAAAACACACCGTCAGCGTTACCGTCGTAACCGCCCACATAAGGGCCTTGAAAGTTGTCTCCAAAACCCAACGCAATGGATAAATCCACCGCGGCTTGATCAACGCCATCACAAATGCATAAGCCCCTGCTGGCGCAAAAAAATACACATGCCCCCAATGGCCCCTCAGCGCCTGCCATATCGAGATCGCGATTGCCAGCGGCCCAAAAATGAAACCGAATTTCTTTAATTCAGTGTCAGTGATAGCGTTAATCCGGAACAAATCCACTTACATCTCCCACTTGAATGTCAGTTTCTTTTTGATCTAGCCGGCCGATCAAAAAATGTCCCATGGCCAAATAATCCATGTGCGTCCGCATCAGACACGCGTAAGCATCTTGAGGCGTGCAAACGATCGGCTCGCCGCGCACATTGAATGATGTATTGATCAAGACCGGACACCCCGTCTTCTTATAAAACGCATCCAGCAATTTATAATACGTCGGATGCTCTTCTTGACAGACCGTCTGAGTTCGCGCTGAATAATCCACGTGCGTGATCGCCGGAAGTTCGGAGCGCTTGATCTTTAATTTCTGCAAACCTTTCAAGGCCTTCTGCTCTGGCGGGACCGGAAATCTTTTATCCGCACGAATATTGGAAACCACCAGCATGTACGGACTTTCTTTGCTGTACTCAAAATAATCACCCGCATGTTCCAGCATGACGCTCGGCGCAAACGGACGAAACGACTCACGGAATTTGATCTTTAAATTCATGGTGGCTTGCATATCCGCCGAACGCGGGTCACCCAGGATGCTGCGGCCCCCTAACGCCCGCGGTCCGAATTCCATCCGGCCCTGGAACCAGCCCAGGACTTTTTCGCTGGCCAGGATCTCAGCGGCTTTTTCAAAAAGCATGTCTTCAGACAATCTTGTATAAATCACGTTGCGTTCTTTTAAAAACATCTCGATTTCGTCATCCGAAAACTCCGGTCCCAGCAGCGAACATTTCTGCATGTCCCCGGTGCCGGATACGGTGCGCGGTTTCCCCAAATGGTTATACCACACCGCCAGCGCTGCCCCCAGCGCCCCTCCGGCATCGGAAGCGGCCGGCTGGATCCAGACCTTCTTAAAGATCCCCTCCTGAATAATTTTCCCGTTGGCCACACAGTTTAAGGCAACCCCGCCGGCCAAACACAAATTTTCTTCCTTGGTATACCCTTTGACGAATTTCGCGATCTTTAAAATGATCTCTTCGGTCACCACCTGGATCGAACGGGCCACATCCATATGAAACTGCTCGATCGGCTCTTCCGGTTTGCGGGGACGCCGGCCGAACAAGCGGTAAAAACGCTCATGGGTCATCGTGAGCCCCGAACAGTAATTGAAATATTTCTGATCCAACCGGAATGACCCGTCGTCCTTGATATCAATGAGATGCTGTTTGATCAGATCAACATACACCGGTTCCCCGTAGGGCGCCAGGCCCATCAGCTTGTACTCGCCGGAATTGACCCGGAACCCCGTATAATAAGTGAAGGCGGAATACAGTAAACCCAGCGAATGCGGAAAACGGATCTCTTTATGAAGCTCGAGAGTATTGCCCTTGCCCACCCCAAGTGTCAGGGTTGACCATTCCCCCACCCCATCCAGGGTCATGATCGCCGCCCGTTCAAATGGCGATGGAAAAAACGCGCTGGCCGCATGCGACTCATGATGATCCGCGAACAGGATCTCCCCCGCATACCCCAGCTCTTTTGCGATCGTGTCTCTCAAAAAAAGTTTTTCTTTGAGCCACAATGGCATGGCCTTCAAGAAAGACATCAGGCCGACCGGCGCGGTCATCAAATACGTTTCAAGGAGACGTTCAAATTTAATAAAGGGCTTGTCATAAAACACCACGTGCGTGAGCTGGTCCGCGCTGATACCGGCAAATGTGAAGCAAAATTCAACCGCCTTGGCCGGAAAGTCATGGTCATGCTTTTTGCGGGTAAACCGCTCTTCCTGAGCGGCAGCCAGGATCTCGCCGTTCTTGATCAAGGCCGCGGCCGAATCATGATAAAAAGCCGAGATTCCTAAAATATAGATATCCTTTTCCTGCGGCATCAGCCTTTTTCTCTTTAGCTATTTTTAAAAGGGCTCTATGGAACAGACAAAAATTCCGGAAACGTATCGATAAAAACCGGAAACTCCGTAACAGCCTTAAGATATCATCGGCAAAAGGCACAACGATGGTGAAAAAAACCGCTTCAACATGGCAACCCTTCTTTTGCTTTTAAATCAGACACAAAATATCAATTAATCGCAATGATGTCATATGTATAATCTCTCTTAACATTTTCTCGAGTTATGGGATCCCCGCACAAATCATAACAACCCTCATCATATTGAAAAAGATCGTATTTCATTTCAATTAAAGTGTCATATAAGGCCACCGCCTCCTCCAACGACAATCTGTTCATAACCTCTGTCCGAATAACAGGACGATATTTTAAAATGATATCCATAAGCGATAAAATAACATCCCTGTCGTGCCCCTCCGTATCGATCTTGATAAAAGTTAACTTTTGCAATAAATCAGGGTGCTTGGTCTTAAGATACAAATTTAAATTTTTTCCAATAACTTTCAGCGGATATTTGTGATCTATTTCATTGTCAAGTCCGGACAGGTCTCCACCATTGCAAAAAGAAGCATCAGAATAATAAAATTCAAATTCTCCGTCTTCATTAGTTGCGGCAAAACATCGCGGAATGATATTCACTGCACCTTCATTAAGGGCCCGAATAATATCAAGAATTTTGAAGACATACGGATTTGGCTCAAAAGCCAATGCATGTCCGCTTTTGCCTGCGACGATTGCCAGCGGAAGCGTCGTATCGCCAGCATGAGCGCCGATATCAATAACCGTATCGCCTTCCTTTACAACAGTTCTTAAATGATCAAGCGTGCGCCGCGTTAACTTTATTTTAGCGCACGACGCTGGGTGAAGCCAGCGCGCATATTTGAACACGCCATATTGTGGGATCTTCAAAGTTTGAATCTTATGCCCATAATCAGTGAAGACATGACGGATCTTTCTCATCTTCCGCATTTTTAATCGCCAAAACATTTTTTTTATTTTTTTTAATATTCCCAAAACGTTTTCTCCCTTTTCAAGAATTGCCACGAAAAATATTATTATACATTTTCATTTCTTTATCAAAAACCAGGCCCGTAGTACTTTTCCAAAATAATCCAATTTAATGGGATATGCCAAAAATGCCCGCCATGCCGAAAAAGATGCCATTTTACGATCCTTGAAAAATAAATAATCTTTACTGAGAGAATTGTAGATTTGTGCAATAAGTTTTCCAGTAAGCCTGCCAGAATATTTTTTAACCATATGTTCTTTAGCGCGCATCGTTTCCTTAGACATAACGCTTAAGTTTGAAGAGGCATCGCCATCACTATGGCATCGCACAAGATGATCTTTGATGAAATACCCTTTAAAGCCTGCCGCATAAATACGATACGCAAACTCCGCATCCTCAAATGTTCGCATCTCCTCATCAAAAAGACCTACTTTTTCAATAAAGCTTCGTGAAATGAACCATGCTCCAGGTGGAGGAATGGGTTTTTCCAAAGGATTCTCCTTTGGAATTAGAAAACATGGCCCCTCGTCTGGATAAGTTGGCCATAATTCAAGCGTCTTTTCTCCTGTTGCCTCGCATAAACGAAAAGCACAAAATACAAAAGCATCAGGGCCAAGTTCACGTGCAACTTTGAGTTCCATTTCAATTTTTTGCGGTTCCCAGCCATCATCAGAATCCAGGAAGGCAATAAACTCTCCTTGGGCCAGCTCAATCCCCCGATTTCGCGCCGCGGATACCCCGCGGTTGATTTCCGACCGCACATAACGGATCTTCGGGCCATGTTGAGCAATGCATTCCTTCATTATCCGCGGTGTATCATCCGTTGACCCGTCATCCGAAACGATTACCTCAATATCCCGATGCGTCTGAGCGAGCACGCTATGAAGGGCCCGGACAACCTTCTTCTGACGATTGTAGGTAGGGATAATAACGCTGACCAAATTTTCTTGCCGTATTCGCTCCATAACAAAATCTGGGCGCTAAATAAAATTTACCGGCCCCAGCCGCAATCTCCTGATATTTAGAAAATAAACGGGATTCTAATTCAAACAAACTAAACGAACGATACCAAAAGACGTAATAAATTTATAAAATTTTTCTCGGCTTTCATCATCCGGTCTTTTCGCCGGGTGCTCTTTAATACACAATAACGTTTCCCCAGCCCGAGCATCCATTTGGCCCGCACCTTACTCCACCATCCCGCGTTGTTTGTTTTCTGCATATAGAACAAATAATCAGTGAAATAAGCCCTTTTGAACTTTCCTGTTTCAAAAACTTCGTTCAGCGTCTTTTCAACCCCCGGCCATTGATAATCATGAAACGCGATCCAGCATGAATCCAACAGCAATGGGTCCCATAATTCAAAATCTTTTTTTACAAATTCATACTCATGCGCACCGTCAATAAACAAAAAACTCACCGGTTCCTCAACCTTTTTTCGCGCATCCTCAGAGGTGAGAACAATCGGATTGACTTTAGTTTCAACTCCGGCCTGCCGGATATTCTTTTTAAACTCCTCAAACGTCCAGATCGGTCCTTCTGTTTGGTGTTCAGAGGAACCAATGTGCGGATCAATGGCGTAAAAATGCCCCCCCTCTGACAGGGCGTTTGCGATCCAAATCGTAGACTTCCCTTTCCATGAACCGATCTCAACAACAGCACCCCGGCCATCCCCTTTTTTCGCTAAATTATAAAGGGCCATCCCCTCACGGTCTGAAAGAAACCCCTCCACCCCTTCAACCGCCTGAGAAATATTATGATCGATCTTCACGCGAACTCCTAACCGTTTTGGTTTAATTTCTGTTCATCACTAAAGGCCACAAAATGTTCTTTATTATACGCAAATGCCCTGCCCCCGTAAACGAAGAAATCAAAAAACCGTCCAAACAAAAGAAACTTCCTTCTCTGGCAAAAAGACAGTTGTAAAAGTGCGGACTTTCTTTTAAAATGGAGAAGCACATCAAGGAGCAAAAATGGCAAAACGAGCAGTGATCCTTCTTGCCGAAGGATTCGAAGAAATAGAAGCGATCGCGCCGATTGATATTCTGCGCCGCGCGGGCATTGAAGTGATCTTAGCCGGTATCGGCCCGCAAAACGGCTGCATCAAAAGCGCCCGAGGAATATCTGTCTGCATTGATAAACGCATTGAAGAGTTGCACCATGACTTTGACGCCTGCATCCTCCCCGGCGGAGGCAAAGGCTCTGAAAACCTTTCAAAATCCGATCATGTCAATTCCCTCATCAGCATCATGTTCACAGAGAAAAAAATTGTCGCTGCCATTTGCGCTTCTCCGGCAGTTGTCTTGGCCCCTGCGGGCGTTCTCAATCATAAACGCGCTACCTGTTTCCCTGGTCTGCAGAACCTCTTTCCCGATTCCGCCACATACCAGGACGACCCGGTGGTGGTGGACGGAAACCTGATCACCAGCCAAGGCCCGGCAACGGCGATTCCCTTTGCGCTGGCGATTGTTGAACTCCTGCTCGATAAAAACACTGCTAATTCAATCCGTTCAGCAACCCTTTGGAGTTCCGTATGCCATTAAGACAAAGACTAACCATTGCATCACTCTGTTTTCTAATGGTTTTTGCAAATCCCAAAGCCCGTCTTCCATCAGCCCAGAACACCAATCTTGATCAGTATACCTTTCGCGAAGTTTGGGGTTATGTGATGAAAGGCGAGGAAACCATGTTAGGGAAAGGCATGCCGTTCACCGACATCGGTTATTTCAGTTCAAAGGTCGAAGAAGACGGAACTCTGACCCAGATCCAGCGACCGGACCTGACCGGAGAACTTGGGTCTGCACCGCGCATCCATCTGGTAATCTCCATGATCGGAAATAAAATGCTGACGAATTTTATTCTGCGCGAAGATATGCCTTTCAGAAAACGCATCATTGCGGACATCGTGAAGATGTCCAGCGATTTTGACGGCATCCAAATCGATTTTGAATCGCTGCGCTATGAAGACCGCGACCTGTATCTGAAATTTTTAAAAGATGTGCGCTCCTCGTTATCCACCGAAAAGATCTTTTCGGTGGCGGTTCCGGCGCGCTGGTGGGAAACAGACAATGCTTTTAATTATGTGGATATTTCGGCTATCGCCGATCGGGTGATCGTCATGGCCTATGATGAGCATTGGCGCACCGGAGAAGCCGGACCGATCGCATCCTTGCCCTGGTGTAAAAAGGTTGTGGATTATGCCAAAACCCGCATCCCGCCGAAAAAACTGATCTTCGGGCTGCCGCTTTACGGCCGCGCCTGGCAGGTCGAAACCTATGCCCAGGCCCTCAAATACCCGCAGACCATTGACCTCTGCCAAAAAATCAACTGTTCGGTCAAAATGACGGAAACCGGCGAGCCGTTCTTTGAATATCAAATGCCGGCAACCATCAAGGTCTTTTTTGAAGACCGGCACAGTCTGCTCAATAAGGTCAGCCTCTACTATCAAAATGATATTTCAGGAATTGCGTTCTGGAGAGTCGGCCAGGAGCCAAAAGACGTTTGGGCACAGATCAAAGCGAAGTAACGCTCCCCTTACGATGCAGGCCGCGAGCGATACTGCAGGACCCGCACGTTTTCAACGGTGATCATCCCATCCTTCACCGCTTCATCCAAAAAAGGCATGAATCGATCAATGTGTTCCTGGGTATCGACGATCTCGATCACCACCGGAAGATCTTCGGCCAACCGCAGAATCTTGGCGGTGTGCAGATGGCTCTGCGCCCCGAATCCCATGATCCCGCGAAGCACCGTTGCGCCGGCCAGTCCTTCCTCCCGCGCCTTTAAAACGATCTGTTCATATAACGGTTTTCTGTGATACTGATCCGACTCCCCGATAAAAATCCTTACCAATACCCCATCGCCTGACAATCTCATGCTCCCCTCCTTATCGGCTAGCGAAAACTCTGATATAGAAACTGCGCCCCCCAAAATCCAACGATCACGCAGACAATCCCCAAAAGATTGCTCATAATCAGATTCGCGATCAAAAACTTCCATTCACTGTCCCGGATCAGCAGAAAATTCTCATGGCAAAATGTTGAAAAGGTTGTGAACGATCCCAAAAACCCGACAAATAAAAAAAAACGAAGATTGACGGTTATGCTGGAACGCTCAAACACCCCCCAAAGAAATCCGATACACAAACAACCGATCAGATTCACGCATAAGGTCCCGTACGGAAACAGCGACGATTCAGTAAATTTAGAAACCAGTCCAGACAAGCTGTAGCGCGATAACGCGCCTAACGCTCCGCCCACGGCAATATAGATCCACTTGATCACGGCTTTCCCCCTTCGTTCATCGACTCCTGAAAACTTCCGCCGCACAAAAACTCTAAAGCATGGTGCGCGATCGTTAACCCAAAAATAGCGGTCACGGTCGGAAGGCTCCCCATCGGCCTTCTTTTTCGTCCCCGGTCTAAGGCCGGCACGCTTTGTCCCGGATCACCCAAAGCCTCTTTATTTGAATGCTCAGTGGAATAAACGCAATGAATGCCACCGGTGATGCCCCGGCGCCTTAAACGGCTGCGGACCGTCCGCGCCAACGCGCACCCTCGGGTTGAAAACAAATCACCGAACCTTATCAGACCCAGATCCGTTCTGGTTGCCGCCCCCATGGAGGCAATGACCGGAATTCCGCTTTGAGCAATGGCTGCCAGAATATTCACTTTCGGATTGAGCGAATCAATCGCGTCAATGATCACATCCGGCCGCGTTTCTAAAATGGATTGAATAGTATCCTGATGCGCGAACAGTTCTAGAGCATCCACCCGGCACTTCGGATGAATATCCGCGATCCTTTCGCGGGCCACATCGATTTTTTTTCTTCCGATCGTCGAATGCAGCGCGAACAGCTGCCGGTTCAAATTGGTCTCTTCCACTTTGTCGCAATCAACAACCATCAAATGCCCGACGCCGGAACGCGCCAGCGCTTCCACGCAAAAACTCCCAACCGCGCCCAGGCCGATAACCGCCACACGGCTTTTATGAAGACCTTCCAGCTTGGCCTTCCCGATCATCAGCTCGATCCGCGCAAACTGTTTACTCATTAGACATACCCCATCAAATCGTCTTCGTTCTTTTCCATGACAGCGGAAAACGACGGCAAATCCATATTCAAAGCCGCCGCCACCCGCTGATAGCACCCCTGCAACGTTTTCACATAATACTCGGCAAAAGCAACATCCACGCCTTCCGAAACCGATGCTTTAGAAAAATCGGTTTCCACTAACAGATGCTCCGCTGGAATCTGCGCGCACAATATTTTAAGCTTCTGCGGATCCAGATTCTTCGGGCCCAGCGAAATAAATCCACCGAGTTTGACAATCTCCCCGGCTACCTCCCCGGATCCGCTGAAACCGTGCAGGATAAACGGCACCCCGTTGAGATCAGAATTTTTCAGAATGGCCAGCAACGGCCCCCAGGCCCCGGCGCAATGAACGCTGAAGACTTTCCGAGTCAGCCCGGCCAACTTCACCTGCTGGGCAAAAACAAACTTCTGTGTCTCAAAATCCAGGCCGCTACGCACCTTATCCAGACCGATCTCGCCGATCCCGCATTTTTTCTTGGCCAAGCGCTGTTCCAGACGATATTCCCAGTCATCCGGCAAGTCACTGCTAAACCAGGGATGGACCCCGAAAAAACTGATGCAGGAATGTAATTGGGCGGAAATCCCGACAATCGGTTCCCAATCGTTTAACGAGGCCGCATTGCAAAAAATACAGCGCACCGCCGATGAGGCGGCCATCGATTGCACAAATGCCGGCAGCTGGTTTTGGGGAATATCCTGAAGATGGGCGTGCGCATCAAACATAGGTCTCCGAATTCAAGGACTAAAACCGGATCTCCACTCCGCTCTTTACAGAAATCGGGTCGCCCTTAATATAACGGTATTCCTGATAATTCTGGTCCAGCATATTTTCCGCCATCAAAAAAATATCGCAATCAGGATTCAAATGATAGGTCGCATCACTGCTCAAAAGCCAGCGTTCCTTAAAATCAATATGATACTCATACGCCAGGCGCAAACCGTAATCCCAGCGGGCCGCTGAATTTTCAAGACCGAAAACCACGCGGTCACGCAGATAATCAAAAACATATTTGGATTCATCAAAATCCTTGGCCTTCGTAATGTCTAAACGCGTATAGGACACCGTCACCTTTTCCAGCGCTGCCCAATCCACGATCCATTCTCCCTTCAGATCAAACCCTTTGACATCCACCGCACCGGCATTGATCGCCCGGAACGCCGTGTCACCCGTATTCCTGACCCAATCGATGGTATCTTTCTGATCCCGAAAAAACACATCTCCACCGGCATTCCACCGCTTCTGTTTATAAAGAAGCCCGGTTTCATAGTTGTCCGTTTGCTGAAGCCGCAGATTCGCATTTCCGATATTGGAAGGAGAATTGTAGTACAGTTCTGTAAATGACGGATTGCGGTATTTCCGTTCCGCTTTCGTATAGACGGTCCAGGCATCGGCGAAATCATAGAACACCGCCGCCCTCGGGCTAAGCTCCGCCGGAAAATTGTCAAAATATCCGCCGTCCATCGAAACCTCATAACGCAATGGCCCCAACGGCTGCTCGTTCAAACCGATTCTCAAATGATGCTCAAAACGTTCCCGCTCGCCCAAATTCGTTGACCGGATATATTCCCGCCGATTTTCGATCTCCGCGAAAAATGCGTTTTCCAGCGACTGAAACCCCAAAGTGTTTCCCATCACGTACGTCGTATGATCATTGCGGTAAAAGGATGGATTGTCCCGGTTCAGCCAGAAGGTGTCCTGAGTCCGGTGAAAATACGGAGCCAGTCTCATCTGATAGTCATCATTAAACCACTTTACATCCGCCATAACAAATTCCTGTTTGATCTTTTCCGCCTCTTTCAGATACCAGGGAGCGGCATAAGCCCCGTCAGCGCCAAAATCCTTATCCGCTAACGCCGCGTAAACCGTTACCGCGCTGGAATCCCCTTGATGCTCAAACGTATAAGCAGCCGTGTATTTCTCGCCATCGGTCTCATCACGGAGCCCGTCACTGCGCATGCCTTCCAGAGAAAACCGGTGCCAGTCCCCGCCCCCGCTCTGCAGCGTTGTTGAAAACGCGCCATCGGCATATCCCCGCCTTCCCGCCGAGGTCCTTAAAACGCTTCCGGTTTTTCTTAACGGACTTAACCGGTACTGAAGTTGCTGACTATTCAGATCAACAGACGCGTTGGCCAAGTCCAAAGAAACAACCGGCAACGACAAATTAAAATGTCCGGTTTGCGGATTATTTAAAACAACGCCGTTTAAGGAAACATCGGCATCTTCGAATACGCCACCGCGGATCGAAACATCCTGCAGCATGCCGTAACTCAAATTGCGTTGAACATCGACTCCGGAGGACTGTTCAACCAAATATTCAGTAGGCAGCGATGACCGCGCATAAGAGGCATCCGTTAACGCCGGCCCGTCAGAAAGATGATCGCCCACAACATAAATAGGCTCCAAATCAACACCCTGAGCAAAAACCGGGGCGCAGAAAAGGATAATCGCACCGAACATTAAAACACGTCTCATAACATCTCCCTTAAATGATTACGAAAGTAACTATTGTATCCCTAAGCCCTTGGCGGGTAAAGCCTTTTTTGCCTGCCACCTCAGCGCTGAACCACGGCTGTGAGAAGGCCACGAACGGAATTCCCGACATAAACCCCCTCGGCACTTAGAAAGTCTTCCACAGTGATCTTGCGCTCAACGCAGCGCCGTTCCTGTAAAAGATTCTGACGTAAAATACCCGGCAGGAGCCCGCAGCTGAGCGGTGGCGTATAAAGCGTCCCCTTGATCTCAACAAAAACATTGGAAATGGCCCCCTCGCACAAGAATCCGTCAGCATTGAAAAAGATCTCATCAAAAACTTCTCCCCGGGAAATTTTTTCCATGGTCGGCTGATACCAGGGCCGATAGGTCGTTTTATGACGTAAGAAAATATTCTGCGGATCCAGCCGGACAGCGGAAACCCGGATCGCAACGTCTTTCGAGGGATCTGGCACTTCGACCGAAATATGTTCAAAACGCAGACTGCCGTCGGATGCCAACCGCATGCGGATGCGTTGCGGATTTTTAGGCAGTGTCTCTAAGAAACCGCTCAACTGTTCCTTCACCTTTTCACAGGGCTGAAATCCAAAATACTCTGCACTGACGCGCAGACGCCGCACATGTTCATCCGAAAAAACAACGTTGCCGTTCTGCCAGAGCATGGTTTCGATCAGCTCAAAATCCGACGGAGACTTTTGGGTTAAAAATTTCGTCTTCAGCTGGACTTCATCCCATTCGGCCTGAGTTTTCGAATCCCACACGATCCCGCTGCCCACCCGGTATTGCCAATCCTGAGACCCGACCGGACGCTGAAGCGTGCGGATCGGAACGCTGAACATTGCCCGGCCTTGCGGCGCAATATATCCGATGGCCCCGCAGTAGATACCGCGGGTCCCGGTTTCAAGCTGATCAATGATCTGCATGGTCCGCAATTTCGGAGCGCCGGTCACTGATCCGCTGGGAAACAACGCTTCAAAAATCTGAAAATAAGTCGTATCCGCCTTCAGCTGCGCGTGAATCCGCGATGTCATCTGATGCAGCGTGGAATGCGTCTCCACATCAAACAGGGACTCCACAACAACGCTCCCGGTTTGAGCGATCCGCCCCAGATCACTGCGCAGCAGATCCACAATCATAAGATTCTCGGCGCGGTTCTTTTCATCGCCGGCCAGCTGACAGCGCATCTGTGCATCCGAATCTTCCGATTCCCCCCGGGCAGCGGTGCCTTTCATCGGTTGAACCGACATGCGCTCCTGCTGCCGCTGAAAAAACAGTTCCGGAGAAAAAGAAAGGATCTCTCGCCCCCCTGCACTTAAAAACGCGCAGTACGGCGTTTTCTGAAATTCCCTCAGATATCCATACAAATATTCCGCGCTCGCGTTAGCCGCGACAAGAACATCAAAGGTATAATTAACCTGATAGGTCTCGCCTTCTTTGATATATTGTTTGATCGCCGCCAACTGACGCTCATATTCGCAATAATCAAGGCTGGCCGAAACATTCATCTTTGGAGCAAAACACCCCGACGTATTCACGGCCTCTGCTTCACGGGGTTTTTCATAAACGCCGAACCACATCAACGGCAATGCCTCACTCGCCCGCTGACGGCGCAAAGAAACCCCTAATACAGAGTGAAACGCCGTATAATCCACATACCCGGCCAGCCAAAACTGTTCGGACAGTTCCTCAATCTGATCAAATGCCAGGGAAACATCCGCTGGGTCATAGGCCACAATTTCCAGAATCGGTTTTTCAAACAGCAGCATCTTCGCGCCGCTGCCTTCGGCCGAGGCCGTATCCAAAAAGACGACCGGATCCGCACGCCTTAAATCTGAAATTTGAATATCGGGTGATTGTTTTGAGAAGTCATGCATGGACATTTAACCGGACAGGCCTAAACCTCGAAATTAAAACCATCGCTTCACGCGAAAAATGATCAGTAGCGTCACGGCGACCGTTGCCATAAATCCCAGGACTGCAAAATATCCATAACGCCAATGCAGTTCAGGCATATACTCAAAATTCATTCCATACACTCCGGCAATAAATGTCAACGGAATAAAAATCGCGGCAAAGATGGTCAAAACCTTCATGATCTCGTTCATCCGGTTGCTGGCCGACGACAAATAAATATCCATCATTCCGGAAATCGTATCCCGCAAGCCTTCCACCATATCCACCACCTGAATGGTGTGATCATAAACGTCACGCAAATAGGGATCCACCGCGTCGCTGAAAATCACATTTTCGTAACGCTGCAGCTGGCCCAAAACTTCCCTCAACGGCCAGATCGATTTGCGCAGAAAAATCATTTGGCGCTTAATATCCTGGATCTCCATCAACAGGCCGTGATGGGTATTCAGCAACAGATCTTCTTCCAGAGCCTCCGTCTCATCGGAAAAATTCTCCAGAATGATGAAATAATGATCCACGATCGCATCAATCAGGGCATACGCCAGAAAATCCGCCCCCATGGTGCGGATTTTCCCCTTGGCCTCAAAAATCCTTTGCCGGACATAATCAAAAACATCCCCGTCCTGTTCCTGAAAGGAGATCACGCAACCCTGCCTGATCAACAGACTGACCTGTTCCACCTGCAGATTATCCTCCTCATCAATGCGCAGCATTTTTAAAACAACATAGGCATATTCCGGAAACATTTCGACTTTCGGCCGCTGTTCCGCATGAAGAATATCCTCTAGGGTCAAATTATGAATATTGAACTGCTTGCCCACGGCCTCGATCACACTAACGTCATGCAGGCCGTTGATGTTGATCCACGATACGGTTTTGGAATCCCGGAAAGCAAAACACTCCTCCACACTCTGCGGATCCAGCTGACGGACATCCTTCTCATCATAATCAATGATCTGCATGGTAACACGCTCAGCCCGTTTTTCACCGATATGAACCAGGGTTCCCGGAACCGCGCCGATCTTTCTGGAAAATTTATGGATGGATTTCATCAGGACGTCCTTTTGTTTCCTTTTAGAATGCCTTGATTATAACACAGATTTGAATGCCGTCTTTTGGCATTCACACTTTTTTAAGATCTCAAATTATTCCCATCCCCAGCAGAATGGCGATAACAAAAAGCATCAATGAAACCACTCTTTGGACGACGCTAAAGGTGGCCTTCTTTAAAAGTTTTTTCCCGATCAGGATCCCCAAAAATGCGCTGGCAACCGCCGCTGCCATCACCGCCGCGTAACTCTGATAATCGGATCGGATCAGCCGTCCCCAATACACACTTAACCGCGAAATATCCACCAGTGCGGCGATCACGACACCCGTGGCGATAAACGCCTCCTTCGATAACCCGCACTTCAAAAGAAACATCGTTCGCAACGCTCCCTGATGACCGGACAAGCCGCCAAAAAAACCGCTCACCAGCCCGCCCGCGGGAAGAACTTTGGGAGAAAAACTAATTTTTTTAAAGACCGGCAGCAGCTCCAGCAGCAAGAACACGATCATAACCGCCGCAATAACCAGTTTAACCGGCAGGATTTGAAAATCCTTACCGAAAAACGAATAACTGATCAACGGCGCAAAGTTTTCCAGGCGAAACAACAACTGCGCGCCCATAAATGCGGCTGCAAATGCCGGCAATCCAAACCGCAACGCGACCGGCCAGCGGATCGATTTATAGAGCAATGCAAATTTCAGTATATTGTTCAAAAAATGAACAACCGCGGTCAAGGCGATCGCCGTTTCCAAAGGAAAAAACAAAAGAAACACCGGCATCAGCAGTGTGCCAAGCCCGAATCCGGAAAAAAACGTCAAACAAGATGCTGTCACCGCAGCTAGACAAATGATCGTAATTTCCATCCCACCCCCCTTTGAGGTCACCGGTTCCTTTTCTTTATATTCTTTTTTGTCCGTTTGTCAAGCTTGCCCCCAAAAAGCGTCAAACAATGGCAGAAAAATCCATGCTCAGCCCTAATGAAACGCCTTTCTCCCAATTCCCCTGATATTTTCTATTTCTTTATGCCGCTTGACCTGCTATACTAAAAACCAATCTTCGCGTATGCGTTTGAGATGCATGCGCGCTTTTTTTTTCGTCATCTTTTAAAACGATCCTTGGAAGGATAAAGAAACACATGAAAACATTTGATCAATTAGGCCTGTCTGAAGAAACCCTGCAGGTTCTCAAGCACAAGGGCTTTGAAGCCCCAACCCCGATTCAGGAGCAAGCTATTCCGGCCCTTCTCTCAGGCAAAAAAGACATCATCGGACAAGCCCAAACCGGAACCGGAAAAACCGCGGCCTTTGGCTTACCGATCCTTGAACTCTTAAATCCGAATGCCCGCGCGGTCCAAGCCCTGATCCTGACTCCGACTCGGGAATTAGCGGTTCAGGTCGCCGAAGAAATTCATTCGCTCAAAGGAAAAAAACGGGTCACCATCGCCCCGATCTACGGCGGTCAATCCATCAGCATTCAGCTGCGCCAATTAAAAAAAGGGGTCGACATTGTCGTTGGAACACCGGGGCGCGTCATTGACCATCTCAAACGCCGCACCCTGAAACTTGACCAGATCACACACCTTGTATTGGATGAAGCGGACGAAATGCTGAACATGGGATTTCTGGATGAAGTGCGGGAGATCATGGAAAGCACTCCCAGCGAAAAACAGACGTTACTGTTCTCGGCAACCATGCCGGCTGAGATCATAAAGATCGCCAAAAAATATATGCGCGAGTACGAGACGATCAAGGTCAACAGTGCACTGACGGTCGGAAAAACCGACCAGATCTATTTTGAAGTTTCAAACACTGAAAAATTCGAAGCCCTCTGCCGCATCCTTGATATGGAAGAAGATTTTTACGGCCTCATCTTTTGCCGCACCAAACGCGATGTTGATGAGCTTGCCAGCCATTTAAAAGACCGCGGCTATGACGCCGACAGCCTTCATGGAGACATGTCACAGGGGCAGCGCGAAAAGATCTTGAACCAGTTCAAAAAAAATACGATCAACATCCTGGTCGCGACCGATGTGGCCGCACGCGGGATTGACGTGCAAAATTTAACCCATGTGATCAACTTTTCGCTTCCCCAGGACCCGGAATCGTATATCCACCG
>JBBRHV010000019.1:0-39523 GCA_038222225.1 Candidatus Omnitrophota bacterium
CATGATCTGATTTTACAACTTCAGGTAAACGTGTCAAGTTTTCAGAGAACAATAAATACTGTAAATGCTTTTAAACAATAAACTTAACTCAAACAAATGGGTCTTATTTACCCACTAGAAACGGTGTAGACCCATTTTTATAAACTTCCTGACTTTCCAGATTTCCCCAAGTGTCGTACCCGATCATTGGTCCGCTTAAAAGCCCATGCTGATAATGCGTTTCCTTACGAATTCTTCCATAATCTCGGTATTCCCAGGTTGTTCCATGCAAACGCCCCCATTGATATTCCGCGTCCATCTTCTTGCGTCCGTTCGGATAAAACTCCATTGTCTTGCCATGGAGTTCTCCGTTGACAAAACGTTCAATGGACTTCAACTTTCCCTCTTCATAAAAGCTCCGCACCTCTCCGTGCCATTTGCCGTTTTTCTGCAGCCCTTTCTTTTGGAGGCGTCCATTCTCATACCGTTCGCTGACAGGCTGAACCGCTTTGCCCTCCGTCAGCATGAGGAAAATATTTGTCGCTTGCGGCAGCAGCACGAGGCCTCCGATTCCCACCATCAAAAAAAACAAGATGCAAACAGTGATCAAAATTTTACGCATCATCAATTCCGTCCTAAAAAGATTCCGCCAAAGTCTTCACGACCTTAAGCATCGCCTGCCGCTCCTCAAAAGAGCAATTCACCACATTCCCGAAATATCTGTGCTGAACCACAGCCAAACCACAAAATTGACTAATACACTCATCAATGACCTGGTTCATGCTTTTGATCATGCCGCTTTGCTCATAAACCGAATAGGGCGCCCCCAACGTGTTAATAATGACCATTTTTTTTTCGCTCAGAAGCCCTTTGGGCCCCTTGGGCGTATCGGCATAAGCAAACCCCAGACTAAAGACCCGATCGATATACCCCCTTAGATTCGCCGTAAATCCCCCCCACCAAACCGGACAAATCAAAGTGATATAATCTGCCCATCTGACAAGATCTTGTTCAACCTTCAAGTCAGCCGGAACTTGCCCGTCATGAAACATCTGCAAATCCGTTGCGCTCAAAACCGGATCAAAACGCATCTCATAAAGGTCGCGAACCCGCACCTCATGTCCCTGACCTTGCAGAGCATCCTGATATGTTGTTAAGATAGCCTTATTAAAACTCTGCGGATTGGGATGGCTATAAACAATTACATGCTTCATCATGTTCCTTCGCTTAAGTTATTTTTCTAAGAAGTGAAAATATTGTAGCAGAATTCGATCGAAAATCAAAATTCATAACAACCAAATCTCTATGGCAAAGCCATTTCTAAACGGTGATGTTTCAGCCAGTCTTCCGCTATTTGATACTCGGGCAAAATGCTCCCGACAAGGGTCCAAAATTTTTTGGAATGATTCGGATGCTGCAAATGAGCCAACTCATGAACAACCACATAATCCACCACATCGAGCGGAGCCATGATCAGTTTCCAATTCAGGCTGATCAGTCGGTCTGTATAACTGCAAGTCCCCCAGACCTGCTTCTGCCCCCTGATCATCACTTTTAAAGGATCGATGCCCATTTGACGGGAAAAATGAAAAACTCTGCCGCCAAAAACCTCAAGCGCCTGGCTGCGATACCAAGCCACCAGCTGCTTCTTGATCATAACAGCCGCGCACTCCCCTTCAACTCTCGGAGGCAGATCCACCATCCATCCCGAATCATCGAAAACCATGCGTGAACGCTTGATCTGCTTTTGCTGAACAAAAAAGGGATAATGCCGGCCTAAAAACAAAAACTCATGCCCGGTTTCATATTTGCGACTATCAATAAATTGTTTTCGCACCTGAGCTTCCCGCAGACGCTTTTCAATCCATCCGGCCCGCGCCAGAATGAACTCTTTGATCTGATCATCAGAGACATAATTCGGTACAACCGCTCGCAAACGATCCCCTTCATAAAGGCTCAATTCCATGGTCCTGCGGCGAGGAGAACGAAACACATCATACTGAATCACACCCACAGCCGTTGACACATTTTGAGCCTGGGCATATTCACGTTTATAGGATCGGCGTCTTTTCATGATTTTCAAAAAAAACGGAAGACCTGTTGAGCCTTCCGTTTTTCGTATTTTATGCGGATATCCATCTGCTATTTGACAAACTTCACATCAACTTTGACTTGTCCCTGTTCACACACAATCGCTTCACCGTCTACAATGACCACCGGCGCTAAAAGCTCTCCGTTTTTGATCAGATACCCTTGATTGCCCACCATCGATTCAAACTCATCCACGTCTTTCTGTTTCTTTTCCTTCAAATTCCCGATGCGCCCTTTGACATCGCGGACAATGCCACGCAGTTCCACAAGAAGCTTCTTGCCCTCATCAACCGTTCCGAAATCCCAGGAACGTTCTTTCTCAATCACCTGCGGCTTGGCGCCCTTCAGTTCTTCCATCTTTACCGCGAGCCGTTTATTCTCATCCTGAAGTGCCTGAATTGCGGTTTCTAAATTCTGGACTTCTCCCAACAATCGAACCTGCTCTTTCAACTTTATGTTCTCACCCCTTAAATCAGCAACAAAAGCCTGTGTTTCCTCGAGATTATTCTGAACCAAACCTAACTCCTTCGCATATTTACGGGCCAATGCGACATTGTCCTGAATAATGGCGTCCACCATCTTTTGAGAAAGCGTAATATTATGATAGTTCTCTGCAAAAAGAACCCATGCCCAAACCAACAGAGCAAATACGATCGTTAACATCGTGATTCGAAGATACAACCGTTTACGAGCTTTTTTTAGCATAGATTTATCCTTTCGTTGCGCTTAACAACTCAATTGCTAATAAGCATAAAAGACAGTTTGCTCCGAACATCTAAATATGGATAACATTATATCATTTTGCTTCAAGCATACAAGATATCAATTATCACCTGATCAAAGACAAAAACCTATTTAAAAATCGAATCAAAGATCGTATCGACAATCGCCTTTTCAGGAGACGTTTCTTTTGGCGCCTGCTGCGGTTGAGGCTCTTCACCTTCCGGAGCGGCTGAACCGTCCGCTTCCGGCGCATCGGAGACCCCAAAAACATCGCCCAACAGCTTGTTCAATTGTTTTTTTCCCTCTTCCACCACAATTTTCTGACCGATCTGTGTAATATCCGGAAACGGCTTAAAGGCCTGAACAGGCCCGTCATAATGCTGCAATGGAATAGCAATCGCCCCGGTTTCATTTTTCAATTGCGTCAACTGAGGAATATCAGCAATCAACTCTTTGGCCAAAGCCGGAGGAATCGTAATGCCTCCATCAAACACGAGTTTTTGATCAAATCCCATCTGAATATTTGAGTTCAATTCAAACAGATCCGACCCGACACGAAATTGAGGAATGGCGACAACCCCATCTGAAACCGTCAATTCAAGTTTGACATCATGAAAGACCGTTTCATTACTGCTGAATTGACTGGTGTATTTTTCCGGCAATGAAGACTCAACCATGCCGGCCAACCCCGGGATCGGAGCCATTTGGCTCAGCACAAATTTCAAAAGATTGAACTCCGGAAGTTTCGCAGCAGTAATATCAAATTGAACCTGTCCTTTTAAAACCTTTAAACATTCCTCCGGATCAAAACCCGCGCCCTGGATATGCGTTTTTCCGTTGAGAAGCGCAACGGGATGAATATCCGGATGAACGTCGGGAAGCACATCGGCAAGTTGGAGATCCTTGAAATTCAAATCAGCCTCAAATTTCTGCGAACCTAAAACATCATTCACGTTCCCCTTGATCTCGACCCGGCCCTGTCCAAAGCCCAACGACGATTTGAAAACTTCCAAATTATTGTTGGAATATTCGGCATGCAGCTCAATGTCCTTGACTTCATTTTTCAAAGAAGAAATCACCAGCTTTCCATTTACAAAATCAGCCGTCATTGTTAAAACCGGCGCGCCCTTTTCAGAAACAATCATCTGATTGATTGTCACAGTCAATTCCCCGTCGGCGGCGGTAATCCCGCTTGCGGAGATCGAAGGAAAAGTTCCGCGGATATCATCCCAAGAAAGGTCCGAGATATTGCTTTTGACGATGACATCATCCAAGCGGGCCTGCAGCTCTTTAAGGTCCAGCCGAACGCTCCCCTTCGCTTCCAGTGCGTTGCGAGAACGCAAGGCCGCGCAACGAAAAACAAAATCAAACGGTTCCTGAATCGAAAAGTTGGCAATTCCAAACCCGATATGATCAACCAGAAGGTCGCGAGACAGCATCTGCCCATCCGCCTTGATCTGAACCCGCCCGTCAACAATCTCAAATGACTCAACTAAAAGCTGAAACGCGTTCAAATCAAAGGGCTCTCCGCTCGGCTGCTCTGTACCCGATTCCGGCCCCACGAACGGTAATGTTTTTCCAGCCGGATTCTGATCCTTTTCCGCTAAAACTTTTCCCAGATCAACGCCCACCGTTGGGGTGATCAGACGGATGCTTGAAAAAACCAGCTTTCTTTTACTGAGATATTCTTTCAGCAAGACCTTCAACTCAATACTCTCAACAGTTGCCCAGATTCCCGAAGGAGACTCACTGCTATCCTTGACCCCCAAATCCTTAATGAGAAGCGCCACCCCCTTGGACAGCGACAAAGACAGATCCAGATGCCCCACCTCAACATCCCGTCCGATCTTCGTGCTGATCTGTGCAGCGATATCATCTTTATAACGGTTCAAATCAAATGTTTTTATAAAAATAAAAACTCCCAGCGCAATCAGGAGCACAATCACAAGAAGCGCTATAAAAAGAATTTTTAAAATTCTCATCAATCCTGCCCTTTCGATTTATTGGACATTCTGCTGATACTGATCCAGAAGATCGGAGATCTCCCCGCGTCGCTCGTGCGTGAGCTCATCATCAACATAAATGCGCATGGCGTCTAAAATATGACGGGTATCTTTATATCCTGGATTTAATTTCTCCACCTCCGACAGAAGATCCCATGCCGTACGATACGCGTGGCTCTCATAAAACTCCACGCCATCCCGGTATAATTCCTCAATACGAAGATCAAATTGAGTCTGAAGATCTTTTCGACGAACCATGATCTCTGACCGGTACTTCTTTAAAAAATTATCAATTTTTTCCTGACGGAGCCCCAAGGCACGGCTTTGGACTTCCGTCAACGCGTCGTCCTTCTGCCCACCCTTTAATTCCTGGCTGTATTTTTCCAAATCCTTCTGCGCCTGCTCACGCTGACTTAAAACCGCCTGCAGATCTTTCTCATGTTCTTTCCGTGATTGCGCAACCCCCTGAACATCCGGCACAGGAACCGTTCTTCCGGCGGTCTTTCCCGCCTCAACTGCCAAAGACTCTGCCGCAACAACCTTCGCATCCAACGCTTTTATGTCGACGGCTTGTTTCTCCGCCTTTTCCTTTTTTTCCTTTTTGAAACGCGCCTTCTTCTTCGCTGATGCCGGGACGGTTATTGTTTCCGCCGTCTTTGCGGCAACCAAAGCATCCGCAGCAGCCTTCGCAGCCAGCGCTTTTTTATCAGCGGCTTGTTTCTCCGCCTTTTCCTTTTTTTCCTTTTTGAAACGCGCCTTCTCCGCCCGTTTCGTAGCCTTCACATCCTCTTGAGGCTTTTCGGCGTCCTGAATAGCTGCTGCATGCTCCGGTAAAACATCTTCCAACGTTTTCCCGGATGGCATGCGCTGGCGAATGGCCGGAAGCTCTTCATCCGCAATTTTATCAACCGGAAAGTCGGCAGCCAGTTCGACATCTCTCCCATAAATGCGCGTTAAAAAATTCTGTTGCTTGATCCGTATTCTCCCGGAAAAGTTCTGCGGCAGCAACGGGTCATCCAAAAGGCCGTCCAATTTTTGAACCAATTCTTCCCCATGCTCAATCCGACGGGCTTTAAAAGAAGCCACCATTTCCCGATAGGTGCTGCTGACATCCTGGATCAACTGGCTGCGCCGAAGCCGCTCTGCCTTATCCTGAATCTGCCTTTTTTTTACGCCGTAATCTGCCGGAGCGAGTTTGGGATCCAACGATGAAGATTCCTGCGCCTGGGCAAACGCCGACATGCAGGCATGACCAATCATGATTCCCAACACCATCATCAACATTCGCTTCTTCAATATCCTAACAGACGCCATCGCATTTCCGTTTGTTTGAGATCCAATCATAAAGTTTCGGGCCGAACATTTCATTTCCGGGAAAAAAGACAAAGGGAACAGCCCACCATAACCTCTTAAACATAACACTCAGCCGTCGAAACGCAAAAAAACCGAAATAGAATTCTTTTCCGTCAAAAAAGCACACCGCCTTCGCCAAATCCGGCCGGCGATCTTTCGGAACTCTATTGTCCACACTTTCATCACGATAATCAACAAAGGAAATCATTTTCTGCGGATCCGCCCAACGGATAAAATCCGCACACCAACGGCAGAACCCGCAGTGCTGATCATAGACCAAAACCAATCCCTCTTCCCGCTCCATAGAACGTCCATCTCTCACTTAAGGATGCTCAACATCCTGTTCTGAAAATACCGTAGCTGTAAAGATATCCAATTGTGTTTGCGGATCTTTCCATGCATTGGCCGGCAGACCGGCCTTCTGCGCGCAAAGCTGTGATAAAAATTCTTCGCGGCTCCACCCGGTCTCCGTTGCCACTTGAGGTAAAAACACCCCGCGGTGCATCCACCCGCGGCTTACGATCACACCATGAACACCCATTTGGATCTCATCGGCATTTTTGACTGTCCACGGTCTTGATAAAACAGAAATTTCAATTTCCAGATCCGGCAGCTCTTCTTTGGAAACCGGAGAAAAACGCGGATCACTGGAGGCTGCGGCAATCGCCATATCCCGAACGGTCAAATACAGAGGTTTCTGCCCGATAATATTTCCAATGCATCCTCTCAACTGTCCATCCTTATGCAGCGTCACAAAAGCGCCCTCGGATTCACTTAAACGCGCATCGCTCACTTTCGGCTCAAGCGTTTTGCCGGTCCGCACATAGGCCTCGACCGTTTGACGTGCAATATCGATCAATTCCGCCTTTTGTTTTTGGTTCAGCGAAAGAACTCCGGACGTGTCCGCCTCATTGGCCTTTTCAGGAACCGGATCACCTTGAAAAAAAACGACAGCTGTATACCCGACAACCCGTTTAAAATCACCGGTGACATCGCCGGAATTGGCATATTTGAGATCCGCAACCTGAAGTCCGCGCTTTTTGGCCAGCAGCATGGCGGTTGTCACGGGCACAAATCCGCACATCTCAAGTTTCTGCTGTGCGCAGGATTTCCAGAACTCCTGCGTTTTAAAGCCTGTGATCAATTCAATCGTTTGCTGGTCCATTTGGCGTGCGTCTTTGTCCTTGTGAAAGTGGGACATATCTGAGGAGACCACCACCAGCACATCCGTTCGATCGCCGATTAAATCATTCAACACTTCCGCAAGACGTTCGAGTGTTTCGAACTTACACTGACCCATAATCACCGGAACAATTTTTGCCTGCGGCTGCACAACCTGCAGAAATGGAAGTTCCACTTCCAACGAATGTTCCTGGTCAAACGCCCCGGGCTCATGGACAAAAAGCGGGTCAGCCTCAACCAGTTTCTGGGCAAACTCCTCATCAATCTCCGCCACCCCCAAAGGCGTCTCAAGCCCGCCTTGCGTCCAAACAGAAATACCCGGAAATCCATAGTGATGGCTGGGGGCCAAAATCACAACGGTATTAAATTTTTTGTTTTCAACCTGCTTATACCCATAGGCAGCGATTTGCCCGGAATACATATAGCCGGCATGCGGCGCAACGAGAATCCGGACATCACGGGGAGGAGAATCTTCAACGCGATCAAGAAAAGATCGAATTTCTGAGCGCAAACGTTCCGGGTTAGCTGTATAAAACTGCCCTGCCACATTCGGCTTCTTAATGTTGGAATCAGCAAAAGCGCTCATGGTTAACCCTAATAAAATAATCCCTAATGCCAAGCTTGTCTTTTTCATATCGTGATTTAAAAACCAATCCCTTCATTTCGTTCCTATTGTACACTAAAATAAAAAAGAGACCAAATCTTTGGTCTCTTTTTTATCCTGCTGATCATTGGCCATATTTAACCTCGTAGGTTCTAACCTACGAAGTTGTTTTGGCGTCAAATTTGAGGCCCTGCCTTAACCAGCGCTTTGCCTTCATCCGTATCGGTAAAAGCAGCAAAATTCTTAATGAACATTTCTGCCAGTTTACGCAATGTCACATCATAATCAGCTTGATCCGCCCATGAATTACGGGGATTCAAAATGCTGCCGGGAACTTCCGGCAATGCTTTAGGAATGCTCAGATCAAACACCGGCAATATCTCAAACTCAGCCTGATCAAGCGCTCCATCTAGAATATGATCAATGATCTTCCGGGTCGCCTTGATCGGCATGCGTTTTCCGACTCCGAACTTTCCGCCGCTCCATCCGGTATTTACCAAATACGCGGAAGACCCGTGTTCTTCCATTTTTCTTCCTAAAATATGCGCATACACGGTTGGGTGCAACGGCAGAAATGGATGCCCAAAACAGGATGAAAACGTGGCCACGGGCTCCGTAATCCCGAGCTCGGTTCCGGCCACTTTTGCAGTATAGCCGCTCAAATAATGATACATGGCCTGTTCCGTTGTCAGTTTAGCCACCGGCGGCAAAACACCAAAAGCATCACAGGCCAAAAAAATAATTTTGGATGGATGCCCGCCTTTAGAAACCGGCTTCACAATATTTTCAATATGATAGATCGGATAAGAAACCCGGGTGTTTTCAGTTTTTGCCCCGGAATTGAAATCGACCTTTCCATGTTCATCCACCACGATATTTTCCAGCAACGCATCACGTTTGATCGCATGATAAATATCCGGCTCATTGTCCTCCGAGAGATTGATGCATTTGGCATAACAGCCGCCCTCAAAATTGAAAACGCCGTCATCATCCCAACCGTGTTCATCGTCACCGATCAACGCGCGTTTCGGATCTGCCGAGAGAGTCGTCTTTCCGGTTCCAGAAAGCCCGAAAAAAAGCGCGGTGTCTCCATCTTTTCCCATATTGGCCGAACAGTGGAACGCCCCAATGCCTGTTTTCGGCAGAAAATAATTCATGATGGTAAATACGCCTTTTTTGATCTCGCCGCCGTACCAAGAACCGCCGATCACCGCCATCCGTTCTTTTAGATTATTGGCTGCAAAAACTTCTGAGCGCATATTGTGCTTTTCAAAATCTTTACAGATTGTTTTACACGCATTGAGAATCACCCAATCCGGCTCAAACCCATCCAATTCATTCTCCTGAGGGTGGATAAACATATTCTTGAAAAAATGCGCCATCCATGCCACTTCCGTCACCAAACGGACTTTCAAGCGTGTCTCAACATTGGCTCCGCAAAATCCATCCATCACATACAGCTTTTTACCATTCAGCTGCTGGACCGCCAATTCTTTCAAATGCACCCACGCCTCGGGTGACAATGGTTTATTGTCGGACTTTCCGGATTCTTTCCCGGCCTTTCCCCACCATAGTTCATCCTTCGTGCTGTCATCGCAAACAAAATATTTGTCCTTAGCCGAACGCCCGGTAAAGCGGCCCGTGTCAACCGTCACCGCACCAAATTCAGTTAAAAATCCTTTATCATATCCTTCCAATGCTGAATCTGTCTCATGCTCAAAAAGCTCATCAAACGATAAATTATAAAAAATATCTTCAACTTGTCTAATGCCGAATTTATCTAAGCCGAGATTTACCAATGTCTTCATTCTTACCTCCTAAAAACAATTTTTAAGGTCCATTTTTTTCTGGTTTTGCGCTATATTAACGATAATTTTCAGCTTTTGCAAGAAAAAAAGAAGAAAGCGCACTTGTCCCGGCAAATGCGCTTTCCTAAAAACCCTGCTCGCTGAAAAATTTATTTCTGCTGAAATTTCAGCTCTGTCCCATCCATCGGGCAATAGATCTTATCCTCTGTAAAGACCTTTCCACAGGTAGGGCAAAACTTTTTTTGTTCCATCTTATTGCCCACCGCATAACCGCCCAAAGCCCCGGCAGCACCACCAATCAAAGCACCCTTATCCCGATTTCCGCTTTGATGGCCGATAATTGCGCCAATCCCGGCTCCGGCAGCCGTTCCAATCGCCGCGCCCTTTTGAGTCGTGGTGCAACCGGCAACCAGCATGGTTAACATCAAAATCATTATTTCTCTTTTCATCGCATTCTCCTTTTTATGAAATACATCCTATTTCATTGTCCAATGGATCAAAAATTTCTTCTGTCCCTGCACCACTATCACTGTTTCGATCAACTCCCCATCAACCGACATTTCGTATGTTCCCGGTTCCAGCAAAAGCCTGGCCACCCGGATTTCGGCCGGCAATGTTTCCCAAGAACGGGTATCTGCTTCTTCCGAAAATGCAATATACGCCATTCCGGCATAATGGGCCAGCTCACCCGCAGGACTGCCCGCCTTTTCATTTATTTTATCTTCAATTCCTTTAAACACAAGCTGTTTCGCCAACGGACGCACAACAGCTTTTGCCGCAATGCGAATTTTGCGGTCTTCCAGATTTTTTTTAGCGATCGCGTTTAAATCTTCGGCCTGCTCAAACGGAACGTTCAGAACATTTCCGTTAGGGCCCTTCGCTTCGAGCATCATCTCCTTTTCAGATTGAAAAACATTACGGTATTTCGGAAATGAAATGCGCGTGATATACCCATCGATACCGGGCAGAAAAATCGATGACTGCACTTTGTTGGCGATCATCCGGCGATAGAGCACGACATACACCTCCGCGGACCGTTGGCGTTCTTCCCGGCTCCACAAGCGGACCTCCGGAAACATCTGCTGATAACGCGCCACCTCCGCTGATCCCATCCACCGAGCCGCCGAAAGCAGATTCTCTTTTAACAATACAGGCGCTTTCAGATTATAGAATTTGGCATAATCACCGGCGTAAAGCTCCAGGGATTGACGGTAAAAAATAAAAGCGTCGTTGGTGTCATAACCTCTTCCCGTTGATTCATACAGGATGGCCATGAGAAAACGGACAAACGCATCCTCCTTATAGACATTAGCCTGGTCACCATACTGCTGATTAAAACGCTTTAAAATCAAATCCACATTACGCGCCTCAACCAAGGCTTCATCGATCTTTCCCAGCGCCACAAAATTCATGGCCTGAAACAGATTGATCATCGCGCGTTCAAAATCCTCTCCCCGATACGGCTGCGCATAATCGTTCCAGATCCACGTCAAGGCTTGCTTGGATAGCGAGCGGGTGAACATTTCCTCATAAAGGATCTTTGCCTGTTCAAAATCCTGAATGCTGGCCTCATAACGTCCGGCATAATGGCTGACCATCGCACGATCCAGCAAAGAGAGAAGTTCATTGTTGCGGCCATAGCCCTCTGGAACACGCTGAAAGGCCAATACCGCCTGTTCCAGATCACCTTGCGCAACAAGACGGCGGACGCGGCTCTGCATCGGAGGAAGCGTCGCGCAGGAAGAGCACGTCATAAGACTGACGGATAATATAAGAAGAAAGGATATTCGTCGAGACATGATGGGGTCGATTCAAAGACTATAATCGGCTAAAGGACATGCTTCTTTTTTTCAACCGTCTTTTTGATATTCGCCTGACCGAACCAAACTTTTTCGTTGGTGATGAGATCAACCATTTCCATGTTGACCTGAAACAAAATAACCGCACGGGGCCCGTATTCATCCACCACCGAATTGATCGTCCCGATCAGCATGAAATCAGCACCGGTTTCCTGTCCGATGGGCTTGATCGTATCCACACGTGTCAACCCTTCGGTGTTCTGATCAGACCGTTCCTGACGGATATCGGAACGTTCATCCCGTGAGGCCACAAATTTCATTTGACCGGAATTTAAAAGCGCATGTTCAAAGGCTTTGACAACAATCATCGTGTCGATCTGTTCATGGCTGCGGTTGATAATATTTCCGATGATCACAACCGGCTTTCGGCCATTGCCATCCTGAAATTGCTGATTCCACATGCTTTGAGACGCATCCGCAATGATTTTTTCAGCCGCCACCCGCCCATCCGTATCATTCCAGCGGCCGCTGATATCAATAACATCTGAAACATCAACCCGTTTGACTTTCGGCGTTGTGCTGCATCCGCTGATCGCAGCAACCATCACTGCCGCGCATACACCATAAATAAAATTTTTTCTGATCCGCATAACATCCTCTCCCTATTTTGAAGATCGTACAAACGCATCTTTATAATCTATCTTGGCCTTGCCCAAAAATTCCTCGGCCTCAGCCTTGGTCTTAAAAGCGCCCACATAAATCCGATACCACGTGCCCTTCTCCCCTAATTCAACCGTCTGAATGTAGCCCGATTCAAACCCTGCCTTACTGCGGGCACGTTCTAACGACTTCTCGGTGGATGGCTTATCCTTAGATGCTAAGATCTGTATGACATAGTCTCCTCCCGTCGTGCTCGCAACCGTGCTCGCAACCGTGCTCGCAACCGGCTGCGGTTTCACGGCAACAGGCGCCGGAACAACCGGCTTAACCGTCGACTGCACAATCGGAGCAGCAGCTGTGGCAACTGCGGTTGCCGCCGGAGCAGATTCTTCCGGGGCCGCCCCCATCGGGAGTTCCTCTTGCGGTTTATAGGTATATTCCATCTTGCGGGAGGAACCCTCCTCAAAAATTTCACCCAAATGAACCGGTTCCACTTTTTTCGGATAATTTAAGGAAAACAGAATGACAACAACAATCACAATTAAAAACAACCAAAACGGCCACTGATTTTTCATATCTCCCCCCTTATTAATTTTTAATATTCTAATGGTCAAAACCCTTATACTCAAGAAAAATAACGGAACCGCGATTCTAGGTCTGCGGACAGGTTGGGAATTTCCCCTCCAATGCCGCCGCCACCAAATCCTTGACATCCTCCGTAAAATTCGCGGAAAGAATCCACTCCAAATACCGGGGATCGCTTTTGACTACGTCTTTCAAGGTCATCTTGCCGGCATACTTTCCGAACATCATATAAAGTTCCCCGTTCCACCAGCGAAAACGGCGTCCGGTATCAAAATAATCCCCCAATGTCTTATAATCAAATAATCCCAAGGCCTCAATATCATTCCGGCCCTTACCGTATTTCACCACCTGCGCCTGCAAAACCTCAAACGTCGCGCGCGTGTCCGCCAGAGCCGAATGCGCTCCTTCCAAATCCTTGTGGCAATAAAACGCATAGGCCGCGGTCAAATCGCGCCTTTCATTCAGGTGATAGACCTTCTGGGAATCGTAAATCGTCCGTTCCTGCCAGCTGAATGTAAAACCGGCATCCGCGCATTCTCTGGCCAACAACGGAAGATCAAAACGCTCCACATTGAATCCGGCAATATCCGCATCCTCCATCAAGGTCAACACCTGCTGTACAATATCCTTAAAACGGGGGGCGTTTTTCACATCGTCATCGTTGATCCCGGTTAATTCAGCCACGTCCGCAGGAATCGGCATTCCCGGATTGACCCGCTGTTCATATTCCGTGCTGCTGCCATCCGGCAGAAACCGGATGATCGCTATTTCAATAATCCGGTCCTTCTCGATCCATATTCCGGTTGTCTCCAGGTCCAGGACCACCAACGGCTTTTTAATCTTCATAACAGTCTCTCAATCCTCTTATCGGTTAATGATAAACTCTACACCATTTCTCAAAAATGTAAAAATAAAAAATCACTTAAAAGCTTATGTCAAAATAATCCTCGGTCCAAGCCGACGTCGCATTCGGCGAGCAGGTCTGCTCGATCTCGACATAGTCCGTCAAAATGCGCCCCTCCCCGATAAATCGGGATACCCGTGTATAGGGAGATCCGCCGGCGTCTGCGCCCATGCGCACAGATGAATTGCGCTGCGGACGCAATAAATATAAATTCTCTTTGGCCCGTGTCGTTGCCACATAAAACAACCGGCGTTCCTCTTCAATGGCGTCATGACTGTTCAAGGCTTTATACGACGGCAAAAATCCCTCGCAGACATGGATCACAAATACCGTGTGCCACTCCAGGCCTTTGGCAGAATGGATCGTTGAGAGCGTCAGCACATCCCCCCGTCCCCGGCTGCGTTGAGAATCCAAAACACTTTTCTCCAACGGATCCAAGGTCAGATCCGACAAGAACGACTCGAGGCTGGAATACCGCTGAATGATCCGCTGCAAAGATTCCAGATCATTGATCCGCTTGTCATAATCATCATATTGGTCCATAAAAACCGAGTGATACATATTTAAAACCGCGTCCAGGATTTCAGACGGGCGCCGGGCTGCCGGATCCAGCTTGGCTAATCCCTCCAGTAAACGCCGGACATCGGCATTCTTTAAGGCCAACAGTTCCTCCGCCGGAAAAACCGGAGAACTGACAATCCGCCGAGTCAGCTCAGTCGCGGACTTAGGCCCGATACCCCGGATCATCATCAGGATCCGCAACCAGGCCAGCTCATGCGTTCGATTATGAATGACATTGAGATAGGCCAGGACATCTTTCACATGCGCGGCTTCATTGAATTTTTGCCCGCCGTATTTCACAAAAGGGATCTTCCAACTGGCCAATTCGATTTCCAGATCATTGGAATGCCATCCCGAACGGAACAAAACTGCCATCTCTCCCAACGGAATTCCCTGCTGACGCAGCTCCGTAATGCGGCGCGTGATATATTTTGACTGGGAATTTTCATGATAAACATCCACATATTTCGGCCGCTGTTTTCCGAGTTTGCGGGTAAACAGGACCTTGTCAAACTTTTCCTCAGACGACTGAATCACCTCATTGGTCAAATCCAGGATCGGCTGTGATGAACGGTAGTTTTCTTCCAGCAGAACCACTTTTGTGCCGGGAAAGCTATTGGGAAAATCAATGATATTGCGGAAATGCGCTCCGCGAAACGCATAAATACTTTGTGAATCATCGCCGACAACCATCACATTGGCGTGGTCATCCGTCAACAAACGGATGATCTGAGCCTGAACGCGATTGGTGTCCTGATACTCATCCACCATAATATATTGATATTGACGATTGAGTAAGGCGCGGACATCCGCATGCTGTTCTAAAAGATCCCGCAAAAAAACCAGCAGATCATCATAATCCAGCACACCCATATCACGTTTGGCCTGCGCGTAATCCTTTTTTAAAACCGCCGCCTGCCCGGACCACTGGCACAACTGCGGATATTCTTCATACAAAACATCCTCCACCTCAGTGCATTTATTGATGCTTTTTGAAATGACGGAATACAATGTCGCCTTTTTAGGAAAACGCTTATCCAGTTTATCAAAACCGCGTTTCTTCCGCAGCAGACCGACCAGACCTTCCGCGTCCTGTGCGTCAAGAATGGAAAAACTGCGTGATAAACCAAGGCGGTCCGCAAAACGGCGCAGGGTCAAATTGGCAAAAGAATGGAACGTCCCCCCGGAGACCTGCTGGCATCGGTCATCCAAAATATGTGAGGCCCGCTCCAGCATTTGTGAAGCGGCCCGGCGTGTAAAGGTGAGCAATAAAATATTTTGCGGAGCAACGCCCTGCTCCACCAGATACGCGGTCCGATAAACTAAGACACGGGTCTTCCCGCTGCCGGCCCCGGCGATCACCAGATGCGGGCCTTCCATGGATGTGACCGCTTGAAGCTGCGCGTCATTCAGTTCAGTTTTGTAATCGATAAGTGTCGGCATGGGCTGCATTATAACACTCAAGTGCCATTACGGGAAGAGTGAAGGATATTTAAAAACATAAACCGCGTTTCATCATTGTTCTGAGGCAGCACACAACTTTTTAATGAAAGAAATCTATTCAAAAATGGGAACTTCGACCTGCGGAATAGGGTCCTTAAAACCTTCTGACCACGCTGATCACTTTGCCAACGATCGAAACATCTTCATTGACCGAAATGGGTTCATAACGGGGATTCGCAGCATCCAGAAAATAGCCGTTGGGACGTTTGCGCAGATATTTGACGGTCGCCTCTTCACTGCCGACCAACGCCACGACAATTTCACCGGTCTGAGCGATATTCTGGCGACGCACCAAAACCAGGTCATCCGGAAGAATTCCGGCATTGATCATACTATCTCCGCGCACACGCAAGGCAAAGGTGTCATTATCAGAGAAGACCAGGCTGTCCAGATCCAGATACCCTTCGATTTCCTCAACCGCCAGCGTTGGAAGCCCGGCCTGAACTTTGCCCAAAATCGGAAGCGAGAATAAACTTCCCTTCACCAGCTCGATCGCCCGGGACTTGCCCTCTTCAATTTTGATATAACCCTTTTTGACCAGGGCCCGCAGATAGTCACGGACCGTTCCGGTGGAGGAAAACCCGAATTCTTCCGCAATTTCCCGAATCGTCGGCGGCAGGTTTGCCTCTTTGACCCGGCGGTAGATGTACTTCAAAACATCCAATTGTTTATTTGTCAGTTTGACTTTTTCCATGATATTTTCAATCTACCACTCAAGTGTGTGGGTGTCAATATTTTTTATTGCCTTTTCCAACTTCGTAGGTTATAACCTCCGAGATTAAATTATTCAACTTCTTTTTCTAACCGGTCCAGCAATAACTTGGCGGCTTCCAAAATCTCGGCCGGGGCAACCTTCAATGTCTCCATGTCACGGCTGAAACTTTTGATGGCATTGGCCAGCTTTAAAATGGAGGCCGTACTTCGCTCTTGCCGTTCCTCATCCGGATCAACCTCTTTGCGTTCCCGTATTAAGGCCGTCAGATCTTTGCGGACCAATGAGGCCTCCTTCCCGTCCTTGAACACCGAATTTTTCAGCTGCTGATAATCATCCTTAGTCAGTTCTTTTTTAGAACGCGCCAATCTCAAGACATTGATCTCATCGCATCCCGGAACATGGGAGGCTTCCCGTTCCTCAACAAACCCTTCCTTTAAATAAGTCGGCTCGGTCTGTTCCGTGAAAAAATAGACTTTCAAAAGCTTCAGGGCGGTTTCCTTTTTAAGGCCGAGCTCTTCCTTGGCATAGTGCTCAAACTTTTCAAAACCCCAGCCATAATACAGTTTATCCTTCCACGCCGGATAAAGCGCCTGGCCCAAACTCACCCAGGAGGTCTTAAAACTCTTGCAATGCTCAACGATTTTTTGGCGCAGCTCCGATACGCCCGCATGATCCGGACCGGCTGATTTCCGGTCTAAAATATCCATATTTTTCATTTTTCGCCCTATTTTTTACCAGGTTTTTCTAAAAAAACGCTTCCTTTTATCGATCAACTCACGTATTATGCCTTTGTTGCAAACACGAAAAACTCATGAAATTAAAATCCATATTCATTTTTACAATTTTGATCCTCACCGTTTCACTGCATCCGGCGCAGGCCGATCTCTCACCATTATCCCGTCAAGCGGAAACCATCAAAACCGAACAGAACGGCATTTATTCCTCGGGACCGAATCTAATCGACAAGGAGCTTCTTTCTTTCCTGCGCAGCCGCGGCATCACCGAAATTTCATCCTTCGCGCAATGGCTCGCTGACAATACCACCTATGTCAAAGACTCCCCGAAAGACACCTGGGCCTCTCCGGTCGAAACACTAAACAAGCGCGGCGGGGATTGCGAAGATTTCGCTTTTCTCTCATCTCGCGTCGCCGCTCTGCTCGGATATGAACCGCACATCCTGATCCTCTCCAATCACACGAATTCACACGCGGTCTGCGCCTTCCAGATGGATGGAATATTTTTTATTTTCAATAACAACCGGCTTCAAAAAACAAGGGCGAGATCTCTGGAAGAACTCGCCCTCATCTTAACACATCAAACGGATTACACGACCTGCAAACAAATGCCTACTGAATCTCAGCCCTGGCAAAAGAAAGCGCGCATCCCGCCGAAGGGCGTTCTCATCGCCGGATAACGACATCCCTTGCCGCTATCGATTCAAAAACGTTTTCAATACATTCCAGCTCTGATTCCCCAAAAGGCCGTCCGCCTTCAAGTTGTTATCTTTCTGGAATTGCATAATCGCACTTTTTGTTCCGGACCCGACTTTCCCGTCGATCGCACCGTTATAATACCCGGCATTTTTTAATGCGGTCTGAACATCTTTCGGATCAACATCAATGCGGATGATCGGTTCATCTTTGCCCGGTAAAGCCACCGTCGTTGAAGAGGAAGAAGAACTGCGTGATGTGGATGTTCCACGGGCGCGTTTTAATTCTTCCTGAAGACGGCTCACTTCATAGCCAAGATCCTTGACATCATACTCCAACTGTTTAATCTGCTGATCGCGGCCTTCAACCTGTCGTTCCAAATCGCCAACCCGAAATTGAAGCTGCGTTGTCATGGTCTGATTTTGAGTCCGTGACGTTGTTGCGCAACCGCTCAAAACAACCAGACATGCCACCAAAAACAAAAAATTTCGCCCCACCTGCCCCTCCTTGTGTTCGTATTTTTATAAATATTTTAGACCGGAAAGTCTTATTGATCTCATGCGCGATTATTCTAGCACAAAGACTGTTTTCGCATAGCATCTTTTGGAATTATTTTAAGGTGGATTTTCCGCGGCGCAAACAAAAAAGAACTGACGGAAGCGGCGAACCGCTCCCGTCAGGTGTGGCTGGTGATGTCACTCACTTAGCCTAAGTCAGAGTAACTGACTTTTTGGGGGAGAAAACTTTATGTTTCCAATGCAACTGAATTTTCAATGCATGGCTGAATTCAACCCGAACCACTTGAGCTCCATTGCTGATACAAAAACTTCCCTTTGTACGGAAACAGAACTCTTCAAATTGCTTCTTTGTATCAATCCTTTTTTGTATGAACATTTCCGGCGATTTCTCTTCGAAATCCCCGTTTTCAACAACATTCACCTGATACAGAAAACTTTTCCGCACATGCGTTTTCGCGTCTTTATCCTGGGCAAACTCATCGATAGAAATCATTTTCCGATGATGTTCTTGCGATGTTCGATTTCTAAAAATGACATGCTTCATCCGTTCCCCCTGTTCCCTTCCATGTTAAAGAAAGTATACCACTTGAGTTCGATGGAACAAGATGCCTAAGAGGTTTTGGGGAAAGCGCTTCCCGATTCTCACCGGAATTCGTTATGTCGACGGGAAATTATAAAAATAAAAAATGAACAACGCTGGAGAGAGCAAAGAAATATTTTTTATTTCTGCCGTTTCACTCAAAAAGGGAGGCAGAAAAGCCCAAAAACGTCCCAAAGACAACTTTTGAGCAAAACCCTTAATTTAAGTCAAAATATACGAAATTTGATTGCCTTTGCGGGGCATGCACCACCACCGAGACCGAACCGCTTCCCAAAGCCGCTTTGGCGTCATGAGGAATTTCGAAGACAACGGTCTCGCCGGTCCAGCTCACGATCCGGGGAAACAGGGAGCCAAAGGAAATATAGCGGTCTCCCCGCTTAGAACCATAAGCCCGGACAAACAGAAAGAAGTCCTGAACATCGACATCGGCATCCTCATCATAATCGGCCTTGAACAGATAGCCCGGGCCCGCGGCCTGACGCGAGTTGTAATGTGTTAAAAAGACCTGAAAATCATCAACATCAACATCGCCGTCCAGGTCATAATCATACATCGAACTGTAAAGAGCGCTGAAGCTCCCTTCCGTCAAAAACTGCCCGGTCAAGCTCACCGTCGTCTTCGGCCCTCCGTTGGAGGGAGACATCGCGGTGATCGTCATCGGCGGCTGTTGCGCTAAGATCTGAAGCGGCTTGCCCGCAAGGCTTTGGCCGTTCTCCGTTTCAACGATCACATCCCCGGAGGCGGCCCCGTGCGGAACTTCAAAACGGATCTCCTGCTCGCTCCAGCTGACAACACGCGCAAACACCCCGGGACGAAGCACAACAAAATCGTGGTTTCCCCTGCGATTGTAGCTGCCGGCAAAGATAAAAAAATCCGCCGAATTCACGCGCTGGTCAAAATTCAGGTCCGTTCGGGGATCGAAACCCGGGACCCCGAGCCCTTTTCCATAGGAGGCCGACAGGATCGAAAGATCCGCCTGATCGACAATTTTATCGTGATTAAAATCCGCGGCCGGGTTGTAACCGGCCTCCGCCTGGTAGGACCCGAACCCGCTGCCCTGAAGCGTGACGAGATCGCCGGGTTCGGCCGCCGTTGGCGTGACCGCGGTCACCTCCGGCGGAACCAGCGCCACCGAAATGATCACGGTCATCGCGCTGAACCCGTTGTGCTCATCAAAGACCTCAAAGACAACTCCGAGCGCCTGCCCGAGAAACTCCTGACCCGGCGTCCAGGAAAAGGTGGCGGTTCCGTCGCCCTGATCTAAAAGCTGCGCCTGGATGTTCGCGATCGAATCCCCGTTGGCTAAACGCGCCGAGATCACCAGCGCGTCCCCGTCGGCATCTTCGGCCCGCAGGGCCAGAACCAGCGGCCGGTTGACCGAGATTACCTGATCCTCCACGGCGTCAAACGCGGGAAAATGGTTGTCCAGCGAAAGCTCTTCAAATTTCTGCTGAAGCAAGGTGTAGGCGTATCTCGGCGTCATAATATCCGGCTCTCCGTTGGAGAGATTGCGCTGAACACTCATCAGCCCCCACCACTCTTCATTGAAAAAATGATCCTGAGTCGGCGGAATCCAATCATGGTCCGCGTCAATGACCCCGTCGCAGTTGTCATCGGTCGGACCGAATCCATACAGATCATGTGTGTTGTTAAACACCCCGCAATTATTGCCGCTGAGCAAAAGCCAATACGGCTGCCACCATTGCTGCCATCCGGCGGTTTCACATAGCCAGGGATACGGCTTCCACCATTCATCCGCGTAGGACATCACCGTCCCGCCGACCGCCCCCAGCGGACGGGCCGCCACAATTTCATCCCACAGCTTGCCCGCCCAAAGCGCTTGAGACTGCTGATCCTCATAGCCTCCGTCGGCATCATAACGGTCTCCGTACCAGGCATCAATGCCGTACTCCGAAACCCACACGGCCGTACCGGCCTTCATCTGCTGAATATCCTGAAACAAACTTCCAAAACTTTCCCCGCGATAAACATTCAGGCCCCAAATGTCCACCCCGTCGGCCACCTGCGACATGATACGCGGAAAATCATTCACCTCCGCCATTTGTCCGGCGCCCTGATCGACATCAACCGGAACAAAAATATCACCGTTCACAAACGCCACCGGATGGTTCGGATCCACCGCGTGCGCGATTCCCGCCATCTCATCGATCAACGTGTAAAAACTCTCCACCAGGGCCGCGTCTTTTCCCAGGTGATAATTGTTCTCGTTGCCGATGGCCCAAAAAAGAACCCCGGGATTGTCCTTAAACGCACGGACAAAAAGCTCCCAGCGCGCCAGGATCCCCGCCTTCACCTCCGGACGGATGCGCTTATTGGCGAGATCAAAAAAAGATTCATCCCAAATAAATTCCCGCCCATTGAGGCCGCACTGCCAAAATCCGCTGAATTCGAGCCAGAATCCGGGAACAACCTTCAGCCCGTATTCCCCGGCAATATTCAGGGTACGCGCCGTGATAAAATTCGGGAATTCATTTTGAACGTTATTGGTATTATCCGCTTTCCAGATCCGGATGGTATTGGCATGCATGTCCTTTAGAATCTGAAAATCCCGCCGCAGAATGCGTTCATCATCAAAAATATTGCTGCCGCCCCACTGATACCCGCTGCGCCCGACCGGAACCGGACTGTAGCCGACCCCGCGGATAAAATACGGTTCATAGGTCCCGTCTCCGTCAAAATCCGTTCGGATCTCCGCGCCGCTGGCTTGCTCCGAAGTCCCGACCACAACCCACGGTTCCGCAAAAGCCGGCAGGGAAAGAAATACGAAAAAACCGATGAGGGCAAAAAAATTTCGCTTCATGTGATCCTTATTAAATAATAATATTTAAATAATTATATCATGCGCACAACAGTAAGAACAAATATCTAACAATTTTTTTAACCAGTAAAAATATCCGCGCAAAGGGCCTTAGCCATGCCCCCGAATCCGCGGAAACCGTACTTTAAAGAAATTATTTCTTTCCGAAACGGACCCGGTTCTCGGTCCCGGACAAGAGACGGGTCATATTTGTTTTATGACGAATAATGACGAGAATACATAAAACCGCGCTTAAAATCGCCATCTCTGAGGAACGATGAAGAAAAAGAACAAAAATCGGAAGTCCCACGGCCGCCACCATGGATGCCAACGAAACATAACCGCTCATGACAAAAACAATGACCCACAAAACCAGCGATAATCCCAGCGGCAACCATAATCCCGGAAAGGACACCGCGAGCCCGATCAAAATGCCGAGACTGGTGGCAATTCCCTTGCCTCCCTTGAAGTTTAAAAAAATCGTCCAGTTATGGCCGGAGACAGCGGCCAGCCCTAACGCCGCGCGCGCCAGCACTCCGGAAATATTCAGAATCGACGCGACGGCGACAACCGCCACCACTCCCTTTAAAATGTCGCAGCATAAGACAAAAATTCCCGGACCGCGGCCCAAAACGCGAAACGTGTTGGTCGCGCCGATATTGCCGGATCCATGCCCGCGGATATCAATGCCGCGCGCCAACCGTCCGTACAAATACGCGGTCGGTATGGACCCGATCAAATAACTCAAAACGATTCCCATCACAAACGCGATCATGCTATCCCTCTCGGCTATCGGATAAATCTCATCCGGTTCAACGGCCAATAAATCAGTTCCGCCCTGCCGATCACATTCTCATCGGGCACAAAACCCCAGTAGCGGCTGTCATGACTGGAGGCGCTGTTATCTCCCATCACAAAAAAATGTCCCTCCGGCACGGTCACCGCGACTCCGGGCAGGGCATTCGGACCATAATTATAATAATAAATATTCCGGATGCGGGGATCCATCACCATCTCCCCGTTGATATACACATCCCCGAACTTAATCTCAACCGTTTCTCCGCCGAAGGCGATTAGCCTTTTAATAAAATCTTTTTTGGGATTCTCAGGATAAATAAAAACAACCACATCCCCCCGTTTCAATTTGCCGTAACCCGGAAGGCGATAATGGCTCAGCGGAACTTTTGGCCCCACCAACAGTTTATTCACCATCAGGCGGTCTTCGATCTGCAGCGTCGGAAGCATCGATCCGCTAGGGATCCGAAAGGCCTGAACAAAAAACGTCCGGATAAACATCGCCAGAATAAATGCAATGACAATCGATTCTGTCCACTCGCGTGCTGCTGATTTCACAACCCTGCCCCTTTGTTGAAATTAAAATTTAAATCTTGAGCGCCGCCAAAAACGCCTCTTGCGGAATCTCCACATTGCCGATCTGCTTCAAACGCTTCTTTCCCTCTTTTTGTTTCTCCCATAACTTCCGTTTGCGGCTGATATCTCCTCCATAACACTTGGCGGTCACATTTTTCCCGGTCGCTTTGATTTTCGCGCTCGAAATAATCCGTCCGTCGGCTGCTGCCTGAACTTTAACCTCAAAAAGCTGCTGCGGGATCAGCTCCTTCAGTTTCGAAACCAGGGCGGCGCCTTTTTCATAGGCCCGCTCTTTATTGACCAAAAATGAAAACGCGTCGCAGGGCTTTCCGTTGATCATGATGTCCAGCCGCGTCACATTGGCCAGCTGATACCCTTTGAATTTATAATCGATCGATCCATATCCGCGCGTGACGGATTTGATCATGTCATTATAATCCACGATGACTTCCGAAAGAGGAATGTCAAAAACAATTCGCATCCGGTCTGAAACATATTCACTGCGCTGAAAAACGCCCCGTTTGGTCTTGGAGAGCTCCATCACCTTATCCATGTGCTCCACCGGACACATGATCGACACTTCCAAAATGGGCTCTTCCACACGGTCGCCCGTTCCTCCGTCGGTAAGCTCACAGGGGTTTTCCAGGTCCAGAACCGTGCCGTTCTTTTTCACCAAGCGGTATTTCACATTCGGGGTCGTTAAAATCAAATTCAGATCATATTCTCGCTGCAGGCGTTCCTGAACAATTTCCATGTGCAACAGGCCTAAAAATCCGCAGCGGAAACCGTTGCCGAAGGACTGTGACGATTCCGGCTCGTAGACAAAACTCGGATCATTTAAACGGAGCTTCTCGATCGCCTCCCGCAACGCCAGAAAATCTTTAGGGCTCACCGGATAAACCCCGCAAAACACCAGCGGGTTGAGCTGCCGATAGCCCGGCAACGCTTGGGCCGTCGGGCGGTCTTTCGCCGTGATGGTATCCCCCACCCGGACCAGACGGGGTTCATGCACACTGCAGGTGATATAACCGACATCACCGGCCGACAGCTTCTTCATCTGACGCGGCTCCGGAACAAAAACCCCGACCTCCTCAACGCCGAATTCCTTGTCCATATTCATCATGCGGATGCGCATGCCCGGCTTGATCTCTCCATCGAACAATCGAACATAAATAATCACACCTTTATAAATGTCATACTCCATATCAAAAATCAGCGCCTTGAGCGGATCTTTATCCGACCCGGTGGGAGGCGGAACCTCTCTGACAATACATTCAAACAATTCCGCGATTCCGGTCCCTTCTTTGGCCGAAACCTGCGAAATATCCTTCTCGTCAAAACCGAAAATCTCCATCAGTTCAAGTTTCACGTGATCCAGGTCAATATTCACAATATCGATTTTGTTAATGACCGGGACAATCTTCAGCTGATTATTGACCGCCAAATAATAATTTGCCACCGTCTGCGATTCCGTTCCCTGAGAGGCATCGACGATCAAAAGCGCCCCTTCACAGGCGCGCAGCGATTTCTCAACCTCGTAAGAAAAGTCCACGTGCCCGGGCGTGTCGATGAGATTAAAAACATAATCGTTACCGTCTTTGGCCGTATATTCAATGCGGACCGCAGAGGCCTTGATCGTGATTCCGCGTTCCCGTTCCAAATCCATGGTATCCAATAATTGATTGTGAAATTTGCGCTCATCAATAGCGCCGATGTACAACAAAAGACGGTCAGCAAGCGTAGACTTGCCATGATCGATGTGGGCAATAATTGAAAAATTTCGAATCAGCGATTTGTCCATAAAATTTTACATCCATTGTTTGACGCTCACGCCAAAAATCGTTAATGTTTTGTTTCTTCCACATGCCGGGCCATTGTTTCAACAACCTCCCCAACGGACATGCATGTCGAATCGATGACAACCGCGTCCTCCGCCTTTTTTAAAGGGCCGACGGCGCGCGTGAAATCTGCTTCGTCTCTTCTGCGGACATCGTCCATCACCTGCTCCAGCGTCACATCTTTTCCCTTTTCCTGAAACTCGCTGAAACGGCGTCCGGCGCGTTCTTGCACGCTGGCATCCAGATAAAATTTAAAACGGGCGCCGGGAAACACGACCGTTCCGATATCCCGCCCTTCGATCACCACATCCGCCGATGCGCCAATCTTGCGCTGCAGATCCACCATAACCGCGCGTACTTTCGGAGCGCGGGCGATATAAAATGTTTGATTGGTGACCTCCAGGGTCCGGATCTCTTCTGAGACGTCTTCACCGTCTAAAAAAACCTTCAGCCCCCTCTGCGGATTGCCCTGCAGGTCGATACGCGTGTTGCGCGCCATCTCGGCCAACACCTCTTCATCCTCAAGATTCAGGCCCTGACGCACCGCCTTCAGGGTGATGGAGCGATACATCGCGCCCGTGTCCAAATATGCGAAATCCAACCGTGCCGCCAACAGTTTCGCCACTGTACTCTTTCCGGATCCCGCCGGACCATCAATCGCAACCACCGACACGCCCATACAGCCCCTTTATTTCAATTTATCCCGATTCGCCTTGGCATTTTTAAAATATTCTGATAAGGTCTTCTCATCGGCTTCGCTGATCGCCCGACGGATGGTCGCAAGTCCATGGACCAAATCATCCATCGCCCCAATAATATTTCGAGCATTGGCAAAACAAATATCGCTCCACACCTGCGGAGTCGATGCAGCAATGCGCGTGGTGTCTTTTAAACCGTTTGAACCATACGGCAGAATATCCGGGTTTATGATTCCCATCAGCGCATAGGCCAACACATGCGGCAGATGACTCACATACGCCAATGTCTTGTCGTGCTCTTCAGGCGAAAGGACCTTGACCTGCGCCCCAACGACGGTCCACATTTTTTTCAAGCGATCGACTGCCGAACGGTTGGTCTCATCCAACGGCGTCATAATGCAAATCGATTCCTCAAACAAAGATTCTAATGAAAACTCCACTCCCTTTTTCTCAGATCCCGCCAATGGATGGGACCCGACAAACATCGAAGGGTTCTGAAGTGTCTGATGCGCCGCCGCCACGATCGAAACCTTGGTGCTGCCCACATCTGTAATAATGCAGCTTTTTTTAAGATGCGGCGCAATTGCAGCAAGCATGGCCGGAACCACGCTGACCGGAGTTGCCAAAACGACCAGATCGGCATTGTCAACGGCCCTCTTCACATCATGCGTCCCGTGATCGATCGCCTTTTCCTTTACCGCATAGGTCAGCGCTTCTTTCCGCCGGGAATAGCCGATAATCTCTTTGGCCAGGTTGTGCTTTTTCAGCGCCTTTCCCAAAGAGCCCCCGATCAATCCGACACCAATAATTGCAACTTTACGAAACAACAATGAATTGCCTAACCCAATCATAAAAAGCTCCTTCGCCTCAATACCTCAAATTAAAATATTTTACCCCGAATCTCACAATGTTCTTCCGACAGCTTCCGCGACGGCGCGGAGATCCTTCATGAGCTGTGAAAAAGTCTTTGGCAGCAATGATTGCGCCCCATCCGAACGCGCTTCTTCCGGATTCGCGTGGACTTCGATCATCAGACCGTCAGCCCCGGCGGCAACCGCGGCCCTGGCAATGCTTCCGACCAATCCCCAGCGTCCTGTGCCGTGGCTGGGATCCGCGATGATCGGAAGATGCGTCTTTGATTTGATCACCGGAATGGCATTGATATCAAATGTGTTGCGCGTCTCGGTTTCAAAGGTTCGAATTCCGCGCTCACAAAAGACGATATTGGGATTGCCTTCGGAAATAATATACTCGGCCGACATCAGCCACTCTTTCATGGTGGCGCTCATGCCCCGCTTTAAAAGAACCGGCTTCTTGGTTTTTCCAACCTCTTTGAGAAGCGTAAAATTCTGCATATTGCGGGCGCCGATCTGAAACATGTCCACATAACGGTCCAACAGCTCCACATGCCGCACATCCATAAGCTCGGTGACGGTCGCCAAGCCGGTTTCCTCCGCGACCTTCTTCATGATCTTTAATCCTTCCTCCCCCATGCCCTGAAAATCATAGGGTGAGGTGCGCGGCTTAAATGCCCCGCCGCGTAAAATCTTGGCTCCGGCCTTTTTGATCTCCCGGGCCACTTCCAGCAATGAATCATACCCTTCGATCGAACAGGGACCGGCCATCACCGCCAGCGCCTTGCCGCCGATCTCAACGCCCTCTTTGATCTTGATCACCGAATCTTCACTTTGAAATTCCCGCGAGACAAAACGGTACGGCGAAAGAACCTCCATCACGCTTTCAACACCCGGAAAAACCTCCAACGGTGTCATACGCAACACATCTTCCGGCCCGATAAACCCGATAATACTGCGTTGTACTCCCCGGGAAATATGGGCTTTGAGCCCTAATGATTCCGCCTTGGTCACAATATGCTGAATCTGCTCATCGGTAACCCCAGGTTTTAAAATAACGATCATATTCCACCTTACCTTTTATGTACGTACAATTGTTCTAAACACTTTCATAAAATACTGATTCTCGGCTTCAGTCCCGATCGTCACTCGAATAAAGTTCTTCAACCCCCAGGCCGTCATATCCCGGACAATCACGCCCTTCTTCAATAAGGCCTGAGCGACCGGAATGGCCGCGCCCTCAAGATCGATCAGAATAAAATTCGTAACACCGGGAACCACCCGAAGCCCCAAATTCGCGCATTCCCCCGAAAGATAATCCCGCTGTCCGCGAAAATCCTGCGCGCGTTTTCGATAATACGCCCGATCCTTCAACGCCGCCACGGCTGCCGCCTGAGCCAGAGAATTCACATTAAAGGGCTCACGGACCCGATTCAAAATATCAATGACCTCTTCACTGGCGATCGCATATCCGATCCGCAAACCCGCCAGAGCATACAGTTTTGAGAAGGTCCGGGCGATTATGACATTCGGATATTCAGAAAACCAGGATAGAGCGCGCGGATAATCTTTCTTAAAACTGGCATACTCGTAATACGCCTCATCTAAGAACACCAAAACCCGTTTAGGAACATTCGCCAAAAAGGCCCTTAAATCGCTGTCGTTAATATAGCTGCCGGCCGGATTGCCCGGGTTATCCAGAAAAATGATCTTGGTCTTGGAATTGACCGCCGCCAGCAGCGCATTGAGATCATGCTGAAAATCCTTCATCGGGATCACCCCGACCTTAGCCCCCACCGCTTTTCCGCCGATGCTATAAACCATGAACGACGGATCAGAAACCAAAATCTCATCATCGGGATTCACAAAGGCGCGCAACGCCAAAATAATCAACTCATCGGATCCGTTGCCGAAGATCAACTGGCTGCCCTTGACCGAAAGCCGCTGACTCAACTCTTTCCGGAGATAAAAACAACCCCCGTCCGGGTAGCGATTTACCTCAAGGGCCGCTTTCCCGATCGCCGCAAGCACTTTCGGCGAGGGCGCAAAAGGGCTCTCATTGGAAGCCAGCTTAATGACTTTCTTCAATCCCAATTCACGCTTGACCTCATCAATGGGCTTTCCCGGCTGATACGGCGTTAACGATAACAATCTTTGAATGGCTTGTTTTTTCATTGCCTTAAATGGGGTAGGATCCCAACACCTTTAAATATTTACACATCCCGTCTAATTTTTTAAGCGCCTTCTTCACCGGAGCGTCTTCCCGATGTCCCTGAAAATCCACAAAGAAATAATAATCCCAAGCCTTCTTCTTCGATGGCCGGGATTCAATCTTGGTCAAATTGATCTTGTTTTCGTGAAACGGCGTCAGCATATCATGCAATGCGCCGACTCGGTCCCGGATCGAGAACACAATGGACGTCCGGTCATGACCGGTCTGCGGAACGTCGGAATTCGCGATCACCAAAAACCGCGTGATATTATGATGGGAATCCTCGATGCCTTTGCCAATCACTTTCAAATTGTATTCTTTTGCCGCTAAGATCGAAGCGATCGCCGCTGACCCTTTTTCTTTGATCGCGATCTGCGCCGCATGCGTCGTTGAGACCACATCGATCAAATTCGCCTGCGGCAAATTATTTTGCAGCCAATAACGGCACTGCCCGAAAACATGCGGATTCGAATAGACATTCTTGACCTTGCTTAGGCTCATTTTGGAAAGCAAATTGTGCGAGATCTCCAGTAAGAGCTGAGAACAGATCTTCAGATCGCTGTCCACCAAAAGATCAAAGGTGTGCGTGACCGCTCCCTCAATCGAATTTTCGATCGGCACAACGCCGTGATCACAATCCCCATCGGAAACGTGCCGAAAAACTTCAGAAATATTCAAGCAGTCCACATACTCGACCTGTGAACCGAATTTCTTCATCGCCGCCTGATGCGAAAACGAGGCCTTCGGCCCCATATAGGCGATACGCAAGGCCTTCTCCAAAGACAGCGAAGCTGACATGATCTCGCGGTAAACAGCCTCAAAAGCCTCATTGGTCATCGGCCCCGTATTCATATCCTTAATTCGCCGCAGCACTTGCTGTTCCCGTTCAGCAGAATAAATGCTTCGTTTCTCCTGATTTTTCACCTGCCCAATTTTCTGGCTCAGATTCGCACGCTCATTCAAGGTCTTCACAATCCGCTCATCGAGCTGGTCAATTTTCTTTCGGTATTCTTTTAATGACATCCTGCACCTCACCTTTTAATCTTTTGATAACTCTGAACGATCCGACGGCTCATCATCCTTGATCAATTCCGGCTCATACGCCTCCGGACGCTCCATATGCTCTTCCGATTCATACTCAGAGCGGCTGATTTCCTCCATCACCTTTTTTAGATCCTCAGCTTCTTCGGCCGGGCCATCCAGCACATGCTCCTGCTGAGCAATGTCACGGCGCGCCATCGCGTCCGAAAGCCCTTCAGAAGGAGCCTCTTCTGCCGAAACCACTTCCTCTGAAACTTCTTCCTCTGAAAATTCCTCTTCTGAAAAGATATCTTCTTCCGGTTCTCCTGAAGAAAAAGACTTTTCCACATGATCTTCTCCCACATCCAAAACCGACTGCTCGACCGTCATTGTCGTGTTGCTGGAGAATAAGTTTCCGGATCCGCGCCCATCGTCCATCACGCCGACCGACTCGACAAAATCTTCAAGTTTCGGCAGATCCTTTAACGATTTCAGCCCGAAGTATTCCAAAAATAATTTCGCGGTTCCGTACAAGTAAGGCCGGCCCGCAACATCTTTGCGTCCAACAATCTTGATCAGACCCTTATCCAGCAGATGCGTCACGATCCCGTCCGAATTCACTCCGCGGATCATTTCAACATCTCCGCGGGAAACCGGCTGCCGGTAAGCCGTAATGGCCAAAACCTCAAGCGCCGGACGGGACAATTTTTCCTTCACCCGGGTCTTGAAAAAATTACGGACATATTCCGCGTACTGCGGATTGCTCAACATCTGAAAGCCCCCGGCGATCTCAACTAAGGTCATCCCGTTCTGGCGTTCCTCATAATCCTGCTGAAGTTCTTTCAGAATGAACCGTATATCCTGGACCTCCACTGTCTCCAACGCCTCGTGGAACTGCTCAAGCATTACCGGTTTTTCACTGATAAATAACAGAGCTTCAACGGCGCCTTTCATATATTTCAGTGATTCCTCATCCATGAGCTGCAATCCTTTGTTTATAAATTTCATTAAGCAATTGTTCGGCAGATGCGATTTTTGAATTGCGGTCCATCGCCTTTTCGACCATCTGCTGAGCTTCACCTTTTTTATACTGTAATTGCAACAAAACCTCCAGCGCCTCCTCCTGCCAGGCTTCAATCTTAACGACTGGGCCGGTTATTGCGCCGGAAGAAAGGATCGTCCCGTTATCCTGAATCAAACCATATTTTCCGACTTTATTCTGCAGCTTGGCCACGATCTCTTTCGCTTTCTGCTTCCCGATACCGGGCAGCGCTGTCAAAAACTTTTCCTCGCCTTTGGCAATGGCTTGCGCAATGGCCGAAATCGGCTGATTCAACGCCTTAATGGCCGCGCGGGGGCCGATGCCGGAAACTTTAATAAAATCCAGGAAAAAATCCCGTTCGATTTCACTGAAAAAACCGACCAGGGTCGGGTTGCCTTTGGAAGGACCGATCTGAATGTAATAATAGGTGATCAACTCCAAACAGGATTCTGTGTCCAAATGATCGTCAAGCCGGGACATCACGGCGGCTGATACCAGGACTTCATAATAAATCCCGGCCACCTCAAGAATGACCGCTTGATCACGACGCTCGACTAATTTTCCCCTGATCCTTGAAATCATCTTTATCTCAATGCCTTATCATCGCTGCATATACGCGTACCCTAAGGCCAACGCCAAAGCGTCACTGGCATCCAGCGTCAACTTCGCAGGATCAACCTTTAAAATCTGCGCGACCGCAAACTGCGTCTGCTGCTTTGAAGCACTGCCGTTTCCGACCAATGCCTTACGAATACGCTTAACGCTATGTTCGACCAGCTCAATATCACATTGCGCACACAGCAAGCAAATCGCTCCCCGGACATGCCCCATAATCGCGGCCGTTGCCGGATGTTTATAATGCGCGAATATTTTCTCAAGAACCATGACTTGCGGAGCGTGCTGGTGTATCACATCATTTAAATTTTTATGGACAGAATGAATACGCAACGGCATGGAATCTCGTGATTTTGGATTAATGGTTCCGGTTTCCAAAAGGCGGATACGGCAATCCGGCCGCCATGTAACCTCGACTACACCATATCCGGTTGCCTTGAGTCCCGGGTCAACTCCCAGGATCACCGTTTTATTCAGCAGAGAGCTGCTCCATTTCTTCATCAGAGATATCAAAATTGGCATGAACCGCCTGGATATCCTCGTGCTCTTCCAAAGTCTCCATCAACGCCAGCACCTGCCTGGCCTCATTCCCAGTAACCTTGACCGTTGACCCCGGTATTTTTGTCAATTCGGCAGATTCAATGACAATATTCTTTGCCTCTAAAGCGCTTTTAACATTACTGAAAGTCGTCGGCTCACAGGTCACTTCAAAGACTTCTTCTTCCGTGCTAATATCCTCCGCGCCGGCCTCTAAGGCAACCTCCATCAACTGATCTTCGGAAACCACATCTTTTTTAACGATGATCATGCCCTTAGCCGTAAACATCCATGCTGTTGAACCTGCGCCTGCCATACTTCCGTTCTTCTTGTTAAGAATATTACGGATCTCCGCAGTCGTTCTATTTTTATTATCCGTCAAGCCCTCGATTAAAACAGCGACCCCGCCCGGAGCATAGGCATCAAACACAACTTCCTCATAGACGATCCCCGGCAGCTCGCCTGTACCTTTTTTAATGGCATTATCAATATTGGAACTGGGCATGTTATACGTTTTCGCGCGCAGAATGGCTGTTCGCAAACGGATGTTTGATTCCGTATCCTTGCCGCCAGCTTTGGCCGCAGCGGTGATCTCTTTTGTTAACTTGGTGAACAGCGCACCGCGCTTCGCATCGGCAGCCGCCTTTTTATGTTTAATTGTTGCCCATTTCGAATGTCCTGACATCTTTAACCCTCCTCATTTAAAAACAACTCATTCAATTTTTGATTTCATTTAAAATAAAAACAAGGACAGACGTTAAGCCGAGTTCTGTGGCCTCGCGATCTAAACTCATAACGAACAGCTAACAACGAATAATTAAGGAGTCCTTTCAGGACACTAACCATTCAAGTCGCGAAGCGACACGATAACTGTTCCCTGTTCACTGTTCGTTGTTACTCAGTTATAGATGACGAGGCGGTGTTTATTCAACTCACTTCACGGGTTGCCCCATGAACTCTTGCAGCCTACCCGAGGATCATCAAGAACCTCCGTTTTTCAACGGGGTTCATTCCACGAAGCGGATCACTTCGTCTCCATTGAAGGATGTGTCCTCCTATTTGGCATTGCTCCATGCAGAGATTGCCCGTTTCACTTCCCCTCACGGGGACATCGTCACTGTTGCTCTAATCCTCCCCCGCCGTTTTGCAGAACAAAACCACGGAGTGCCCCGAATTATCAGGGTGCATTATCCTCTGGAGCTCGGACTTTCCTCCCCGGCCTGTTCTGCCGAGGCAAACACCTTCGTCCGTCCTTGTTTAAGTGCTTCTCTTGCCAGCCGGTCGGCATCAAGATTTTCTGTCCGCGGAACATGCCTGATACGGAACGAACGAAATCCTCCGGCCAAATGCTGGATCTGATCAAAGAGCGGTTTAATATTTTCATGTTTAACCTGATATTCGCCCAAAACTTGCCGGCAGAGCAATTCACTGTCAGCGCAAACCGAAACATCTGTGGCTTTTAAAATCAATGCCTCCTGCAAGGCATAAATCAGCGCGGTATATTCAGCAATATTATTGGTGGCCTGCCCGATAAAACGCGAAAATTCACCGACAACCTTACCATTCTGCCTAATGATATATCCGATGCTTGAAGGTCCGGGGTTTCCGCTGCATGCCCCATCAGTAAAAATTTCAAAAGTTTTCACAGGCCGAGTTCTTCCTCAAGATAAATAATACGCGTACACAGTTCGCAGTAAACCATATCTTCATGCTTCTTGATTTCATTGATGAGTTGGACCGGAACATTCATAAAACATCCGCCGCAGACCTGATTCTTCACCGGAACCACCGCCAATCCGTTGCGGCTGCCAAGAATCCGTTCATACTTCAATAAAACACTTTTATTCATATCCGGCAGAATTTTTTCACGTTCAGCTTTTAAGACCCGCACGCGCTCTTGAATAACCCCGACTTCATCTTCGACCAATTTCTTTTCTGCCTGAAAAGCCTGTTCCTGCTGCGCCACAACCTTCTTCTCAGCGTCGACGAATGCCTTAACCTGATCCGCCTTATCATAAGAAAGCAGTATTTTTTCTTCAAGCATCGACTTATCAGCCTTCTGCCCTTCAATCTCTGTGATCTTCGCCTGGTATTCTTTATTCGTCTTTAGCAGGGCCAGCTGTCCGTCGGCTTTCCTAAGGTGTTCTTCTCTGACCGCCAAATCCCCTTCTAAGCTGTTGCGTTCCACTTGAACACTTTTAAACTGCTCCTCGAGTTCTTTAAGCTTGCCTTTTTTCGCTTCAAAATCCTGCTTCAAAATTTCCAACGCGGCCGGCTTCTCCTCCAGCTCTCTGTTCAGCGTGTAAATCTCATTATCAAACTTCTGCAACTCAACCAATTTACGGAGCGTCTCCACCATATCGGATTCTGCCACAATACCTTCCTTGGTTCGTTCGTTATAAAAATGGTGGGCACAGAAGGGCTCGAACCTTCGACCTTTGCCATGTGAAGGCAACGCTCTAACCAACTGAGCTATGCGCCCATAACAAAAATTCTAAAAGAACCATCCGTCAAATCTGGGCCCACCTGGACTCGAACCAGGGACCAAGGGATTATGAGTCCCCTGCTCTAACCGACTGAGCTATAGGCCCGAAATTTTTGATTAATATATAATTTATACTAATATAAATCAAAAAGTGAACCTAATTATAGTCGAATTTCAGAAAACTGTAAAGAGGTTTTCCAGAACTTCTCTGTGAGGACCGGGGGACAACTCCTAATTCTTCAACTCTTTCCCGCCAAAGGCCTTAGCTTCTTTCTCAACCATATAAAATCATCAGCATGGATGCACCGAACCCAGCCAAAAATCCATAACCGTTGAAAATAAAGAATAAACTTCAGCGCTACGGCTTAACAATAGACACTTCACTTTTGCCGAACGGATTCACTCCGCTGATTCCCATCCGGTAAAAACACATAATATGAATGGTCTGCGGCTGCTGAAATACTCCAATTCGATAGCGCATATGAATTTCTTCACCCGAATAAAGAATGCTCTGAACCTCCTTGGGAGCCCCCTCCGTTGGCTTAGTGCCCCAAAACTGGTCATCGATCAGAAAATACAATGTGTCCTTATTTAACGGCCGGACATACATATGGCGTTTGGAAACATTTCTTAAAATGATATCCACTTCAACCTGTTCCCTTGTTGAAAATGACGGCTGAGTCGGTTCAACGGTGATCGTTAGCGGCATCAATTTTTGCTGTTCATCTGCAAGGATCTGACCGTATTTTTTCACAAGCGGATTAATATCAAACTGTGTACGGATCGGATGTTTTTCCTGATACCCGGAAATCTTGACATTCAAAAGCGGAAATCCATAATTAAACATTTTTTTGCGGGGCGGAAATGTCCACTGGTCCAATCCATCGATCGTAATGCCCATCGCATAAGGAAGCTCCTGCTGCATTTGTTCCGCGCCCTCCGTTTTAGGCGTATACTGATACTGAATCGTATAAATCCCCTGCGCGTTTTTGAAAAAATTTTCATCACTGAAATTTGCCAGCTCTTTGAATTCAGGCTGAGCCGCTTTGATTTCCGCAAAAAGATCCTGCATGATCTTATTGGATATCTCCAAAATTTCAGGCTCAATGGCCATTTCCTGACTCAAGCTGTCCGTCATCGGGATAAAAAACACGCTGCTGACAGCGGCCAAAATCATCATTGCCGCAAACCATCGTCTCATCGCGAACCTCCTGGTGATATAAATCACTTTAAGTATATCACGATTTAAAAAATGAAAAACAGCTTTAAAAACAAAAAAAGGCCCCGGGAAACCGGGGCCTTTCAAAAACGGATCTTTGGCTCAAAAAATGACTTCAACGTCTTTGAGCGATACATCCAAAAATTGCTGAATTCGACGCGAACGCGTCGGATGACGCAGTTTGCGCAACGCCTTTGATTCGATCTGTCGGACACGCTCACGGGTCACATTAAATTCCGACCCGACCTCCTCAAGCGTCCGGCTGGTTCCGTCATGAATGCCGAATCGCAATTCCAGAATCTTTCGTTCGCGCTCATCAAGCGTTTCCAGCACGGAATAGATCTCCTCTTTCAGCATGGAATGCAATGTCGCATTCGCCGGAGACACTGCCTTTTTATCCTCGATAAAATCTCCAAAATTGGTATCCCCTTCATCTCCGATCGGAGTCTGCAAAGAAATCGGGACCTGAGAGATCTTCATGATCTCCTTGACCTTCATGACCGGGATCCGCATTTGCTTAGCGATTTCCTGGGGCGTCGGTTCCCGTCCGAATTCCTGAACAAAAAGACGCGAAACGCGAATAATCTTATTGATCGTCTCGGTCATATGCACCGGGATACGAATCGTCCGTGCCTGGTCAGCGATGGACCGCGTAATGGCCTGACGAATCCACCAGGTAGCATACGTCGAGAATTTATACCCTCTCTGATATTCAAATTTTTCAACCGCGCGGATCAGCCCCATATTGCCTTCCTGGATCAGATCGAGAAAGGACAACCCGCGATTGATATATTTTTTGGCGATGCTCACAACCAAACGTAAATTCGCTTCAACCAGCAGCTTCTTGGCCTTATTAAAATTCGACAGACGTATTCTGACAACATTCAGCTGCTCTTTGATAACCATGACCGGCTGAACCAGTTCCTTCGCCAGCTGATCCCGCTCTTTATAAAGATCCTCATTTTCCTTTTTCCGCGATTTGTTTTTCAACAAACGGTCTATTTTTTCAATGCGTCTCTTTTTTAAAACAATCTTATCAATGACCTGTTCGTTAAAAGAAGCCGTTAGCTTGAATTCCGCCAGCAATTTGGATCCTTTCTCAGATCCAACACGGGCCCGCTTAACCTGAATCAAAATGCGCTTCAAATCTTTGATTAATTTTGGGCGTCTTTCAAGCTCGTCCTTGACGACGTCTTCCACGTTGATTTCTTCAGCCAAAACTCTTTTGATCACATCCATTGCGCACTTGCGCGCATACGTCATCAAATATAACGCCTCTGCCAGCTTGTACTCGGTTTCCTCAATCCGTTTGGCCAAGGCGATCTCTTCATCCCGGGTCAAAAGAGGAATAGAGCCCATCTGCTTCAAATACATCTTGACCGGATCATCCAGCGGAATAAACTTATCCGAATAGATATCATCCTTTGTCTGTTCGGCCCGAACACGACGGACTTGCTGTTCACGGGACTCCTCCTCTAAAAACTCGTCGTCCACTTCAACAGTTTCCTGATCATCGGATTCGATCACTTTGATGTTCTTGCCGTCCAAAATGTCAAAAACCTGATCAATGTCTTCAGATGATGCGACCTTTTCGGACAAGGTTTCATTGACTTCTTCATAGGTCAAAAAACCCTTTTTCTTTCCTAACGAAACCAATTTCTCTACATCGGATTGTATTTCCTTTGCATCCATGTAACTCACCTCTTCAATAATCGGTTAAACTCTTGTGCCAATTGGTTCAATCGCTGTTCATCTCCCTGAGCCTTTGCCTCTTCCATCTCGGCCAAAATATTCTTTCGCTGCAACCGCATGCTGTCACTTTTTAATTTTTCCACACAATCGCGATACACCTTCTTTTTGTTGCCTACAACCGCTGCCTCGGATGATACTAAACCGGAAACAAAATTGATCATATCCTGCTTCTCCAGCCGGGCGATCAAATGTGTCAATTCCAGCGTCCCCTGCCGATCAAACAGCTGAAAAATATGTCCAACCACCTCGCGGATACCGGCATGCTGAAATCCCTCCAGCGTCACCTCTGATCGGACCGGTTCCACAAACTCAGCATCAATCAGCATCAGCTGTAAAAGATCCCGTTCCGCTGAAGGCACGTCCTTCAGTTGATCGCCCATAGTCCCCGGCTCCTTAACACGGCCCACCTGGCGGTCCGGCTGCCGGGCAATACGGGAAAGTTCAGAAATCAAAGTCTGTTCCGTCATCATAGCGTTCTGAACAACGGATAATCGGCCGGCCAATTTTCGAACAGCCTCCGTCCGCATGATCGGATCTTGAAAGCGGTTGACGGTTAAAAGCATTTCAGCGGCGATCTTCGAGCGTCCTTGAGCGGTTGACGCATCATGATGTTCAAACAAAAAATCCATTTTAAAATCATCGGCCGCCTTAGCCTCGGATACCCGCTTCAAAAACGCTTCAACACCATACTTGCGTACGAATGAATCCGGGTCTTCCCCAGCCTCGAGTTCTGCCACCCGAGCGTACACCCCTTCTTCGATCAGCGTATCTAAACTGCGGATCATAGCCGCCTGTCCTGCCGGGTCTGCATCAAAGAGCAAAACAATATTACGCGTATATCGTCGGATCAGCCGAATCTGCTGAACCGTTAACGCTGTTCCCAGCGCGGCGACAATATGTTGAACACCCGCCGCAAACGGTATTGCGAAATCCATATATCCTTCAACCACAATAACCTGATCGTCTTGAGCAATAGCCTGCTTTGATAAATGAAGTCCGTAAAGATGGGCTCCTTTGGTGTAGACAGGAGTTTCAGGTGAATTGATATATTTGGCATCGTTTTCTCCATCCAATGACCGACCGCCAAACGCAATACATCTCCCGCGAACATCAAAAATCGGAAATATAATTCGATTGCGGAACCGGTCATAATGCCCTTCAGCATTACGGCGGGGGATTACCAACCCGGCCTTTTCCAGCAATTCAACCTTCACCTTTTTATTTAGCAAAAATCGAGCCAGACAATCCCAAGACTCAGATGCAAAACCCAAACGGAATTTCTTCACATCATCTAAGCTGATTCCGCGTTTTTTAAGGTATTCCCGGGCAAAAACCGCCCCCTTTTCACGCGATGTCAACAGGTTGCGGTGATAAAACTCAACAGTCCACTCATTCATTTGACGCAAAACATCATCATGGATGCCGAGTTTTCCTTGATTCTGCGCTGTTTGGGGAATCACAATGCCGCAACGTTCCGCCAAAATGTGCACCGCTTCAGGAAATGTCGCGCGCTCCATATGCATCACAAAACTGATGACATTGCCTCCCGTACCGCTGCTGAAACAATGAAAAATCTGTTTATCCGGACTGACAATGAACGATGGCGTTTTTTCATGCTTAAACGGAGATAACGCCTTAAAATTTTGTCCCACTTTCTTTAATGGGACATACGAGGAAACCACCTCAACAATATCGCATCGGTCTAAGATCTGCTGTATAACCTCTTCGGGAATAAATCCCATCCTGCGTTCCCCACTGCAATCCAAAACGAAATGGCCATAGGTTATCCTATGGCTCTTTTTAATGAAGATATTTTATATCTTCAAACCTTCGAAACAATTTCGAATTGATCTGTTCATTCGGAAACAGCTTCTGTATTCCGTTATTATGAACACTCTTATAAATATGGCTCTTCACCGTTTCCTGTGGGTAAATCACAGGGGTTGATCTTTGATAAATGACGTTATGACCTTAAGTTTTAAATACTCAAGATTCCGAATTCCGAAAGAACGTCTTTGAATGACACGGATTTTATTGATCAGG